>DASPKW010000293.1:0-15088 GCA_035627895.1 Tepidisphaeraceae bacterium | reverse complement strand
GCCCCGCGAATCTTGGCCGTCTCCGCGTCGAACACGAGCATGACCCCGCCCTCGACCGAGACGAGCGTCATCGGCCCGGGCCCGGCCTGGACGCCCGGCACGCCCGGGAGCGCGCCGATCACCTTCCCCGCCTCGGGGGACGAGATCTCCTTGCCGATCAGCGCCTGGAGCGCCTCGGCGGGCGGGGCGTCCCACTTGCCCGCGGCCGGCGGGGGCGACACGCGCGTGCCGACGCGCGCCGCGGCCGCCGTCATCGTCTCGGTGAGTTTTTTGTTCCACGGTTCGAACGCGGTTTCGAGGTCGGCGAGTCGGCGGACCTTTCCGGACTTCACGTCGGCCGCCACGCCCGTGTACATGTCGCGGACGACGCCGGCTGCCGCGTCGCGGCCCGGCTCGGCGGGCGGTCCGGACGTCAGGTGCGTCACCCGCCACTTGCCGCCGGCCTTGCGCAGGCGCATGCCGTGGCCGAACACGCTTCCGGGGGACGCGACCGACGCCCCGTCCGGCGTGAGCACGAAGATCCGGTCGTCGAGTTGGCGCGGCGTGCCGGCGATCATGTCGCCGAGCGTGACGGACGCGAGGGGGTGGCCGTCGGCGTCGTCGCCGAACTTGTCGAGCAGCGCCTTCTTGGTGTCGTTGGACGCCCGGACGGCGGCGAGGTACGCGTCGAGTTCCTTGGCGTCGTCGCCGGTCAGATCGGACGCGGCCTTGGCACCGGCGGCGTCGGCGGCGCCGAGCTTGGTGTAGAACTCGGTCACGGCCTTGCGCACCTCGGCGGCCTCGGGGTCGTCGCCGTAGACGAGTTTGGGCTGGGCGGCCGCGCCGCGCGCGAGCAGGCCGGCGATCGTGATCAGCACCCACCCGATTGTCGCCCGCGTCGTCATTTGGATGCTCCGTTTGGTGCCCTTATGTCGACCCCCGCGGGTCAGGATCCGTGGCGGAGAGTATAACGCGGAACCGCGGAGTTTCGGATTCGAACGATTGCTTGGTGGGGAACGCTGCTGGACGCGCTCGGCAAGTCCAGCGGCTTATAAGGGGGCGGTCGATACACGTCGGTGGGTCCGGCCGGTATCTTTTGCCATCATGCGCCCTCTCGTCATCGCACTGCTCGCGGTCGTCTGCTCGCGTTCCGTTGCCGCCGCGCCGGCCGACGTTTTCGCGCGCGAGAATCTCGTCGCGTGGTGCATCGTGCCGTTCGACGCGAAGAAGCGGTCGCCGGAGGAGCGGGCGGCGATGATGGCCAAGCTCGGGATCCGGAAGTTCGCGTACGACTGGCGGGCGGAGCACTTGCCCACGCTCGAGCGCGAGATCGCGGCTCTGAAGAAGCACGAAATCGAACTGACCGCGTTCTGGTTTCCCGGGTCGATCAACAAGGACGCGCGGTTCATCCTGGACACGCTCGCCAAACACAAGGTTAAGACGCAGCTCTGGGTGATGGCGTCGCCGAAGGCGGAACTGGACCAGGCGGGAAAGGTGGCGGCGGCGGCGGACGCGATCCGCCCGATCGCGCTGGAGGCGGGGAAGATCGGGTGCACCGTCGCGCTCTACAACCACGGCGGGTGGTTCGGCGAACCCGAGAACCAGATCGCGGTCATCGAGGCGCTGAAGAGGGAGGGCGTCGCCAACGTCGGGATCGTCTACAACTTTCACCACGGCCACGATCACCTCGCCCGCTTCGCCGAGTTGCTGGGGAAGATGAAGCCGCACCTTTACTGCCTTAACCTGAATGGCATGACGGCGGGCGGGGACAAGAAGGGCATGAAAATCATGCCGATCGGGCAGGGCGATCTCGACTTTTCGATCATCCGGAGCGTGCGCGCCAGCGGGTACGCGGGGCCGATCGGGGTCTTGAATCACACGAACGAGGACGCCGAGGGGCGGTTGCTCGATAACATCGAGGGGCTCGAGTACGTCGTGAAGCAGACGGCGATGAAGGCTGCGATCCCGAAGCCGGTGCCACGGACGTGGAAGGCGCCGGGGATGCCGAAGGCGGAGGCGCCGGTGGGTGTCCCCCAAGCCGCTAAAGCAACTAGCCCGAGTCCGGTTTCGGGCACGAAGGTGGATTACTGGGCTGTTGAGGATCCTGCGGAGCGCGCGACACTCCCGGAGTTTCAGACGATTCCCGCCGCGCCAACCGCGGAGCTGACGCCGACGAACGGGTGGCCCGGGGCGGCGGAGTACGCGGCCTGGTTTCGGTCGCACGGGAACAACGCGAACACGCGGTATTCGCCGCTGACGCAGATCACGCGGGAGAACGTGGGGCAGCTCAAGAAGGCGTGGACGTACAACTCGACGAACGGGTACGCCAACATCCAGTGCAACCCGATCGTGGTCGACGGGGTAATGTACGTGCCGACGCCCACGGGCCAGGTCGCCGCCGTCAACGCGGAGACGGGCAAGCAGATCTGGGCGTTTCGCCCGGGCAACGGCCGGCCGGCGCACCGCGGGATAACGTACGTCCCGGCCGACCCGGCGCTGGGCACCTCCGCCCGCCTGCTGTTCGGGGCGGGCAAGGCGCTCTGGGCGGTCGACCCGAAGACCGGTCAGCCCATCGAATCGTTCGGCGAAAAGGGCAAAATCGAGATCCCGCCGACGGTGGTCGCGCCGGCCGTCTACAAGAACGTGATCGTCTTCGCCGGGTGGGACCGCGACGTGTTCGGCCACGACCTGGTCACAGGGAAGCGCCTGTGGACGTTCGAGACGATCGCGCGCGGCGACGACCCGGGCGCATCGACCTGGGACAAGCAGCAGGCCGGCGCCAACTGCTGGGGCGGGATGGCGCTGGACGCGTCGCGCGGGATCGCCTACGTCGCCACGGGCTCGCCCAAGCCCAATTTCGTCGGCGTGGGGCACCTCGGCGACAATCTGTATAGCAATTGCGTCCTGGCGATCGACGCGCTGACCGGTAAGCGTCTCTGGCACTTCCAGGAGGTGCGCCACGACATCTGGGACCTGGACATCCCTGCGCCGCCGGTGCTCGTGACGATCGATAAGGACGGGCGGAAGGTCGACGCGGTCGCGGCGGTCACGAAGATCGGGAACACGCTCGTCCTGGACCGCGTGACGGGCAAGCCGCTGTTCCCGTTCCGCCTGCGCCGCGCGCCGGTGTCGAAGCTGCCGGGCGAGCGGACGTCGCCTTACCAGCCGGACGTGGAGCTGCCCGAGCCGTTCGCCCGGCGGGCGTTCGCGCTCGACCAGATCACCACGCTCTCGCCGGACGCGAACCTCGCGGTGTCGTCGAAGCTCGACGACGCAACGTTCGGGTGGTTCGAGCCGTTCGAGGTCGGCAAGCCGCTGGCGATGTACGGCTTCCACGGCGGGGCGGAGTGGACGGGCGCGTGCTTCGACCCGGCGAGCGGGTACCTGATCGTCTCGGTCAACCACATCCTCTGGACGCCCAGCGTGCACCGCAACGAGCGCCCGCCGGTCGACGAGACGAAGGTGCCGGCGACGCCGGGGCGGACGGTTTACCTGACGAACTGCGCCGGCTGCCATGGCGCGAGCCGCGAGGGGTTGCAGACGGCGCCGTCGCTGCACGGGCTGGGTCACCGGCTGAAGGACGACGTGGTGATGGGTCAGATCAACAACGGCAAGGGCATTATGACGCCGATCGCGCCGACGGTGACGGAGGCGGAGAAGAAGGCGCTGCTCGACTATTTGTTCGACCGCGACCGGCCGAACGTGAAGACGGCGGCGCGGCCCGAGCGGCCGGCGTATCGCGACGGCGGGTATCCGAAGGTGCTGGACGACGAGGGATACCCGGGCGTGAAACCGCCTTGGGGCGAGTTGGTGGCGGTCAACTTGTCGACGGGCCGGATCGCCTGGCGCGTGCCGCTGGGCGAGTATCCGGAGTTGACGGCGAAGGGGATCGCTAAGACGGGGACGGAGAACTTCGGCGGGCCCATCGTGACGGCGGGCGGGGTGGTGTTCTGCTCGGGGACGCGCGACAACAAGATTCGCGCGTTTGACGCTTGGAATGGCGCCGAGTTGTGGTCGGCGGTGTTGCCGTACGCGGGTTCGTGTCCGCCGAGTACGTATCAGGTGGGCGGGAAGCAGTACGTGGTGATCCCGGCGACGGGTGGCGGGAAGTTGAACGTGAAGGCGGGGGATGCGTGGGTGGCGTTCTCGTTGCCGTGACGACGCGGATTTTGAGGTCCGTCATCCTGAGGTACTCCGAAGGATCTGGCTGGTGCGTCGTGGCCCGTTCGACGTTGGCAATTCGTGTTCGCCCGATGATTCGCCCATGTCGTAAAGTCCCTGTCGTTCGAGGTCAGATCCCTCGTTCCTCGGGATGACAGGTCGGACGCTGTGGCGCGAATCGGCGAGCACTGGTGTTCGAGGCCAGATCCTTCGCTGCGCTCAGGATGACGGTTTGCCCGTTTCGCGACGCTGTTCAATCCAACCCTGCGCTCGCTCCCCGTACGCCACGTTCGCCCAAGTCGGATTCGCCCACCGCACCGCGTTCTCGATGACCCGTAGCACGCGCGAATCGTGGTACGTCGGGAATAGCTCGTGGCCCGGGCGGAAGTAGACGACTCGCCCGGCCCCGCGGGTCCAGGTCATGCCGCTGCGGAAGACCTCGCCGCCGGCGAAGCTGGAGATCAGGAACGTGCACTCGGGCTCGGGGACGTCGAAGAACTCGCCGTACATTTCTTCATGTTCGAGCCCGAAGTGGTCGTTGATGCCTTCGACGGTCGGGTGGCCCGGGCGGGTGACCCAGAGGGTCTCGCGCTCGCCGGCGTCGCGCCACTTGAGGTCGCAGGTGGTGCCCATCAGGCGTTTGAAGATCTTCGAGAAGTGACCCGAGTGCAGGACGACCAGGCCCATGCCGGCGAGCACGCGCTGGTGGACGCGGGCGACGACGTCGTCGCGGACGTCGTCGTGGTGGAGGTGGCCCCACCAGAGGAGGACGTCGGTCGAGTCGACGACGGCGTCGGTCAGGCCGTGGTCGTGGTCGTCGTCGAGGGTGGCCGTGCGGGCGGCGATGCGGCTGGCGACGTTGAGGTGGTCGGCGAGCGCGCCGTGGATGCCGCGCGGGTAGATCGCGGCGACGGCCGGGTTGTTCTTCTCGTGGCGGCCCTCGTTCCAGACGGTGACGCGGATGGGGGGAGTGCTCATGGCGTTCGGGAGCATAGTGGCGCGCGCGATCCGCGCCACCTGTGAATCACGGCGTGATGGTGGGATGGGGAGGCAGAGGACTCGGACGGACCGTCGAAAGCGTCAGCAACGCGTTGCGTTGTAGCTATCGGACTTGCACCCCCCATCACCCCATCCCACCACCTCCCCATCTCCGCTGGCAACGGCCCGGACGGAGCCTCGCCTTCCCGGCGTCCTCCCTTTACACGCCGCCCCCCGCGCGGATGATACGTGGATCGTCGCGCGCGCGGGCCCTGCGGCAACGCCGTTTCGGACCGCGCGTAGCACTGATTCGAGACGGGCGCGAACGTCCGGCCCCGTCGAAGCTCCGCGAGGAAAGGAAACCGCACATGAATCCCACCGGTTCGAACCCCACCCCGATCGCCGGCACCGGCCCGACGCGGCCCGCCGGCGTCAGCCGCCGCGGCATGCTCCGCGGCACGACCGCCGCCGCCGGCGCCGCGACGTTCGCCGCCCTCGGCACCAACTTCGCCTGGTCGCAAGTCTCCGAAGAGCTCAAGGTCGGCATCGTCGGTGCGGGCGGGCGCGGCAAGGGCGCCGCCGGCAACATCGTCGAGGCGTCCAAGGACGCGGGCGTCAAGGTCAAGGTGCACGCGGTCGCCGACGTGTTCCCGTTCGAGGCCAAGGACAAGAAGGACTTCATCGAGCGGAACAAGATCGACAAGAAGAACCAGTACGTCGGCCTCGACGGCTACAAGGAACTGGTCAACTCCGACGTCGAGCTGGTGATCCTCGCGACCCCGCCGGGCTTCCGCCCGATCCACTTCGAGGCCGCGATCCAGTCGGGCAAGCACGTGTTCTTCGAGAAGCCCGTCGCGACCGACCCGTGGGGCGTCCGCAAGGTGATGGAGGCCGGCAAGCTCGCGACCGAGAAGAAGCTCGGCGTCGTCGCCGGCACCCAGCGCCGCCACGAGACGAACTACATCGACACGATCAAGCAGATCCACGAGGGCGCGATCGGCGACGTCCTGCACATGTCCGTCTACTGGTGCGGCGGCGGGATCTGGTGGCGCAAGCGCGAGGCCTGGATGACCGACATGGAGTACCAGGTCCACAACTGGTACCACCACATCTGGCTGTCCGGCGACCAGATCTGCGAGCAGCACATCCACAACCTCGACGTGGCCAACTGGGTCATGAACTCGCACCCGATCTCGGCCTTCGGCATGGGCGGGCGGCAGGTCCGCAAGGAGCCGGGCGAGATCTGGGACCACACGGCGGTCGAGTACGAGTACCCCAACGGCGGGCGCGTCCTGTCGTACGGCCGGCACTGGCCCAACTCCGACAGCCCGGTGTCCGAGTTCGCGATCGGCTCCAAGGGCACGTCCAACCCCGGCGGTTGGATCCAGCCCAAGGGCGGGCAGCGGCAGAACTTCAAGAACACCAAGTCGGGGTACGTGCAGGAGCACATCGACCTGCTCAAGTCGATCAAGGCCGGAACGCCGCTCAACGAGACGCAGCAGGTCGCCGAGAGCACGCTGACGGCGATCATGGGCCGGATGAGCTGCTACACGGGCAAGAAGGTCAGCTGGGACTTCGCGATGAACTCGAAGCTGCGGCTGATCCCCGAGAACCTCTCGAAGGACGCGGCGCCGCCGCCGGTCGAGATCCCCGAGCCGGGGAAGACGAAGTTGATTTGAGGCCGGTTGCGGCTTAGCGAGTGATCATATGAAGCCCACGGGACGATGAGTTCCGTGGGCTTTTCTCTTTCGTTCGATCAAACATCGAAGATTCAATATCGAACGTCCAACGTCGAGTTGCGGAGCGCCGCGGTTCGAGGATCGGTGTCCCCGGCATGCTCACTGAAGTGAGCACACCGCGCCCCCCTGCTCGATGCTTCCCGCCTTCACGTTTCCTCATCGCCTCACCCCTCCGCCCACGTCAGGACGACCTTCCCGCTCTGGCCGCCGCGCATGGCGTCGAAGCCTTTCTGGAAGTCCTGGTAGCCGTAGCGGTGGGTGACGACGGGGGAGATGTCCAGGCCGGACTGGAGCATGACGGTCATCTTGTACCACGTCTCGTACATCTCGCGGCCGTAGATGCCCTTGATGGTGAGCATGTTGAAGATGACGGTGTTCCAGTCGATGGCCATCTCGCCGCCGGGCGGGATGCCGAGCATGGAGACGTTGCCGCCGTGGGCCATGTTGGCGAGCATGTCGCGGAACGCGGCGGGGCTCCCGGACATTTCGAGGCCGACGTCGAAGCCCTCCTTCATGCCGAGTTCCTTCTGGACGTCGGCGAGCTTTTCCTCCTTCACGTTGACGACGCGCGTCGCGCCCATCCGCTTGGCGAGCTCGAGGCGGTAGGGGTTCACGTCGGTGGCGACGACGAATCGCGCCCCGGCGTGTTTGGCGACGGCGACGCCCATCACGCCGATCGGGCCGCAGCCGGTGACGAGCACGTCTTCGCCGAGGAGGTCGAATTGCAGCGCGGTGTGGACGGCGTTGCCAAACGGGTCGAAGATCGACTGCACGTCGCGGGAGATCTTCGAGGGGTGTCCGTGCTCGCGGTCGGCGACGGACTCGTGCACCCAGACGTTGGTGACGGGGAGGGCGAGGTACCGGGCGAACGCGCCGGGGCGGTTGACGCCGATGCCCTGGGTGTCTTTGCAGAGGTGACGGCGGCCGGCGAGGCAGTTTCTACAGCGCCCGCAGATGACGTGGCCCTCGCCCGAGACGACGTCGCCGACGTGGAAGTCGTGGACGTTCTCGCCGAGCCCGACGATCCGGCCGACGAACTCGTGGCCGACGACCATCGGCACGGGGATCGTCTTCTGAGCCCAGGCGTCCCAGTTGTAGATGTGCACGTCGGTGCCGCAGATGCCGGTCTTGAGCACCTCGATCAGGACGTCGTTGATGCCGATCTGCGGGACCGGCACCTCCTCGAGCCAGAGGCCTTCCTTGCGTTCACGTTTGACGAGCGCGGGCATGGTTTTCATGGGTGTTCCGATCGAGTTGAGGGGTCGGTGGAGGTCCGTTCGGCGGCCGCCATGGGGTTGGTTTCGCCGAGGTGGGCGCCGGGGACGAGGGGGAGGCGCCAGCCGAAGCGGATCGCGCACGTGCGGAGCGTGGTGGTGACGACGATCGAGGCGATGAAGGCGGCGTCGGCGTGGGCGCCGAGGCGCTCGAGCGAGATGAACGCCGCGGCGCCGATGATCGCGGGGGTGACGTAGAGCTCGTTGCTGAGGATGAGGGTCGGCTTGTCGATCAGGAGGTCGCGGAGGACGCCGCCCGCGCAGCCCGCGGCGGTCGCGACCATGAGGACGGACGCGGCCGAGACGCCCGGCGTCCGCCAGGTGAGCGAGGCGGTGACGGCGGTGAACACGCCCAGGCCGATCGCGTCGAAGTACTCGAACACGCGCGTCCGGCGGACCAGGGTCGCGGGGAACAGGCAGACGGCGATGACGGCGAGCAGGACGACGACCGGGTACGCGCCGTTGCGGAGGAACGCGACCTCGCGGCCGAGGAGGACGTCGCGCACGGCCCCGCCACCCATGGCCGTGCAACAGGCGAGGATGAGCATGCCGACGAAATCGGGCCGGCGGTCGACGGCGCGGAGCGCGCCCGACAGTGCGAACCCGGCGACGCCGGCGAGGTCGACCCAGTAGAGGATGGGGGTGTCGGATACGGTCATGCGTCGGCCGAGTACGTGACGACGAGGTAGACGACCGCCTCGGCGTCGCCGGCGTTCTTGATCGCGTGGGCGACGTCGGCGGGGTAGTGGGCGGAGTCGCCGGCGGCGAGGTCGGAGGACTCGTCGCCGGAGGTAATGCGGATCGAGCCGGACTGCACGGTCGCCAGTTCCCGGGCGCCCTTAAAGTGCGGCGCGCTGGCGAGCGTGCCGCCGGGCTTCAGGACGACCTCATAGAACTCGACGGACTTCTCCAAATGCAGTGGCGAGAGCGTTCGGATGCGGCACTGGCGGTCGGCGCGGTAGACGAAGGCGGGGTCAGAGCCGCGGATGACCTCGACGCGGGATCGGCCGCCGTCCGGCGACTCGACGAGCTCGCCGATCGACAGGCCGAACGCCCGGGCGATGCGGAACGCGACGGCGAGGGTGGGATTGGCCTCCCCGCGCTCGACCTGCGAGAGCATGGACTTGGAGACGCCGCACGCGGCGGAGAGGTCTTCGAGAGTCCAGTTCCTGCGCTTGCGCAGGTCGCGGACGCGCGTGCAGAGCTGCTCGTGGACGGGGTCGACGACTTCGGCGGGTTTGGGCGGGAGCTTCTTCATCCGAGATGAAGAATGTATCGTCCGGCATAACGGATTTCAAGATGATAAACGAAATTCCGGGATGACGGTCGACAACAGTGCTTCGCGTCACTGTGTGGATCTGTCCCCGAGTGTACTCGCGAGGGATCTGGCCGGTACGTCAGGACCCACTCGCCACTCGATCGTCTTCGGACGCCTTTCGCGAGCTTGCGGCCCCGAAGCGCCGGCCAGATTCCTCGGCGTACCTCGGAATGACAGTCTCGACGCTCCGGCGCTGAACTGCGCTTGTCTCCGTCCGCCGCTCAACCGATCACGGTTTACCCGCTATGATCTGCTGGCCCTTGGAGACCCGCGCTATGACCCACCGCCTGATCCCCCTGCTCGCCTTGATGCTCGCCCTGCCCGCACGCGGGATCGACCCGGCGATGCAGGGGAAGGCCGCGGGGCCGGAGTTCCCGGCGGAGCTCGAGTGGCTGAACACCGACAAGCCGCTCAAGCTCGCCGACTTCCGCGGGAAGTTCGTCCTGCTCGACTTCTGGACGTACTGCTGCATCAACTGCATTCACGTCATCCCCGATTTGCACAAGCTCGAGGAGAAGTACCCGAACGAGCTGGTCGTGATCGGCGTGCACTCGGCGAAGTTCACGACAGAGCAAGAGTCGTCCAACATCCGCGAGGCGATCCTCCGCTACGAGATCACGCACCCGGTGATCAACGACAAGTCGTTCGACGTCTGGAACGCGTACGACGCCAAGGGCTGGCCCACGTTCGTGCTGATCGATCCGGAGGGAAAGATCCTCCGCAAAAAGTCGGGCGAGGGCATTTTCGCGCAGTGGGACCCGGTGATCGGCGATTTGATCAAGGCGTGGGACGCGGAGAAGAAGATCGACCGCCGGCCGATGAAGTTTGCGCTCGAGAAGGACAAGGCGCCCAAGTCGCTGCTGGCGTTCCCGGGCAAGATCGCGGCGAGCGGCAAGTGGCTCGCCATCTCCGACTCGAACCACAACCGCATCCTGATCCTCGACGCGGCCAGCGGGAAAGTGGAATTCACGATCGGCGAGGGATCGAAGGGCCTGGTGGACGGCTCGTTTAGCGAGGCGAAGTTCCACCAGCCGCAGGGCGTGGCGTTCGACCCCGCCGGCGAGAAGCTGTACGTGGCCGACACCGAGAATCACGCCGTCCGCGAAGTGGACCTCGTCAAAAAGGTCGTCCGCACGCTCGCGGGGAGCGGCAAGCAGGCGACGCGAACCAACGTGCCGGGCGTCGGGCGGGATGTGGCGCTCGCCTCGCCTTGGGACCTGCTGGTGCACAAGGATCACCTTTACGTGGCGATGGCGGGCCCGCACCAGATCTGGCGAATCGAGCTGGGGACGGGGGCGGCCGAGCCGTTCGCCGGGTCGTCGCGCGAGAATCTGAAGGACGGCCCGCTGGCCGATGCGCAGCTCGCCCAGCCGTCGGGGATCGTGAAGGACCCGGCCGGGACGACGCTGTACTTCGCCGATTCGGAGATCAGCGCGATCCGCACGGCGGACCTGGACCCGAAGGGGCAGGTCAAGACGCTCATCGGCAAGGGCCTCTTCGACTTCGGTGACAAGGACGGGCCGTTCGCCGACGCCCTGCTCCAGCACCCGCTGGGCGTGCTGTTCTACGAGGGTGATTTGCTGATCGCGGACACGTACAACAACAAGGTGAAGCGGCTGGATTTGAAGAACAAGACGATCAGCACCCTGATCGGCACCGGCAAGGGCGGGTACAAGGACGGCCCGGCCGACCAGGCGATGCTGAACGAGCCCAACGGCCTGGCGCTGGCGGGCGGGAAGCTGTACGTGGCCGACACGAACAACCACGCGATCCGGGTCTACGATTTCGCTTCGAAGAACGTCTCGACGCTGAAGATCACGGGCTTGGAGACGATGACCAAGGCGACGCACAAGACGCTCTCGGGCCCGGTGACGACGCTGCCGGCCCAGCGGGTGGCGGCGGGCGACGCGGAAATCGTGATCGACGTGGCGCTGCCGAAGGGACACAAGCTGAACGGGGACGCGCCGCTGTACGTGGGGCTATCGACGCCGCACGCGGAGATCGTCTCGATCCCGGCGGACGCGGCGGACCGGAACATCAAGGACGCGACGCTGCCGATCCGCACGAAGGTCAAGCTGGTGGCCGGGGCGACGACGCTGAACGTCGACTTGGTCGTGTACTACTGCGAGGCGGGGGAGAACGAGGGCCTGTGCCTCGTGAAGCCGCTGCGGCTGGAGGTGCCGCTCGAAGTAGTGGCGGGGGCGGGGGAGAAGGTGGTGACGGTGAAGGCGGAGGTGAAGTGACGGGCGGCACGCCAACTCCCGTGGAGTCGGATTCGCGCCGGTGGCGCGAGGGCTTTCGGGTGCCATGCTCAGACCGGCGGCGAACTGGGCCGCTCGCGCGAGAGCGACGATCGGCCGGGATGAGCATGCCGAAGGCCCTGCGGACATCGAGCGCCGCATGCTCATCCCCGCCGACAGCGCCGTCGCGCGAATTTGAACATGACTCGGCGGGTCTGAGCATGGCACCCGTCAAACCGGGGCCTCGCGACTCACGTGGACCCGCGCCGACTTGCCAAACGGTGGGCGGTGCCCACCCTACGATTCATCATGCGTCCAACCGACCTGCTCCAACTCCTCGGCGTCGTCGTGCTCGTCATTGTGATGGGGGTCGTGCTGCGCCTGCGCCGGCGGGGGAAGATCATGCACGACGTGACGTACGCGACGGACGAGGTGTGCGAGCACCTCAGGCGGCCACTGGATCACCTTCTGGCTCAGGGGCTGGGGATCGCGCAGGTCGGCCAGAAGGCGCCGGAGTTCCCGTTGGAGATCCACCTGACGGGCCCGTTCGACCCGAACGCGCTGTACAAGGAATTGGAGCTCGAACCGCCCGTGCACGTATCGGAGCGGGGCGTGCTGATCTGCAAGGACGACTGGTGCGAGATCCACCCGCGGACGTGAGGAGCGCGGGTTCGGCGGGAGAGCTGTCAGAGGCGGGGAAGGATGAGTAGCGCGAAGCCGATGACGGCGAGGCCGATCACGATCTGCCCGATGCCCGAACCCTGCTTCTTTCGAGACAGCTCCAGCGCCCCGCTGACGATCGCGACGACGCCCACGACCAATAGAACAATCTGAATCATGCCCGGTGTTGTATTGCCGTCGGCCGGCCGGGTCAAAAGGGCGCGAGGCCCGCCAAGGCGCGCGAGAAAGCCCACGGGCGGCGCGGGTGCGCGTCCCGTGGGCTTTAGTGGCGTTGTGAAGCCGGCTTACTTCAGCAGATCGTCCAGCATCCGGTCCACGGCGACGTCCATCTTGGCGTCGTCCTCGTAGGTGCCGCTGGCGATCTGGGCTTTGATGTCGGCGACCTTGTCGGCGCGGACGTCGTTGTTCTTGAGCGACTGGAGCAGGTGGCCGACGCCCGACAGCTCGACCCGGTCGGACGCCGACGGCCGGCCGGCGGCCTCGGTGGGGATCTGCTTCTGGATCGGGTTGTTGGCGAGCTTGTAGACCGGGTTGTTCGAGCCGACGTTGTTGATCGGATTCATGGTCAGGACCCCGAGGGCTAGAGGACTGCGACTCAAGCGAAGGGCGGTTCCACCGCCGCATCACCGACACCCACACTCGTGCGTCGGACACTTTCTACATCGGAGGCGGGATTCGCCGCCCTTGAGGCTTGAGGGCGAATCTCGAAAATCGACAAACCGTGCACTGGCAGGCAATTACGACAAACAGCATGGGCGACCGGCAATTATTTCTGCGCCTCCGGCAGTTCTCGCCGGCCCAAATCGCCTTCCCAGTCTACCCAGCTTTCCCATTTCAACCAGCATAATCATCTGCCAAAACTGGCGAGGGGGATCTTATCGGACGGAGCGACTTATCGGTCGTGCAGGAGTTGCGCGACAGGGTGTGTATCGAGCGCCGGTGCGAGATTGCTTGAGGAAAACCGTACATTGCCCGGACATCCCGGCGGAGAATCGCGACGACGCGAAGCGACTGCGGCCGGCCCTGTGTTTGGGCGGGCGCTGCTGGACTACCGCACCATGCCCTTGCCCAGCAGGATCGCCTCGGTCAGCCGGTGGGTCATGACGGCGTTGCGGTAGACCAGCGGGAGGAGGAAGCGGAGGTTCTGCTGGGGGCCGCGGAGGTAGTCGCCCAGGGTCGTGCGCCACTTGTGGCGGTAGGTCTGGAGGGCGTCCTGAAGGTGGGGCTCTTTCCAGGCCTTCTTGATCGCGTCGGCGGCGTGGACGGCGCTCCAGAGGTTGGGGTAGAGGTCCTCCGCGCAAGCGGAATAGAACCCCCCTGCCGGGCCGACCAAAAGCGTGCGATTGGCCAGGCCCTCGTGCATCAAGGCGCCGGCGAGGGGGAGGTCCATCGACTCGGCGTCGTTGAGCGGAACGTCACAGTCGGGCTTGAGCACGTTGTGGCGTTTGAGCACCGTGATCCAGTGCTTGAGCAGGTCGAGCGGGCGGATCTGGTTGATGCTCTCGAGCGGCTGCTCGACGGCGATCTGGACCGTCTGCCCGCACGGGAGCAGCCACGCCCAGTAGAGCTTGCCCATCAGGTCGAGCGACATCGGGATGACCGTCTTGGGCCCGAGATCGACCTTGTTGCCGCCCTTGAACTTGACGAAGGTGTAGCGGTGGACGACGTCCTGGCCCCAGGCCTCGGGCATTCCGAGGATCTTTTCCTGCTCCTTGGGGAGGTGTGCGCCCAGCACCATGACGCGCGGGCGGACCGTGTGCCGGCCGAGCGTGACCTCGAGCCCCTTCTCGTCGAGGCGGAGGACCTGGACGGTCTTGGGGGTGACGAAGTCGACGCCCTCGGCCTGGGCGGCCTTCACCATCGCGTTGCGGACGTCCTTGTAGGACGCGACGAGCGTCATGGTGGACTTGCCGTGGTATTCGGAGCGCGTGGCGGGGTCGTCGGCGAGGAAGGTCAGGCCGTAAACGGTCGTCATGTCCAGCTTGCGCCGCCACGGGGTGAGGATGGGGTGGAGGTCGAAGAGCTCGGGGTTGACCACGCACAGGCGGTCCGGCTGCTCTTCGCCGGGCACGGTGGCGTGCATGACGTGGAGCTTGGACTTCTGCTTGAGCAGCGCGGCGGCGAAGTAGGCGGCCGGGTGGTCGCCGAGGACCAGGACGTCGACGGGGGGTAGCGCGGGTGCTTTGGCCATGGAGGTGTAGGGGGAAGGATACCGGGCGGGCGGGGAAAGGCGAAGGGATGGGGCCAGTGGATAGCTGCAGGTCAACGACCTGCTGACGTGTGGAACGTCGAGGGCGGTCCCTCGACCGCGCAACCGCCCCGTCCGCGCGTCAGCAACGCGTTGCGTTGTAGCTAACCAAATCGTGGCGATCTTGGTACGCTTTGCGGACACTCGGGAGGCCTGCGACATGAGGTGGACGAAACGGGTCGTTAGCGGCGTGGTGGGAATCGGATTCGGGGGTCTGTCGATTTGCGCGGTCGGGGCGGAGCCGGCGCGCCCCGCGACGGGGCCGACGACCAAACCCGCGACGTCCGCCCCCGTAGCGCCGGTGATCACGCCCGAGCAACAGGCGAAGATCGAGGCGGCGGTTGCGGACCTGTCGGCGGACGATTGGAAGAAGCGGCAGGCGGCGCAGGACGCGCTGGCGCGGCTGGGGCCGTCGGCGGTGCCGACGCTGAAGCAACTGTCGGCCAAGGGGGACGACGAGGAGGTGCGGA
>DASPKW010000292.1:0-10045 GCA_035627895.1 Tepidisphaeraceae bacterium | reverse complement strand
CACCAGGAAGACGACGGTCGACCCGATCGCCAGCCACGCGCCGGTCGTGACCAGCGTGCCGAGCGACCGGTCGTGCCACGGGGTCACGCCGCGCGGGACGGAGTCGGCCACGGCGCGCGCGCATTCGGGGCACCGCCCGGTGACCGGCATCGTGCGCAGGTTGTACCCGCACCCGACGCAGGCCAAATCGCGATCGATCGCGGGGAGCGGCGGCGGCACGGGCGGGCTGTGAGCGGTCACGCCGGAGAGCGTAACCGGCGCGGCCGAGCGCCCGCAATCGGGGGCAGCCGAGGGGGCCCGGCAACTTGGCGCGGGACGGACGCCGAAATGCGATCGTCCCGTGAGTAAGGCACACCCCTTGCACTCTTCCGACATCCCTTACCGGAGGTCGTATGCGCCTAACTCTTCCCGCCCTGATTGTCGCAGCCGGCCTCTTTGTCACAGGTCCGTTTGCCTGCACGAACGCCGACACGGCGGGCGATCCCGCCCAGTATCCCAACGACCCCGGTTCCCGCTACGCCGAGCGGCTCCAGCAGGGCAAGGATGCCGACGGCAGCCTGCCCAAGCCCAAACAGATGCCCGCCGAGGTCAAGTCGGACCCGAAGTCGCCGGTCATCCCAGAAAAGACGCAATAGAAGTGGCGCCGGTGGGATTTGGTTAGCGCACCGCCCGTTCGCATGTACTATGCGCACGATGTCGCGCCGCGCCCGTCATTCTCTTGCCCCGAACGGACGTAGCGCCCCGCGCGCGTTCACCCTAGTCGAGTTGCTCGTCGTCATCGGCATCATCGCCCTGCTGATCTCGATCCTCCTCCCGTCCCTGGGGAAGTCGCGCGAGCAGGCCCGCCGGGCTGCCTGTCTGTCCAACCTCCGCCAGGTGCACCAGGCGCTCACGCTCTACGCCAACGACAACCGCGACCAGGTCCCGCTCGGGTGGCGCGGGCCGTTCAAGCAGTTCAACTCCATGGTCTACTCGTCGACCGCCAAAGAGTACGTGCTCTTCGGCCGGCTCTACCTCGCCAACCTGATGACCGAGCCGCGCGCGTTCTACTGCGGCGCCGAGAACGATCCGAAGTACCAGTTCAACACGCCCGAGAACCCCTGGCCGCCCGGCCCGGCCGGCGACCCGACCAAGAACGTCCAGTCCGGGTTCGCGATGAACCCCGAGTTCAAGATCCCCGACAACCTGCTCGGCAGCCCGCTCCCGCGCCTCGCCCGGTTCAAGAGCCGGGCGATCGTCTCGGACCTGATGAACACCGAGCGGCACGTCGTCACGCGGCACGGCGACGGCCTGAACGTCCTTTACGCCGACGGCGCCGCCCAGTGGCAGAACCGCTCGATCTTCGTCATCGGCGGCGTCGACTACCTCCTGGTCCCGAAGGAGCCGTTCGCCGCGACGTACGACGTGGCGATGGACCGGTTGTTCACGCTAATGGAGTCGCGCCGGTGATTCCGGTTAACCGGTTTGCTCCGGTTAGCTGCAGGTCAACGACCTGCTGACGCGCACCATTCCCGGTTCGTGCACTCTTCGACCTTCCGCGCGTCAGCAATGCGTTGCGTTGCAGCTAGATCTGCCTCCCGCCCCCGTACCTCTCTTGAGGTATCATCCATCACCGCCCAATCGGGAGCCCCGCATGTCCATGCTCACTCGTGTTCTCTTGACCGCCTGCCTCGCCACTCCGGCGATCGCCCAGCCCGCCAACCCACTCGAGCAGAGCGCCCCGCCAGACCCGCTCAAGAATGATGGGCGAGGCGCGCCCGCCGTCGTCGGAGCCGTCACCGGTGCCGCCGGCGTCCCGATCGACGCCCCCGCCTTCATCAAGCCCGGCGCGCGCCTGATCTACACCCACCTGTCCTCCATGGACAAGCCGTTCAACCTCTTCACCCCCTGGGAGAAGTTCGGCCCCCAGACCGTCGACGGGTCGATCATGGCCAGCGACGTCGTCGCCGTCCTGCCGGGCCGTATCCTGGTCTCGGCCGACGGCTACGCGATCAACCAGCACAAGGAGCACGTCGCCATGGGCGGCTACTGCGCCGCGCTGGTCGCCAAGCAAGTCGACGACCACCAGGTCGCCTGGTTTCCGACCAAGCGTCTGGCCGAGCTGCAATCCGCCGGCGGGATCCACATCTCCCGCGGCCCGTTCCCGCTCAAAGGCAAGACGTACCAGGCCACGATCATCGCCTTCCAGGCCCGCGACAACACGACGATGAAGTTCTACGACAGCGGCACCGGCCTGCTGCTCGCGTCGTCGGTCGGCGCGGGGCACATGCGCTGGGACCCGGTCGACAACGGCGGCCTGAACCGCCAGGTGCAGCGCAGCTCGACGTTCGAGACCTACCGCGTGCTCGACCTCCCGTGGACCAAGGCCAACGCGACCTCGCCGGAATGGGCTGCGCGGGTCAAGCGCCTGTCCTACCGCGGAATCCAGCGAATCGGCCTCGCCCCCGACGGCGCTGGCGTCGCGCTGGGCCGCACCGTCACCGTCACCGAGCGCGGCGACGGCTGGGCGATCGCGTCTGTCGGCGAGACCGTGCAAGGCCAGCCCGCCGGCCCCGCCGAGGCCCTCCACGTCCAGGGCCCGGCGTCGATCGGCGCCTACTGGATGAACCCCGCCGCCCTGCGCGACCTGAAGGAAGGGCAGATCGACAAAGACCCCCTCCTCGGCGTCACGCTCCGCTACGACGTCCGCCAAACCCCCGCCGGCAAGTTGGGCGTGCTCTCGCAGACCTCTCGCCAAGGCGGCCAGATCCGTGAGTACGGCTACAGCGTCGACGACGGCGCCCTGCGGGTCATCAACGACGTCCGCCGCGACCTGGGGTACGTGCGCCAATTCGAACTCGCGGGTCGCGAGTAACCCGGCCGATAACTGTCGCTGACTCCCCCGAAGGCCCACGGAACTCGTTCCGAGGGTTTATCCCGCGTTTACCCAAGTGCGCCGTTACCCGACCCGCGCCAATGAGTTGTGCACCCCGCGCGCCGCATCCATTGCAATACATTGCCCCAACGCGACCCCAAAAGCCGTTGCACCCTTCAACGCCGGTCCGGCCACTGCACTATATCGGGGTAACACGGTGGGCCGGATGCTAGAGGACGCGGCGTCCGGCCGGGAACTGAACACACATCCGTCACGTCCGCTTCGCGACCCAGGGACATGCTTATGAGCCAGAAGAACCCGAGCGGTTGGTGCAACGACCCGCGTCACGTCCGGCCGTCGCGCCGGGATTTCCTGTACGTCGGGATGATCGGGGGCCTGGGCCTCTCGATGGGGGACTTCTTCCGACAGAAGGCCATGGGCGCCACCGTCGTCGCCGACGCGCACGGCGCGCCGTCCAAAGAGGGCGTCGCCAAGAGCGTCATCCACATCTTCCTGCCGGGCGGCTGCGCCCAGCACGAGTCGTTCGACCCCAAGCCCAACGCCCCGATCGAGTACCGCGGGCCGCTCGGCACCGTCAAAACGAAGCTCGAGGGCGAGTATTTCGGCGAGTCGATGGTCGAGTGCGCGAAAATCGCGGACAAGATCACCGTCATCCGCTCGATGACGCACGGCGAGGCCGCCCACGAGCGCGGCACGCACAACATGTTCACCGGGTACCGCCCCAGCCCGGCGATCAGCTACCCGTCGTTCGGCTCGATCGTATCCCACGAGCTGGGCGTCCGAAACAACCTGCCCCCCTACGTCTGCATCCCCGGCCAGCCGAATGAGTTCGCCGGCTCGGGTTACCTGTCCAGCGCGTACGGCCCGTTCTCGCTCGGCTCCGACCCGGCTACCGCCGGGTTCTCGGTCCGGGACTTGCGCATGCCCGCCGGCCTGGACGACGCGCGCTTCGCCCGCCGCCGCAGCATGCTCCAGTCGGTCGACGCCCACTTCAAGGCGGCCGAGAAGTCCGACGCGCTGGCGTCGATGGACGAGTTCTACCAGCGGGCGTACAACCTGATCTCGTCGAAGCAGGCCCGCGAGGCGTTCGACCTCGCCGCCGAGCCCGACGCGATGAAGGACACGTACGGCAAGAACCAGGCCGGCCAGCGCCTGCTGATGGCCCGCCGGCTCGTCGAGGCCGGCGTCCGGTTCGTTTCGCTCACGTACGGCGGGTGGGACCACCACTCGGGCATCCAGCGGGCGTTCAGCCGCCAGATGCCGGACCTGGACAAGGCCCTGGCCGCCCTGATCGTCGACCTCGAGAAGCGCGGGCTGCTCGACAGCACGCTGGTCATGGTGTCGAGCGAGTTCGGCCGCACCCCGAAGATCAACAAGGACGCCGGCCGCGACCACTGGCCGCGCGTGTTCTCGACCGTGCTCGCCGGCGGCGGGATCAAGAAGGGCGTCATCCACGGGTCGTCCGACTCGACCGGTGGCGAGCCGGCGACCGACGCCGTCACCGTCGAGGACTTCGCCGCGACCATCTACAACCAGATCGGCATCAACCCCGAGAAGCGCCTGGTCGCCCCCGGCGACCGCCCGATCGACATCGTCCGCGGCGGACGCGTGATGAAGGAAATCCTGGCCTGACCGACGGCCAATACCGGCTTGCCGGGAAACAGCGTGAACTGACCTGGCAAGCGGCGACCCCGCTTGCCAGCGTCGCTAATGGGGGTGGGAGAACGTGAGGGGCGTGACGTGCGTAGCGCGCTCGGAAGCGTCGGATGCGCCCGACCACTCACGGGTCGCACGCACGCCGGATCCGGAGCTGAAAGCGACGGGCCGGATCGTCCGCCGAGAGCGCACGCGTCCCGCGGCATTCTTTCCCGCCCCGAGGGATTCCGACTCCACAGGCGTCCGCGCCAAGCGTATTGATTGCAACCGCGCAACGACGGCGCGCCAGACCCCCGAGGGATCAACATGACCCGTACCCGCACCCCCCTGCTGCTGCTGACCCTGATCGCCCTGGGCACGCTGCCGGCGCTCGCCGCCTCGCCCGCCCTCTCGCGCATCGTCCCGCGCGGGGCCCAGCGCGGCACCGAGGCCGTCCTGACCTTCACCGGCCAGCGCCTCTCCGACACGCTCGAGATCCTCTTCTACGAGCCCGGCATCACCGTCACCAAGATCGAGCCCGACACCAAGACCGGCACCAAGGCCACCGTCACCGTCAAGATCGCCCCGGACGCGCGCCTGGGCGAGTACGGCGTGCGCCTCCGCACCGGCACGGGCGTCTCCGAATTCCGCACGTTCTGGGTCGGCCGCCTCCCCATTGCCGCCGAGAAGGAGCCCAACAGCGACTTCAAGTCCCCCCAGCCGATCGACCTGAACGTCACCGTGCAGGGCACCATCGAGAACGAGGACCAGGACTTCTTCGTCGTCACCCTCAAGAAGGGCCAGCGCGTCACCGCCGAGATCGAGGGCATGCGCCTGGCCGGCGCGATGTTCGACCCGTACCTCGCGATCCTCGACGAGAATCGGTTCGAATTGACGGCCGCCGACGACACCGCCCTGCTCAAGCAGGACACGCTCGTCTCGATCGTCGCCCCGAAGGACGGCAAGTACGTCATCCAGGTGCGCGACAGCTCGTTCGGCGGGTCGGGCGACTCGTACTACCGGATGCACGTCGGCACGTTCCCGCGGCCGCGCGTCGCGTACCCGCTGGGCGGGCCGGCGGGCGAGGCCGTCTCCGTCAAGTTCCTCGGCGACGCGGCCGGGCCGTTCAGCCAAACCTTCAAGCTTCCCGCCAAGGCGGATGCGCACTTCGACCTCTACGCCGAGCAGGACGGCCAGGCCCCGCCGTCGGGCAACCCGTTCCGCGTGAGCGAGTTCCCCAACGTCCTCGAGGCCGAGCCGAACGACACGAACCGGTCCGCCACCGTCTACGCCGGCCCCCTGCCCGTCGCGTTCAACGGGATCATCACCGCCGACCCGCACGAGAGCCCGGCGGCGGTTGCCGCGCCGGCTAAGGCCGGCGATCCGAAGGTGAGCGCCAGCGCCTCGACCGCGATCGGCGGCGACTCGGACTTCTTCAAGTTCAAGGCCCAGAAGGGCCAGCTCCTCGAGATCAACGTCTACGCCCGCCGCCTCCGCACCCCGCTCGACCCGGTCCTCACCGTCTACGGCCCGACCGGCAACCAGGTCGCCACCAACGACGACACCAACAACAACCCCGACGCCTACGCCCGCCTGAGCGTCCCCGCCGACGGCGAGTACACCGTCCGCGTCCGCGACCACCTCAAAGGCGGCTCCGACCTCCACGCCTACCGCGTCGAGATCACCCCGGTCGCCCCGTCGATCAGCCTGATCATCCCGCAGTACACCCCCCAGTACTCGCAGGAGCGCCAGGCCGTCACCGTCCACAAGGGCAATAAGTACGCCACGCTGATGCGCATCGCGCGCACCGACGTCCCGGCCGGGCCGGTCAAGATCGAGTGCCCGCAGCTCCCGGCGGGCGTGACGATGCGCGTCGAGAACGTCGAGCCCGGCGTCGACACCGTCCCCGTCCTGTTCGAAGCGACCGAAACCGCCAAGGTCGTCGGCAGCCTGGTCGAGATGAAGGCCACCCCCGCCGACCCTAAACTGACCGGCATCGCCAGCTCGTTCCGCCAGGTCACCGAGCTCGTGACCAACGGCAACCAGGCCTCCTTCTACACCGTCCCGACGGACAAGATGGCCCTCGCCGTCGCCGAGCCCACGCCTTACAAGCTCTCGATCGTCCCGCCGAAGGTCCCGCTCGTGCAGGGCGGCGAGATGAAGCTCAAGGTGGTCGCCGAGCGCCTCCGCAACTTCGACGGCCCGATCGTCGCCCGGCTGCTCTTCAAGCCCCCGGGCATCGAGGGCGTCGGGCAGGTCGAGATCCCGGCCGGCAAGACCGAGGCCGAGTACGTCATCAACGCGTCCGACACCGCCCCGCTCAAGACCTGGCAGCTCGTGCTCGTCGGGTCGGCCGACCCGGGCAACGGCATTAACTGGGTCTCGTCCGATTACTGCCCGCTCGAAGTCGCCGCGCCGTTCCTGACCGGCAAGATCACCAACGCGACCGTCGAGCAGGGCAACGCCGTCAAGATCACCGCCGACCTCGACGCCAAGACGAAGTGGGACGGCAAGGCCAAGATCGAGCTCGTCGGCCTGCCCAGCGGTGGCGAGGCCAAGGCCAAGGAGATCTCGGCCGACGATAAGAAAATCGAGTTCGAGGTCACCACGCTCAAGTCCACCCCGGCCGCCGTCCACAACGGCCTGTTCCTGAAGGTCACGGTCACGCAGAACGGCGAGCCGATTCAGCACGCCGTCGCCCGCGGCGGCCAACTCCGCGTCGACGCCCCCCTCGGCAAGGACGGCAAGCCGATCAAGCCCGCCGCCCCCGCCGCGACCCCCGCGAAACCGAAAACGGACAAGCCCGCGAAGTAGTATTCTGATCAGACGACCCCCTTCGTGAACGCGCCTGCCGCTTGCGGCTTAGCGACAGAGAATTACCCGAGACGAACACTGACCCTTGTGAGCACCCCTATGACCCCCCGACACAAAACGCTCACCGCCGCCGCCGCCCTGTGCGTCGGCCTGCTGACCAGTCTGGCGATCGTCGTCGCCGCCCCGCCCGCCCCGCTCACCGCCCCGACCGGCGGCAACGGCAAGCCGGCCGCCGACCTCGCCGCCAACCTCGACGGTGGAATGAACGGCGCCGTCCGCTTCGAGGTCTTCCCGACCACCGTCAACCTCGAGACCGCGCGCGACGCCCAGTCGATCGTCGCCCTCTATACCCGCCCCGACGGCGTCACCGCCGACGTCACCGCGCAGGTTCAGTTCGCCTTCGCCAACCCGGCCCTCGCCAAGGTCGACGGCGGCCACACCGTCCGCCCGATCGCCGACGGCCAGACCGAGCTGGCCGTCTCCTTCCAGGGCAAGACCGTCAAGCTCCCGGTCACCGTCAAGGACGCCAAGGTCGAGCGCCCGATCTCGTTCCAGCTCGACGTCATGCCGATCTTCATGCGCGCCGGGTGCAACACCGGCGGGTGCCACGGGTCGGCCCGCGGTAAGGACGGGTTCATGCTCTCGCTCTTCGGATACGACCCCGACGGCGACTTCAACCGCATCACCCGCCAGCAGCCCGGCCGCCGCGTCAACCTCGGCTTCCCCGAAGACTCGCTGTTGCTCACCAAGTCCGTCGGCGCCGCCCCGCACACCGGCGGCACCCGCTTCAAGACCGATTCGGCCTTCTACCAGACGATCCTCCGCTGGCTCGACGCCGGCGCCACGAAGGACGCGGCCACCGTCGCCCAACCGCTCTCGCTCGAGCTCCTGCCGACCACCGTCGTCCTCGAGGTCGGCTCCAAGCTCCGCATGACCGCCCGGGCCAAGTACTCCGACGGCACCGACCGCGACGTGACGGACCTCGTCGTCTTCTCGTCCACCAACGACGGCGCCGCCGGCGTCACCGAGGACGGCGCCGTCACCGCCAAGGCGCGCGGCGAGGCCTTCGTCATGGCCCGCTTCCACACGTACACGGTCACCTCGCAGGTGATCGTGATCCCGCAGAACCACCAGTACGCCTGGCCCAAGGTCACCGAGAACAACTACATCGACGCGCTCGTCAACGCCAAGCTCAAGAAGCTCCGCATCCTGCCGTCCGAGCTGTGCACCGACGAGGAGTTCGCCCGCCGGGTCCACCTCGACGTCGTCGGCCTGCTCCCGACGCGCGAGGAGCTCGAGCGGTTCCTGGCCAACAACTCCCCCGACAAGCGCGAGAAGCTCGTCGACGAGCTCCTGAAGCGCAAGGAGTTCGCCGAGATGTGGGTCATGAAGTGGGCCGAGCTCCTGCAGATCCGCAGCGACAACAACGCCCAGCGGATGAGCTACAAGGCCGTCGTCCTGTACCAGAACTGGCTCCAGGACAAGATCGCCAACAACGTCCCGATGGACCAGATCGTCCGGGAGCTGCTGTCGGCCAGCGGCGGCACGTTCACCAATCCGGCCGCCAACTACTACCAGGTCGAGCGCGACGCCCTGAAGATCGCGGAAAACACCGCCCAGGTGTTCATGGGCATGCGGATCCAGTGCGCCCAGTGCCACAATCACCCGTTCGACCGGTGGACGCAGGACGACTATTACCAGTTCGCCGCGTACTTCGCCCAGGTCGGCCGGAAGAACGCCGAAGACCCCCGCGAGCAGGTCGTGTTTAACACCGGCGGCGGGTCGGTCACCCACCCGCTCAAGGGCAACAAGATCACCCCCAAGTTCCTCGGCGACGCGGCGCCCCGGCCGATCCCCGAGGGCAAGGACCGCCGCGAGGTCGTCGCCGAGTGGCTCGCATCCCCCGAGAACCCGTTCTTCGCCACCAACCTGTCGAACATCGTCTGGGCCCACTTCTTCGGCAAGGGCATCATCGACCCGGTCGACGACGTCCGCTCGTCGAACCCCGCGTCGAACCCCGAGCTGCTCGCCGAGCTCGGCAAGCGGTTCACCGAGTACAAGTACGACTTCAAGCGCCTCGTGAAGGACATTTGCACGAGCCGCACGTACCAGCTCTCGACCAAGTCGAACAAGACCAACGAGCTCGACACGCGCAACTTCGCCAAGGCGGAGATCCGCCGGGTTCGGGCCGAGGTCCTGCTCGACGTGATCAACCAGGTGACCGAGTCGAAGGAGAAGTTCCGCGGCCTGCCGCTGGGTAGCCGGGCCGTCCAGATCGCCGACGGCCGAACGAGCAGCTTCTTCCTCACCACGTTCGGCCGGGCATCGCGCGAGACCGCCTGCTCGTGCGAGGTGAAGATGGAGCCAAACCTGTCGCAGGCCCTCCACCTGATCAACGGCCCGACGACCAACGCGAAAATCGCCAACAGCCCGGTGATCACGAACATGCTCAAGGAGAAGAAGGGCCCGCAGGAGGTCCACCAGGAGCTCTACCTCCGCACCGTCAGCCGCCGCCCGACGGCCAAGGAAGTCGAGGACTTCGAAAAGGTCCTCACCGCGACCCCGCCCGCCCAACACCGGCAAGTCCTCGACGACCTCTTCTGGGCCCTGCTCAACGCGGAAGAGTTCATCTTCAACCACTGACGGCGGGCGGCGATCTTCGAACGAACAAAGCCCACGGAACCAGGTTCCGTGGGCTTTGTTCGTGTTTAGTGGGGCAGA
>DASPKW010000291.1:0-7396 GCA_035627895.1 Tepidisphaeraceae bacterium | reverse complement strand
CGGTGTAGACGAGCGGCTCGCCCATCGTCAGGACGCCGACGGTGCGCCACTCGCGCCGGCGGACCTCGGCGACGGCGAGATCGACCATGTTCAGGACGGGCCGGCCGGCGGCGCGGGCGATCTCGTCGGCGAAGACGTGCGTGCCGTTGGACGGGACGACGAGGAAGTCGGCGAGGATCCCCAATCGCCGCGCCGCCTCGAGCAGGCGGGGCTCGATTTGGAACGGCGTGACCGGGACGTCGCGCTCGGCCATGACGGCCGGCGGATGGCGGCAGTACCAGACGACCATCGGCGGGTAGCCGGCGTTGGCGGACGGCTCGATGAGCCGCTGGGCGGCGTTGTGGACGCGCGCCTCGAAATCCATGGTCGCCTGCGGGCCGAGCCCGCCGAGCACGCCGATCGTCTTCATGGTCAACTCCCGTGGTCGGCGACGTCGGGCGCGCGCCGAACGGGGACGCGACGCGACGTCGTACCGAACGACAACCGGCGGTCGCGGCGGGGCATTCCTGACCTGAACGGGGCAGTCGAGCGCGACGCGACTCGCGGGTCGCCCAACGGAGACGGGTGTGCGATGCGCGCCGTAGTCGGGCACGCGTCGCACACCCGTGGGTGTGTGAGATCGATTATCGAGCGACGCCTACCGGGCCTCGCGGAACATCGCGGTGCCGTCGGCGGAGCAGTAGACTTCGGTGCGGGAGGAGGCGAGCAACCATTCCATCCGCTGGGCGTTGGTCATGCCGGACCACCGAGACTTGGCGACGTTGACGCTGGTGCCGGACTGGTTGAAGCGGCGGAGGGTGGCCTGGACGCACGTGTCGCAGATGGTCGAGGCGAGGCCTTCGTCTTGGACGTGGAAGGTGAGGGCCGACACGAGGCGCTGCGGGTCGAACTCGAACGTCCCTTCGGACGCGGTTGTGACTTCGGGCCGGAACGCGACGCGGGTGAGCGACTTGCGGGCCATGAGCGACCTCCACGGGATTGTATGGCGTCCGCCGGCGAGACGCCGTGATAACAGGCCGGCGGGGTCGGAAAGCCGAGTCGTGCTTGCGTATGCCGCAGGCTGCATCGGCTTTTTGATGACGGAATAAGCAAGATCAATCCGCGTGCCACGGGCTGAACCGCACGGGGCGAGGAAAAACCTGACCCGGCCCGCGGCCGTCGCATGGAACGCTGACCATTTAGTGCGCGGTGCTCACCTCCGCCAGTCCGGCGTGCGGTGGCGCTGCGCAATTTCGAGTCAGACGGTTATCGGCGGAACCCGGACCTCGTTGCAGACGCGCGTTCTCACTTCGCCTTGTCGGGGAGCAGCGTGGTCGCGGGCACGGGGTTGGGCGCGGGCGTGCCGGCGTGGTCGGACCAGAGCTTCCAGAGGTAATCGGCGGCGGGCGGCTGGCCGTCGGCAACCAGGAAGCGGTACTTGAGCACGCGCGCCTCGTCCTTCTTGACGTCGGACTTGGCGAAGAAGCCGAACCGGCCGTAGTCGCGGTAGGCCGAGGCCTGGGTGCCCTTGGGGTTGTCGGGGTGGTTCATGAGGGCGACGAAGTAGGTCTTGTCGCCGGGCAGGGTGAAGGCCTCGCCGACCCAGGGGTAGTCGACGTCCTTGGTGGGCTGGGCGGCCGGCGCGGGGAAGAGGTAGCGGGTCTTGGCGGTCAGGATGTCGCCGGCCGGACGGAAGTGGACGCCGGCGTGCTCGCGGTCGCCGCCGAGGGTCGTGTCGCCGGCAACGGCCTTGAGGGAGGACGCGAAGTCGATGATCACGCGGCCGGCGCCGGGCGGGCGGCGGAAGGTCAATGTCCGCTCTTCGACGATCAGCGGCTGGCCGGCTGGGTCGTTCCAATGGGTGACGGAGGTGAACGAAGCCTGATCGGGCGTGGCCTTCTGGTCGGCGAACTTCTGGTGGGCGATCTCGCCGCCGGACATGTGCCAGCGGTCGTGAGACTTGCCGCCGACGCCGAGTTTGAAGCCGATGAAGATGCCGCGGTGGTGGGGGAACCGCTTGCCGCCGGCGCCCTGGGTGATCGGGGCCTTGCCGTCGGCGTCGAAGACGTGGAGGTAAGGTTTATACGTCTCGTTGAGGCGTTCCTTGGTCGACTTGTCGTACGCGTACATGTATCGGGCGACGATTTTGCCGTCGAGGAGGACGTCCATGTGCTCGCCGGCCTTGTCGGCGAGGGTGAAGCCGTCGGCGGCTTGGGCAAGGCTGGGGATCAGGGCGAGCAGGAGCGTCGGGAGCAGGGAGCGGGTCATGATGCGCTGTACCGGGCGGGCGGGCGGCGTGTTGACCGGTGTCACGTCCGCGGCGGCCGTACGGAACGGCTCGGACGGAGCCTCGCCCTCCCGAGCCTGAGCCTCGCCCTCCCGGGGTGTCATGGGTGTTCTCCCCTCGCGTCGGGCGGCCGAACGTGGTAAGAATTTGGGTGTCCAACTGAAAGACGGCGCGGCGAAGTCGTCCAATCGCGTCCTGGGCTCGCCGCGGGGGTCTTGTCATCACCCGATCAACCAACGAGGACGTGAGGAGTAGATGGTCGCATGAAATCGAAGAAGCATTGGATGTGGGCCGGCGTCGCCGCCGGCTTAGTGGTCGGCTCGCTCGTTTCCCTGCGCCCGGCGGTCGCCGAGGACAAGCCCGAGGGTGCGCCCGCAGGCGTGCTCCCAGACGTGAAGTCCGAGGGCGCCAAGGACGCGAAGGACCTTGAGCCGGTGAAGGTCGAGCTGCCCAAGCCGCTGTTCACGGGCACCCCGAAGGCGCCGCCGAAGGACACGACCGTCGACCTCAAGACGCTCGGCAAGCGGCGCGGGCAGTTCCTGGCGCCCAAGGGCGTCGAGCTGCTGTCGCTCAAGAAGCCGGTCAAGCTGAGCGACGAGAACCCGATCATCGGCGACTCGACGGTCGTCAACGACGCGTCGAAGGAAGGCACGGACGGCAACTGGGTCGAGCTGGCGCCCGGGCTGCAGTGGGTGCAGATCGACCTGAAGCAGTCGAGCGAGGTCTGGGCGGTGGTGCTGTGGCACTACCACGCCGAGGCGCGCGTCTACCGCGACGTGGTGGTGCAGGTGTCGGACGACCCGGACTTCATCACGAGCACGACGATCTTCAACAACGACCAGGACAACTCGGCCGGGCTGGGCATCGGCAAGGACCGCGAGTACTTCGAGTCGGACGAGGGCAAGCTGGTCGACGGCAAGGGCGTGAAGGGCCGGTACGTCCGCTGCTACTCGAAGGGCAACACGTCGGACGCGCAGAACCACTACATCGAAGTGGAAGTGTGGGGCAAGGCGGCGAAGTAACGCCCCGCGCTCGCCTGCGGTCTCGCCCGAAGCTCACCCTTCGGGCCGCGGCTAAACGGAGAAGCAATCGACGAAGGAGCAGGCCTGCTGGGCCTGCTCCTTCTCGCTTTTTGAGCGCGTGTGCAATCCGTTTCGCGCCAATCTTTCGGGCCGGTGGTCGGTTCTTCATCGCCCGCGCTGGACGGTGGTATGTTCGGCGTACCACGAACCGGAGAAGCGATTATGAACTACCGTGCTCACGTCGTTGCGGTCGCCGCGGCCTTGTCGATCGGGTCGGCCGTTTTGCTGGCGGAGGACAAGCCCGACGCGCCGGCGGGCGGGCCGGCAAAGGAGAAGGTCGAGTATCTCGCCCCGGAGCGGAGTGCTGCCACCAAGGGCGCGGAGACGGGCGAACTGGTCGCGCTCCCGCTCCAGTTGCCGCGGGCGACGGTGATTGGCACGCCGAAGGAACCGCCGCCCAACACCACGGTCGACCTGAAGACGCTGGGCAAGCGCCGCGGGCCGTTCCTGGTTCCGAAAGGCGTGAGCGTCATCTCGAAAGGCAAGAAGGCCACGGTCAGCGACGAGGCGCCGATCATGGGCGACGCCAACCTCGTGACCGACGGGTCGAAGGAGGCGGGCGGGGGCGAGGTGTGCGAAATGAGCCCGGGCCTGCAATACGGGCAGGTCGACTTGGCGAAGTCGGCCGAGATCGTCGCGATCGTCGTCTGGCATAACCATTTCGACTCCGTCGTGTACCGCGACGTGGTCGTGCAGGTGTCGGACGACGCCACGTTCAAGACCGGCGTCACGACGCTGTTCAACAACGACCAGGATAATTCGGCCGGGCTCGGGGCGGGCTCGGACCGCGAGTACTTCGAGTCCGCGGAGGGCAAGCTGGTCGACGGGCGCGGGATCAAGGCGCGGTACGTGCGGTGTTACACGAAGGGGAACACGTCGGATGCGCAGAACCACCTGATTGAGATTGAGGTGTGGGGGAAGTGATGGGGAATTGCCGATTGCCGATTGCCCATTGCCCATTGCCCATTGGGTGTCTGATGACGGAACGATTTCTGATTGTCGCGGCACTGCTGGCGGGCGGGGTCGTGGGCGGGTGCGACCGGCGCGGGGACGATGCTGCGCCGGCGGCGGCGGTGGCGCGAGAGCCCGTGTTCACGACGGGCGGGGTGTCGCCGGTCGATCCGATGGGAAACGTGTTGCCCGCGCAGCGGCTGACGCGGTGGCAGCGCGGGTGTCTTTTGCCCCGGCCGCAGCCGCGCGACCCGCTGACCATCCCGGCCGGCGTGCGGTTGCTGTCGGTGGGCCGGCCCGTGCGGCTGAGCGACCCCGAGCCGATCCTTGGCGATGGGCCGATGGTGACCGACGGACAACGGGAGGCGTCCGATGGAGATTGGATCGAGATGGGGCCGGGGCTTCAGTGGGCGCAGGTCGACCTCGGGCGGGCCGTGGAGATCGAGGCGGTCGTGGTCTGGCACACGTACGTGGAGCCGCGGGTGTACCGGGCCGTGATCGTCGAGGCGTCGGACGACCCGGAGTTCAGGGCCGGCGTGGTCACGCTGTTCAACAACGACTGGGATAATTCCGCGCGTCGCGGCCTGGGCGCGGACGCGGAGTACGTGGAGGCCGTGCAGGGTAAGCACGTGGACGGGCGGCGGACGCGGGCGCGGTACGTCCGGTGTTACTCGCGGGGGAATACGGCGGACGCGTACAACCACGTGACGGAGGTCGAGGTGTGGGGGAAGTGAGCGGGAATTGCCGATCGCCGATTGCCGATTGTCGATTGTCGATTGAACCGCGCATAAGCGTCCCAGTTGTCATTCCGAGGTAGTCCGAGGAATCTGGCCATGAGCCCCGAGGCCCGTTCGACTTTGGCGATTCTCGCTCGAATGCGAATGTCCAACGTCAGACGGGCCTTTTCGTTCGGGGCCAGATCCCTCGGAGTACCTCGGGATGACAGGTGGGACGCCGCCGCGCGAAATGTCGGCTAACGGGCGCTCTGCTGACAACTGGCCCCCGGCACCCGACAATGGCCCCATGCCCCGTCGCCTCGCTACCGCACTGGTGTTCCTGCTCGTCATCGCCGGCGGGCTCGCGCTGCGCCTTCCGCGGCTGGCCGATCGGCCGCTGCATAACGACGAGGGGGTGAACACGTACAAGTTCGACGAGGTGTGGACGACCGGGCGGTTCGACTACCAGACGATCGACTTCCACGGGCCGTCGCTCTACTACCTGACGCTGCCGGCGGCGTGGCTGAGCGGGGCGCGGGAGTACGGGCAGACGAACGAGTGGACGTACCGGATGGTGGCGGTGATGGCGGGGGCGTGGCTGATCGCTGTGCCGTATCTGCTGCGGCGGCCGCTGGGGACGTGGGCGGCGATCTGGGCGGCGGTGCTGGCGGCGGCGTCGCCCGGGCTGGTGTTCTACAGCCGGTATTACATCCACGAGATGCTGCTGGCGCTGTTCACGATCGGGGCGATCGTGACGGGTTGGCGGTTCACGCTCAAGGGGCGGTGGCGGTGGGCGGTCGGCACGGGCGTGTGGGTCGGGATGATGGCGGCGACGAAGGAGACGTGGGTCATCCACGCGTTCGCGGCGGTCGTCGGGGTGGTCGGCGTGTGGCTGTACGACCGGGCGCGGGGCGAGCGCGGGATGGCGGGGGTTCACGTCGGGCCGGGGCGGGTGCTCGCGGGGGCGGGGGTCGCGCTGGTGGCGTTCGTCCTGATCCTGGTGACGATGTACTCGAACTTCTTCCGCGACTTCGGCGGCGACGACAGCCGGACGCTCTGGGCGCGGTCGGGGCTCGAAAAGTTCGTGGATTCGTATGTGATCTACTTCAAGCGCGGCACGGGCGGGGAGGGCGTGCACACGCAGCCGTTCGGGTATTACCTGCAGATCCTGACGTGGTACCAGGCGAAGAAGGGGGCGCCGGTGTTCACAGAGTGGCTGATCGTCGGAACGTCGGCGCTGGGGGTGATCTTCGCGCTGGTGTTGCGGGCGAAACGACCCGAGGGGGCCGGCGACGGCAAAAGGAAGGCGGAGCCTCAGACCGCGCGGCTGCGGCGCGGATCCGACTCCACTGGAGTCGGGGTGGGCGCGAAACGCGAGCACCCCCTGCTGGTGGACGACGCGGGCTTGCCCACCGTCGACTACGCGCACCCGCACACGCCGCGGCGGAAGAAGCCCCACCGCTATCACCACCACCACGCCCCGCCGAGCCCGTCGATCCCGTTCGTGCGGTTCATGGCGTTCTACACGATCGCGTTGACGTTGGTGTACTCGGCGTTGGCGTACAAGACGCCGTGGTGCATGGTGACGTTCGTGCACGGGATGACGATCTTGGGCGGGTTCGCGGTCGCGCGGCTGGTGCGGTGGACGCCGACGGTCGCCGGGAAGGGGCTGGTGTCGGCGGCGGTGCTCGTGGGCGTGTACTTCATGCTCCTGAAGGTCGACCAGGCGAACGGCCTGACGGAAAAGGCGGCCAAGCGGGGGCTGGCATCCCACGAGTTCAACCCGTACGCGCACACGCCGACCACGCGAAACCTGTACGACCCGATTTTGCGCACGATCGAGGAAGTGGGCTCGATCCGGGCCGACGGGTTCCGCGGGAAGATCCAGATCGTGGGCAAGGAGATCTGGCCGCTCCCGTTCTATTTGCGGCGGTTCACGGCGGCGGCGTACTACGACCACGTGCCGGAGAATTTGCGGGTGCTCGATGCGGACCTGATCGTCGGGCCGGAGGAATTGGGCGATAAGCTGGCGTTCATGGAGGGGAAGCAATTGGCGGCGCTGCGGCCGCGGGAGAAATCGCTGTACCTGTACGCGCCGCCGGCGGTGTGGGAGCGATGGCTGGCGCAGCGGCGCGGGGAGCCGCTGCCCCCGCTGCCGGGGGTGGCGACACGGCCGGCGACGAACCCGGTGACGCCGGGGCCGACGCCTACGCCGGTGACGGCGCCGAAGTGATGGCGCGTTCACGTCGCCGCGCGCGCGCTGACCACTTGTAGCCGCCCCGCTTGCGGGGCGCGTCTAACGGCGCTGCTCTTGGGAATTACACGGTGACGTCGTCCGACGCACTTGGACGCGCCCCGCAAGCGGGGCGGCTACAAGAGGC
>DASPKW010000290.1:0-47634 GCA_035627895.1 Tepidisphaeraceae bacterium | reverse complement strand
GGCAGCGACTTCGGCCGCCACTACGGCGCGGCCAACAAGCAGATGAAGCGGCTGTCGAGCCTGATCATGGCCCTCGACCTGAACGTGGTCGTCACGGCGCACGCCAAGAAGGAGTACGCCCCCGGCGCGGCGATGCAGTTGCTCGGGCAGACGTTCGACGGGTGGAAGGCCCTCGACTACCTGTTCGACCTGGTGATGGACCTGAGCAAGAAGGGCAAGAAGCGGTTCGGGCGGGTCGTCAAGTCGCGGATCGAGACGTTCCCCGACGAGGACGTGTTCGAGTGGTCGTACGACGCGATCAAGAAGCGGTACGAGGCGTTCGCGGGCGAGGGCATCCTCGACCGGGCGTCCGTCCCGGTGGAGCTGGCGACGCCGGAGCAGGTCAAGACGCTCAAGCAGTTGCTGGAGGTGGTGCGGTTGCCGGACGACACGACGGCGAAGTGGCTGGCGAAGGCGAACGTCGACACGTTCGAGGACATGCCGGCCGCGACGATCGACAAGTGCGTCCAATACGTCCGCGACCGCCTGCCGGACGGCAAGATGCGGATCGAGCCCGCCGAAGCCGTCGCCTAACCCCCTCACCCCCACCCTCTCCCCGAAAGGAGAACCCCGACCGTGGCACAGCAACGCGAGACCAAGAACAACAGCGGCGTCCTGTTCAAGAACGACAAGCGGACGACGGACAAGCACCCGAACATGAAGGGCCGGGCCTGCATCGACGGCGTCATGTACTGGGTGTCCGCGTGGACGAACGAGCCGCAGGGCGGCGGCGACCGCTACCAGTCCCTCAGCTTTGAGCCGATGGAAAACCAACCCCAGCGGCAGGAGCAGGCCGCCCGGAGCGGCAATCACCAGATGGCCGGCGGCGCTGGGGCCAACTTCCGCGTGCCGCCACGCCGAGAGAACCCGCCCCCCGCCGACCCGTTTGGCGGCCCCGGCGTCCCCGAAAGCGACATCCCCTTCGCCCCCAACACCCTGTAGCCCCCTCCCCCGCCCCGTCCGCCCGCGCGAAGTTGTCGCCGGGCGGCGGGCGGGTTGGTATAATGGCCTCGCGTACGAAAGAAAGCCCTATCGGTAGGCCCGTGTAAATGAGCGCCCCGCTCGGCGGGGAGGTAAGCTGGTTAAAGTCCACGCAGTCGTACGCGACCCCGAGCCCCCGCCATTCGTACCGGCGGGGGCATCTTTTTCCCGCCCCCGTCCCCCCGCCCGCCCCGCCGGCATCTAAGATTTCCGGGGAAATGACCGCCGCCCCCGCCGCCGCCGTCGCCCTCGCCGCCACCGCCGCCACCGCGGGGGCGCTGCTCCCGCGGGAGGCCGGCCTCCTGTTCGCCTACAGTGCGTTCGGGGCCTTCGGCGGCCTGGTCAACGCCGCCCACGCCCACGCCGCCGCCCCGCCGTCCGTCTGGGGCACGGTCCGCGCCCTGTTCGTCGGCGCCGGGTGCGGGTTCCTCGCCGGGTCGTTCTGCCTGTACAAGTTCACCGCCGACTTCTTCCTCGCCGCCACGGCGAGTTTCAGCCTGGGCCTGCTCGGCGTCCCCGTGGCGCAAAAGATGCTCAAGGGGCTGGTAAGCAAAGGTACCCCATGACCGACCACCTGTTCACGTTCCTCGCGATCCTGTCCATCCTCGTCTGCGTCGCCGGCGCCGCCGCCGCCGCCCTGAACTGCCAGCACGCCAACCACCCGCCCAGTGTCCACGAGCCGCGGGAGAACGCCCGCGGGCACCGGGTCGCCGGGGCCGCGCTCGCGCTGGTCGGGATCGCCGTGGGGTACCGCTACCTGTACCTCCCGTGGAAGCATCCGCACGGGCACGAGCTCGGCCCGGCCGCGTTCGTCCTGCTGGTCGCGATCCTCGTGGTCGTGTCCGTCCTGGCCGGGCTGACGATCGGCCGGGCGCGGGACAACCAGCGGCAGCGGCGGCAGGCGATGGTGCGGTGGGAGCGGGCGGCGGGGGTGGGGCGGTGAAAATCTACCTCGCCGGCCCGATGACCGGGTACGACCTCTGGAACTTCCCGGCGTTCTACGCCGCCACCACGGCGCTCCGCGCCAAGGGTCACACCGTCTGGAATCCGGCCGAGATGGACGAGGCGTTCGGCTTCGACCCGACGTGCGCCACCCTGCCCGAGGGGTTTACTCGGCAGGCGATGAGGCGGGACGCGACCTGTATTTGCGAGGCCGACGCGATCGCGCTCCTTCCCGGATGGGAGAAGTCCCGCGGCGTCGCGGTCGAGCTGGCCCTCGCGAATTACTTGGGCCTGGCCGTGCTGGACGCGACGACCGGGGAGCCGATGCCGTGACCCGCCGATTCCTCCTCATCCCCGGCATCAACCAGGATCTCGGCAGCGTCGCCGGCTGGGCCGCGACCCTTTGTCGGCACATCGAGAAGCGCCAGCTCGGGTTCGCCGAGTGCTTCGAGTACGCCGTCAACGCCTTCGACCAGGGGATCTGGGCCGCGAAACACACGAACCAGGTCGCGACGATCCTGTCCGAGTGGGTCAACCCCGGCGAGGAGGTCGTCACGTTCACCCACTCCCACGGGTGCGGCCTGATCCTCGACGCCCTGCTCGCCCACCCCGGGCTGGGCGTCTACCACATGGTGCTGCTGGCCGCCGCCGCCCCGGCCGACTACGCCCGCCACCTGAACACGCTGGTCAACCGGGGGCAGGTCCGCAAGGTCGACGTCTGGTACAGCGCGAACGACACGGCCCTCAAGCTCGCCCCGCTGGTCGGCATGGGGCAGCTCGGCCTGGTCGGGCCGAAGAACATGAACCCCGAGGCCCGGGCCCGGACGCTCGCCCGCGACCACGGCGGCGACCACTCGGACATGCTCCGCGGGGACGGGTGGGCGGACCGGCTGCTCGACACGATTACGGAGAAATGACCATGCCCACGCCCCCCGCCCGCATCGCCGCCGTCTGGGCCCAGCCCCTCCAGTTGTTCCCCACGTGGAAGGCCCGCGGGAAGAACGTCGTCATCGGCTTCGAGAAGGGCCCGGGGAGCACGCAGAAGCAATGGGAGGACGCCGCGGCCGCGATGGGGCTGTGGTTCATCACCCTGCCGGAGATGCACCGGATCGACGAGCAGGCCGCCCAGCCCTACCGCCTGGGGTTCATGCAGGCCGACGAGCCCGACCGGAACCTGTGGAAGGCCAACGAGCCGGCCGACTCGCCCAACAACCGCACGTTGATCCCCGCCGGCGAGTTCAAGGGGTGGCGCAAGCCCGAGGTCCTCGAGGCGCTGTACGCCGCGTGCAAGCGGGCCGCCCCGCACCTGCCCGTGCTGGTCAACTTCGCCGGCCCGACCGTGACGGCCAAGGCGTACACCCACGGCCGCGGGCACGCCCGGTACATCGCGGCCGCCGACTGGCTGTGCGGCGACTGGCACACGCTGAACGCCGACGCGATCCGCTACAGCCCGCAACAGGTGATCGACATGCTGCGGCGGCTGGCGTTCTGGAGCGCGGCCCCGGGCTTGGACGTCAAGAACGGCTACGACAGCGCCCGTAACATCGCGACGATGAACGGCTCCAAGCTCAAGCTCGGCTACGTCGAGGCGTCCGATCAGAACCTGATCAACCAGTTCGGCCGCGGCCCGCTGGTCGACGAGTACGAGGCCCAGGTGCGGCTGGTCATGGACGCCGGGTGCGTCGGGTGGGTCGACTTCGCCACCCGGTTCGGCGAGGGGTGGGACTGGACCAAGTCCAAGGGGTTCGACGGCAGCGACGACATCCCCGGACTGCCCGAGCGGATGCTCAAGCTGTCCGAGGAGTTCGTCGGCAAGCCCGCCACCCCCGTCAGCGACGCCGCGAAGGCCGTGGCCCAGCTCCTCGATGACGTCGCGGGGTTGAAGAAGGACAACGCCGACCTCCGTGGGAAGCTCGACACCGCGACGCTCACGTCGGAAATGGCGATGAGTCTCGCGCAAGGGACGGCCGACCGGCTGGCCGCGATGGTGAAGGCGGCGGGGGCGACGGTTCCTAGCGAACCTAAAAAATAGTCGCGCGTGCAACGATTGGCGAAAGTGTAACGGGGATATGAAGATAGGTGGATACTGCCGATTATGCGGGCGGTTTCCCCCAATTGACACGGCGGGAAACCTTAGTGATATGGGGTCGTTGGTGAGAATCCAATAAAAAGTAGACACGCCGTTACCAAAGAGTTAGGGTGACGGTTAAGGGGCGCGAAGGAGTTAGCGATGATGGCTGCTCGCACTGCAAAGGCGAAGTTTCTCGGCACCGTGCGCGGGTGGGACCTCTGGGTGCGGCCGGACGGGTTTCCCCGCCGGATCGACTTCGACCCCAGCCTTCATCGGGTGATCGTCGAGGGGAACATCACCGCGACCGAGATCGACACCGCTATCGACGGCCAGCAGGTTGACTTTCCGCTGGGGGACTGTCGGCTAACGCCGGGCGCGTGGCCGCCTCCGGCGCTGGCGTCAGTGGGGTAGTCACGCCGTACCCGAGCATCCCCGCGATCCACTGAACGGGGGTCACGTTCATTGCCGCCGCCCGTTCGGCCAGCGCGTCGTAGACGGCGGCCGGCATCTTCAACACTTTCACGCTGGGCTTGGGCCGTTTCGGCGGCTCCAGCACCTTCTTGCGCCGCCACGCCCGGTCGAACTGGTCGAGCGTCGCGTACCCGAGCGCCCGGGCGATCCCGCCCAGCGTCCCGCGAAAGCTCGACGGCGTCTCCTCCTTGAACATCCGGTGGAGCGTGCGCGTCGTCACTTCCGCCGCCTCCGCGAAATCCTCAAGGGTGGAGAACTTCGAGGGCCAGGCCCGCGCGAGAAACCATCCGAAGTGATGTCGTGCATCCATTGCTGGGGGCGGACGTTACACGGCGTCGCGACTTTTCACGACATACATTCCCACACATTCCTATCTTTTCCGTTGCATTCCTGAAATGTCCTGATATCTTGTGACATCTATGAAGCCCCGCCCGATCAGTTTGTATCCGGACGCCGAACTTCGACGGCGTTTGGAGGAATTGGCGGCCCGTAACCGCCGGTCGCTGAACCAGCACCTGCTCTGGATGTTGGAGCGGAGCGCGAAGCAGGCGGACGACGAAGGAGTCCCATGTCTTTGAAGAAGCACAAACGGAAGCGCCTGCGCACCGCGGCGCTGAGCATCCCCGTGTTCCCGGACTTCAAGCAGCGGGTCGAGAGGCTCGCCGCCGCTGACCCCACGAAGCCGACGCCGACGCACCTGTCGCGGCTGATCCTCGAAGAGGGTGTCGAGCGGCGGGAGAAGATGGCGGCGCAGGCGTCGGCGTAACCACGTCCGCGGGGGGCGAGTCAACAGAAAAGCGCGTGATGCGCGAAAAGGATGAGGCGGATGAAAGACCGAGAGAAGAAATATTCGGCCAAGGTGCGATGCGTTCTGGAGCGGCATTCCCTCGACTTCGACAACACGAGAACCGCGGAGTTCTCCGCGTTTGTTGGCGAGGGAACCAACGACGTCGAGGCATTCGCCGACACCATCGTAGAGGTGGTTGGCATGATCGCCGCGCCGCTCCGCGAGAGGGTGCTACTCCGGTGCGTGACGATGCTGATGGAGTACGGCTACTTCGAGGAGGACTCGGACGCCGTGCGCGATCGCCTTGTCGATGCGATCGAGGCCACCAAGGCGGGTGCCTCCAAATCCGCCTGAACCCCCGCCGCCCCGGCGGCCCAACTGGAGAAGGACGCGATGGACGCGACGACGACGAAACCCGACCAGAAGACCCTGATCTTCGCGTGGCTGGACGCGCTGCGGAGCGGGGAGTTCAAGCAAACCACAGAGTGTTTGGCGGACAGTGACGGAGGACATTGCTGCCTTGGCGTCGCCTGCCGCGTGGCGGTTGCGGCCGGGGTTCCGCTGGAGGTTGAGGAAAACGACGACGGCGACATCTGCTTCGACCAGTGCGGAACGTACCTCCCCCCGACCGCGAGTCAGATGCTCGGACTGCGAAATCGTTCCGGCAGCTTTGAGGAGGGCGCTTTGTGGCAGTTGAACGACGGCGGCGCGACCTTCCCCGAGATCGCCGACATCATCGAGGCCAACGCCTTGACCCTCTTCAAGAACGGCGAGGAAGTCGCCGGCTGGCTGGCCGAGCGTCGCGCCGCCAAGTAACCCCCGTCCCCCACCCGAGGCCCGACCATGCCCGACGAGAACCTGAACACGATCATCGCTAGGGCGATAAAGGACGCCGGATTCTCTGGTGAGTTTCACGTCGATGTTGTCGTGAACTTCGACACACCGCCCCTGACGTTTCCAAACCCCGCTGCCGAGGAACGGTACATGGCGGCCGTCACGGGAGTTCCGGGAGTCACGTACGACGATGGGCAGGGCAACGGCTATTCGTTCGGGGTCGACCCGGACGAGTTCACACTCAAGTCGGAGCGGCAACTGCTCAAGGTTCTGTCCCGGTTTCACCCGAAAGGCCAATGACCATGCCCGACGACGCGACGACACTCATCGAACCCGCCGCCATGACGCTGGCCGATGCCCGCGCAATCGTAAGCGACTGCCTCACGCACGTCTGGTACCGCGAGGGGCTGCGCGACGACCCGCCCGCGTCCTTGGCCGGCTACAGCCTCGCCCAGCTTGTCGAGGCCAACCGGATCGTCCGCGACGACCCCGGCGACCGCCAGCCGGACGGCACGACGCGGGTGATGATGAATTGCGACGACCGGCTCGTTGCCGCCCTGTACGTCGCCACCCACTACGAACCCGAGGACCAGCGGGACGCGACGCCGATCGCGATCCTGAACAACGGCGGCCTGTTCTACATCAAGGGATTGGAGTGACCATGCCCGACGACGCCCCCGACACCTCCCCCGGCGCGACCGACGCCGCCCAGCGTGCGATCTACGACCTGGCCCGCGCCCGGGACTGGCGCGTCGACCTGACCGACGCGGCGGATCGGCGTGCCGTGGCGGAAGCGGTGCTGGGGTCATCGACACCGCCCTCCACCCGAAGGAGCCGAACCGTGAGTGATTCCGAGCACGAACGCCTCTACAAGATCGTTACCGACCTCGCCCCCGAACTGGTTGAGGAAGGGGCCGACCACTTCGACGGCTACTTCGTCCATTGGGACCAGGTCATCGAGGCTGTCTCGCAGGCGTGGCCCGACACGATGGTTGGCTACGCCGAGTCGCCGATGGAACTGGTGTCGCGGCTGATTGACGAACGGGACGCCCTCGCCGCCGCCCTCGCCGCGTCCGAGGCCGAACGGTATGCCCTTTACCGTTTGCACGACGGCGCGCCCGTCGCGCAGGTGGCGCACATCCCGCCTGCCGATTTCGTCCGCACGCGGTTTGTCCGCGTCGAGGAGTTCAACGACGCCCTCGCCGCGTCCGAGGCCCGGATCGCCGAGGCCGAGCGGGAGCGGGACGGGCTGCGGGAGCAAAAGGACGGGGCGTACGCCGAACGCAACCAATGCGTTGCCCTGATCGCCCGCCTCGCCCTCGCGAACGGCTGGAAGGCCGGAACCGCCAAGACCGCAATCGAAGGATGGTCGGACGACTGGCACGGGTGCGTCTATATCGAGCTTCCGACCGGACAGGTGTCGTGGCACTTCCATGACTCGCAAGCGTGGATGTTCGCGGACTTGCCGCCGTACGCCGGCGCGTGGGACGGGCACGACACCCCCGAGAAGTATCGTCGGGTGAACACCGCTCTCCTCTCCCCCGCCCCCGCCGATGTCCGCGTGTACGACCGCGTGCTGTCGGCCGCTGAGGTCGCCGACATTTACCGCCGCGACGACACCCCCACCGAGGAGTGGCGGACGGTGTCGGCCGAGGAGGCGATGGGGCTGGCGGTGGGGACGTGGGTGCGGGTGAAGCGGCCCTTCAAGATGAACGTTGGCAGCCCACAGGAGTTCGAGGGCGAAGTGACCGACGTGCTCGACTACTTGATCGTGTTTTGCACCGATGGGAAGGAGCGAGGCGCGTACCCCGGCCGCGACACCCTCGCCGTCCGCGTCCCCGCGACCGCCGCGGGCGAAGGGGCGGAGGAGGCGACCAAGTGACCGACCCCGCCCACTACCTCGCGGCATTGGCGATCGTCGTCGGCCTGCTGTTCCCCACGTTCCTTGCCCTGCTCGCGATCGCGCTGGCGAACGCCCGGCAGGAGCTGGACGAGGCCCGTCGCGAGATCGCCGCCCGCGACGCCGCGATCAGCCGGCAGGGCGAGGTGATCCCGGCGGGGCGGCGGGTCGACTGGACGGCTTCGAACAACTGAGGTGTGACGATGAAGCGCAAATCGAAACCCCGGTGGGTCACCGTGAAGGTGACGCGAGACCTGATCGGGCGGGCACGCCGCCAGGACTGCTACTTCTGCCTCATTGCACTCGCGCTGCGGGATGCGACCGGCTACGCCTGGCACGTCTGGTTCTCGACGGCCGAGGTCGAGGACTGGATCGGGAGCGGCAAGCGGCGGACGTGGAAGATGACGGACGACGTGCGGCGGCTGCGGAGCGCGTTCGACGCGGGCGAGTACGTTGAGCCGTGCGAGTTCCGGTTGCCGGCGAGGTTCGCGGGGAAGGCGTTGGCGGCATAGCCCCGTGACCGGGGCGGCGGCTGTTTGGCGAGGTGTGACGATGGCGACGACGACGACGGAAGGCAACACGATGACGACGACCCAGGAACTCCCCGAGGCGACGACCCGGGCCCCCGACCCCTTGCGGACGCTGACGCTGCCCGAGGTGATCCGGCGGACGGGGATCAGCCGGACGACGATCGCCCGCCTGCTCGCGCTGGACGTGGCGAACGGCACGCCCGGCGTGAACTTCGCGGCCCCGCTGCGGCGGACGGACACGCGGGAACTGCGGTGGCGCGAGGTGACGCTGCTCGCGTGGATGGAGAAGAAGGAAGGGGCGGGCCAGTGAAGCGCCGCGGCTACTCCATCTTCCAGCGGAACGGCGCCGGCCCGTGGTACGTCGCGTGGACGGACGGCACCGGCCGCCGCCGCACGGTCAAGGCCAGCCACCAGAAGGCCGTCGCCGACCAGATCGGCAAGGCCAAGGCCGCCCAGGCCGACCGCGTCCGCACCGGCGTCGTCACCCACGCCGAGGCGACCGCCGCCGAGGCCGCCAAGGAGACGATCGGCCGCCACGTCACGGCGTGGGAGAAGGCCCAGCGGGCCAAGGGCGTGACCGACAAGCACGTCGACCAGAACGTCAGCCGGGTGACCAAGCTGCTCAAGGCCGCGAAGGTGACGACGCTGTCGGGGATCGAGCCGGGGCGGATCCAGACGGCGCTGGGGACGGTGAAAACCCCGCAGACCGCCCGGCACTACCTGACGGCGTTGCGGGCGTTCGTGAAGTGGTGCACGGAGACCGATCGCCTGGTGCGGTCGCCGATCCTGGCGGTGAAGAAGCCGGCGGTCGCGGGGCAGACGTTCCAGCGGCAGGCCCTGAGCGACGCCGAGGTGTTCGCGCTGATCGAGGCGACGCGGACGCGCAAGACCCGCACCCCGTTCGTCGGGGAGGATCGGGCGATGTACTACACGCTGCTCGCCTATACCGGCCTTCGGAAGTCCGAGGCCGCGAGCCTCACCCCCGAGGCGTTTAACTTCGGGACGGGTTCGATCACGCTGGCGGCGGCCTACAGCAAGCACCGGCGGCAGGACACGCTGAGCATCCCCCCGCAGATCAGCGGCCGACTGGCGATGTGGATGATGGGCAAGGCGTCGGGCCGCCCCGTGTTCAACATCCCCAAGCAGATCGGCTGGAACGGCCTGTTCCGGCGGGACTGCCGGGCCGCCGGGATCACGGTCAAGCCCGGGTGCCGGCTGGGGCTCCACTCCCTGCGGCGGTGGTTCATCACCGGCGTCGGCCGGAGCGGGGGGCTGGCGGTGGCGCAGCGGCTGGCCCGGCACTCTACGCCGAAGCTGACCGCGGGCTACATGGACTTGACGATCAACGACACCGACGCGGCCTTGGCGAAGCTGCCGGGGGCGACGGTGGAACCGCAGCAGGGGAGGAAACAGGCATGATCGCGTTCGCACAAGACGGCATCACCCTTTACCGGGGCGACGTGCGGGAGCGGCTGGCCGACCTCGAGGCCGGGTCGTTCAACACCTGCGTCACGTCCCCGCCCTACTTCGGCCTCCGCGACTACGGCGTTGACGGGCAACTCGGCCTTGAGCCGACCCCCGAGCAGTACGTCGCCAACATGGTCGACGTGTTCCGCGAGGTGCGCCGGTGCTTACGCGACGACGGGACGCTCTGGCTGAACATCGGGGACAGTTACGCGGGGTCGTGGGGTGCTCGAGGTCGCGGGGAGGGGACGAACGCCGCCCGCCCCGACCTCGAGGTCAAGCACGGGACGGACTGCCCCGCCCGCAACGGGTTCCCCGGCATCAAGCCCAAAGACCTGATCGGCATCCCGTGGATGCTCGCGTTCGCCCTTCGCGCGGACGGGTGGTATCTGCGGTCGGACATCATTTGGGCCAAAGGCCTGTCCTTCTGCCCCGGTTACGCGGGGTCGGTCATGCCCGAAAGCGTGACGGACAGGCCTACCAAGGGGCATGAGTACCTGTTCCTCTTGTCGAAGTCGGCGGATTACTTCTGCGACATGGAGGCGATCAAAGATGCCTCGATCTACCCGGACGACGTTCGGGCGGCGCGTGAGACGGAGTACCACCTTGCCGCCGAGGGGATTTCCCGCCTGAACCCGAAGTCGGCCAAGGCCTACCCGAAGCGGAACGTGCGGACGGTGTGGGCGATCAACCCCGGCAACTACGCCGGTGCCCACTTCGCCACGTTCCCCGAGGACTTGGTGATCCCCTGCATCAAGGCCGGCAGCCCCGAGGGCGGCAACGTGCTGGAGCCGTTCGCCGGCAGCGGCACGACGCTCAAGGTGGCGCGGGACTTGGGGCGGCGGGCGACGGGCATCGAGTTGAACCCGGCGTACTGCGAAATCATCAAGCGGCGATTCATTCAACCCCTACTTTTCGTACCCCAAAACAGCGCAGCGCAGTAGAGGGCAACCCAACAAGAAAGTTCGTGAAAGCAGGGGGAAGCAGGTCAAGCAATGTTCAACGGGAACCTTGAAAACACCGCAGAAAACCCCGCAAACGGGGGTGACTGCATCTGCTACAATCGGATTTCTAATCCGACGGTCGCTGGTTCGAGCCCAGCCAGTTGCGTTCAGGACTTACAAACACATGGAGGGGCGTCGGACAGCGCTTTGAGCATACACACTCAAGGCTACCCGACAGGGGGTCAAACGTGCAATGCAAGTGAAAGGGGAGTGAAGCGGGCGTTTCGCTACCTCTCCCTGTTCAGCGGCATCGGCGGGATCGACCTGGGCCTCGACCGGGCGGGCATGACCTGCGTCGGCCAGGTGGAGATCGACCCGTTCGGCCGCGCCGTCCTCGAGAAGCACTGGCCGGGGGTCGCCCGGTACGCCGACGTCCGCACCGTCACCGGAGACGAATTTGGATCAGTTGACCTTGTGGCCGGCGGATTTCCGTGCCAGCCGGTGTCCGTCGCCGGCAAGGGTCTCGCCCAGGCCGACGATCGGTGGCTCTGGCCCGAGTGCGCCCGACTCGTCGCCAAGCTCCGACCCCGTTGGTGTCTGTTTGAGAACGTCCCTGGCCTCCGCGGTCGAGGCGCTGACTTCGTGCTCGGCGACCTGGAGGCGCTCGGCTACGCCTGCCGGGCGCTCGTGGTGGGTGCTGAGCACGTCGGCGCCCCCCACAAGCGGCACCGGGTCTGGATCGTGGCCAACGCCAAAGACGCCGACCGGCGGCCCGAACCCACACAGGACGGGGGAAGCGAGAAAGGGCGGGGGCGGTCGGGATCTTCAATGGGTGGCGATGCAGACTTGGCCGACGCCAGCGGCCCGCGACTGGAAGAACGACGGGACGGCGCCCTCGGCGCAGGCGAGGAACACGCCCTGCCTGCCGGCGGCGGTCGTATTAGCTGGCCCGCCCGCCCCGGCCAGCCCCAGCACGGGTGGGAGCGGCCCCGGCTCATCGACTTCATGGCCGACGCCAACGGCGCACCCCTTCGGGACGAATCAGGGCGGTGCGGCTGGGCGGGTTGGCCCGGTGCGGCCGCTGATCGGCACGATGGTGCAGCGGGAGGGCAAGGGGACGCTCAACGGCGCGTGGGTTCTACAGCTCATGGGCTTCCCGCCGGACTGGTGCGACTTGCCCGCCGACACAATCGAAACACTCTCAAAGCAGCCGGCAACGCGGTAGTTCCCGCGGTCGTCGAGCTGATCGGCCGCGCCATTCTCGCGGCCCACTCCCCCACCAACGACGGTTCGCCGGACGTTCCGGCGGACACCCAGGCACCCGGGGGCGGCGACCGACACGCGCCGTCCCCCGTTAGCACCGGCCGAGACGCCGGGAAGGAATGAGACCGTGAGCGAGACTGAATCCGGCAAGGAAATGCCCAAGTACAAGTGCCATAAGACTGTCCACGCCCTCAAGATCGAGAAGGTCGAGCAAGCCCGCGCCGGGTTGCTCCTGATACCGGCCGACGAGGGGTACGCCCCGTTCAATGTCGACCAGGCGTACGCCGACAAGCACAAGCCCGAGGCCGGCGGCTACTACGTCGTCTACGAGGGGGGCTACACGTCCTACTCCCCCGCCAAGGCGTTCGAGGACGGCTACACCCGCATTTAACCCCCGCCCCCGCCGGCCCAACGGGCGGCGGCCTTAACCCCCCAAGGAAAGGATTCCCAATGTTGGTTCTGAGCAGAGAGAAAGACCAGACGATCATCATCGGCGACGACATCGAGATCACGGTCATCGACATCCGCGGCGACAAGGTGCGGCTGGGCGTGACCGCCCCCAAGTCGGTCAGCGTCCACCGCAAGGAGGTCTACGACGCGATCCGCCGCGAGAACCGCGCCGCCGCGGCCCCGAAGCCCGGCGACGGCGTGCCGGGCCTGACGATCGTCGACCACCGCGACGGGGCGGGAGAGGAGGCCCCCAAGTGACCACCCCCACGATCACCGACATCGCGACGGCGCCGCCGGGCTGGTACGTGTGGTTGCCCGAGAACAGCGCGTGGCAAGCCGTCGAGGACGCCGACGTCCCCGTGTTCCTGGGGAGTATGCGACGGACTCCCTACCTGTGGGAGGGCGTCAAGCTTGCCCACATCACCGGCCCGGCGACCCCACCACCACCACCGACCGCGAAGGGAGCGTAGGGCACGCATGTCGAACCCGGCGAGGGAGATGGACGACCGCGTGATCCGCCCGGCACTGGCGCGGTGCTCGGAGGCCGCGCGACTGCTCTGGCACGAACTGAGGCCGCAGATGGAATGGAACCCCGAACAACCCGGCCACCTGCCCGCGGACGCCCCGGCGCCCGCGCCGGCGCTCCTGGCCGAGCTCGGGGACGCCCTCCTCCTCGCCCGCACGGTCGACGGAAAGGGCCTGTTGTCCCCGCCGCTGATCGAGCTGGCCCGCAAACGCGCGAACGCCGCCCGCCGTACCGCCGAGAGCCGACGCCGTAAGGCTGAGTGTAACGCCAAAAGCGTTACAGCCGGCGTTACTCACGCTAAAAGCGTTACACCTGGCGTTACTCACGCCAAAAGCGTTACAGCCGGCGTTACATCGTCCCCTCCCCCGTCGCCCTCCCCTTCTCTCTCCCCTTTAACCCCTCTCTTATCCCCACCCACTTCCCCCTCCCCCGTTTTCCCCGCGGAGCTCGACGTCCCGGAGTTCCGGGAGTGGTGGGGTCGGTACGAGGCCTACCGGCGGAAGCAGCGGTGGAAGCCCCTGCTCCCGGAGAGCGTCGCCGCGAAGTTCAAGGAATTCATCGAGTGGGGCGGCCCCGGGCCAGCCATCGTCTCGATTCAGCGTGCGATCGCCAACGGCCACCAAGGCACCTTCGACCCGAAAGGAAAACCCGCAAATGGACACCCAAACCCAAAACCTGCCCACCGAGCCGGCGAGTTCGTCCAACCCGCCCGCCCCCTTCCGGCGTACCGTCCTCAGCCCCGAGGAGGCGGCGGTGGTGATCGCCCAGCGGACGGCCGAGACGCGCCAGGCGCGGGCGGCGGCACCCAAGGGGCCGGAACCCCTGTCGGCGGTGTTGCCGCTGCCGGAGCGGATCGAGCGGTTCCAAGCCCGGATGGCGACCGAGGCCGCGGCCCCGCGGCAGCCTGACGAGTTCGAAGCCCACCAGAAGCGGCAGGCGGTGGAGAAGCTGCTCGCCGCGTCGGGCGTGCCCACCCGGTACGTCGGCGGGAGCCTGGTGAAGATCCCCCTGTTCTACGAGGCGACCACCGGGTCGTCGGGCCGGACTTACGGCCAAGCCGCGGCCGCCCTCTACGACCTCCACGATTATCCGGGGATCGTCGCCCTGATCGGGCACCGGGGCACGGGCAAGACGTGGATGTCGTGCGCCGCCGTCCAGGACTTCTGCCGCCGCGGCCAGCGGGCGTTCTACATGAACGCCTTCGACTACTTCATCGAGCTGAAAAGCACGTTCGACGACGGCAGCCGCATGACCCAGGCGAAGGTCGAGGAGAAGTACCTCCGGCCCAAGCTGCTCGTGCTCGACGAGGTGCACGAGCGGGGGGACACCCCGTGGGAGGACCGGACGCTCACCCGGATCGTGAACAAGCGGTACGAGGCCGAGCTCGCGACCGTGCTGGTGAGCAACCAGACCCCCGAGCAGTTCGCCGACCGGGTCGGCGCCAGTATCGCCGACCGGATCCACGACGGCGGCGGCGTAATCGTGTGCGACTGGGCAAGCCTGAGGGGACGGGTGCCCGCGTGAACTTCGCCCGCATCCCCAGCCCGCCCGCGCCCGCGTACCACGACGCCCTGCGGTTCGTCGAGGACGTCGCGAAGGGCGACCCGACCGCGACCGACACGTACCCCGGCGACGACCTGGCCGCGATGGTGCGGGACGTGATCGCCCGCGAGCCCGAGCCGTTCTGGAAGAAGCACTACGCCCTGTACCCCGACCCCCGCAAGAGCCGCAAGCTCGCCCTGGCGGTCGCGGGGGTGTTCAAACCGGAGAACCGAACGTGAAGTGCATATCCCTCTGGCAACCGTGGGCGACGCTGATCGCGATCGGCGCGAAGCGGGTCGAGACGCGGAGTTGGCCGACGAACTACCGCGGCCCGATCCTGATCCACGCATCGAAGAAGTGGGACGCCGAGTTGATCGGCATCCGCTCGGACGGCCGGTTCGACGAACCGTTGCGGGAGGCGGGACTCGAGGAGCTGCCGCTCGGCTGCATCGTGGCCGTGTCGTCGATCGTCAAGATCGAGCGCACCGAGGCCGTCCGCGACCGCCTTTCCGCGCAGGAGCGGGCGTTCGGAAACTACGAGACCGGGCGGTGGGCGTGGGCGTTGGGGCGGCCCGTGCGGATCACCCCGATCCCGTTCAAGGGCGCCCAGGGCATCTTCGACGTGCCGGACAACGTGCTGGAGATGCCGCCGGCGGTCGAGGAGGCCGCGCCGCGGACGTTCGAGCCGCCGAAGCCGAAGCCCGAGCCGACGTTGTTCGACGGCCCATCGGGGAGGTGGGCGTAGCCATGCCGATCCGACCCGAGAACAAGGCCCGCTACCCGAAGGACTGGAAGGCCATCCGCGCCCGCATCCTCGCCCGCGCCGGCGACAGGTGCGAGTGGTGCGGCGTCGCCAACTACGCGATGGGCACCCGCGACAAGTCCGGGAAGTTTCACGAGATGGGGGCGATGGAGGCCGAATCCGCCCACCTCGACGGCGAGAAGGTCGTGCGGATCGTGCTGACGATCGCCCACGTCCACGACCCCGCCCCCGAGAACTGCGCCGACGACAACCTCGCCGCCCTCTGCCAGCGGTGCCACAACCGCCACGACGCCCCGGAACGGTTGCGCGGGCGGCGGGAGCGGCAGGCCGCGAACACCGGGCCACTGTTCGGGGAGGAGGTGCTCCGTGGGAATGTTTAGCACGCGACGCGGGCCGAAGTACCGCAACCGCAATACCGTCGTCGACGGCGAGACGTTCGACAGCCAGGCCGAGGCCCAGCGGTGGCGCGAGTTGCGGTTGATGCAGGATCACAAGCAGATCCAGAACCTCCAGCGACAGGTGAAGTTCGTTCTGAGCAAGGCGAGGAAGGGCGAGCGATCCTGCTCCTACGTCGCGGACTTCGTCTACGACCGGATCGTCGAGGCCCGGTGCTACGACAAGCCGGAGTACACGGAGCGCGTCGTCGAGGACGTGAAGGGGTTCCGCACGCCGGAGTACGTCGTGAAGCGCAAGTGGATGTTCGAGAAGTACGGCATCGAGATCCGCGAGGTCGGCAAGCAGCGGAAGGCCAAGAAGCGAGTGAACCCCCAACCGGAGCGGACGCTCCAGGAGAAGCAGGCGTGAAGCGGAAAGCATTGCAGGTACTTCACTGGACGACGGCCGTCATTTTCTGGACGCCGTTCGCCCTGCTGTTCGTCGTCATGTTCCCCATCGGGGCCGTCTCGGTTTACGCCGAGGATCGGCTCCGCTGACCCCCCCCGCGAACAACCCACCCAAAGGACGGCGACCCCATGCACCTGCTCAACCTCGAAACCCCGGCCCCACCACCCGCCCGATACTGCCTCTGCGGGTGCGGGAAACGCATCCACCGCGACAACCGACACGGCGTATGCGTCGATTGCCGAGCGAGCGGGGCCGCCTACCACAAGTCCCGCAGCTTTCGCAACGCCAAAATTGGGGCAAATTCAGCCCATTATCGCCGGAGAAAACGGGCTCTACTGGACAAACAGACCGCCCGACGCACCGGGATCTGGATCGACGCGCTCCGCGCCAGCGTCCCCGGCATCACCAGCGGCCAGCTCAAGGGCTCGCTCTGCTCCCACACGATCCAGAGCCCCCGCGACAACGTCACCGGGTACGTCCGCCGCGCCCTGGCCCACGCGAACCGCCTCTGGTGCGTCTACGACTTCACCCCCGCCGACGCCGGCCGCGACGACGAGAACGACGCCCTCGGCGCCGTCGAGCGGTTCCTGCTGGTCGAACTGCTCGAGCACCGCCCCGGCGACGGCAGCGAGACCTACGAGGCCCGCCGCGAGCGGCTGCGGCGGTCGCGGGTGCCGTGCCACCGCCTGCGCGTGCAGGTCGACGGGCGGCCGGGGATTTGGGTGGTCAACTGGCGGGAGCGGCTCGCGGTGCGGGCGGGGATTGGGAAGTAACAACGACTTACGCGAAAGGATCGAGAAATGCGCGAGACAACGAACACCGATGGAGAAGCCCGCCAGTGGGAGCACCGGGCCAACGTGCTCGAAAAGGACTGGGAGTACGAGAAGCTGAGGGCGGACAACGCTACGGCGACCGTGCAGCGGCTGCGGCTGCTCCTGCGCCGCGCCCAAGAGTGCTGCGAGATGCTTACCCCGCCCGCGAGTGACTGCTACACGAACGGGGTGCAGGCAGACATTAACGCGGAACTTGACAAGCGCGACCCCATCGACCCCTTCGACGCGAAGGCGTGGCGGGAGATGTTCGACGTTCGCGACTTCGACGACGAGGGGGTCGACGTCCCGCCCGAGGTCACGGACCCGGCGCGGCTGCTCGCGAGGCTGCGAAACGACCGTCCGACCTACTCGGTCGAATGCCGACGGTGCGAGGGCCACGGCTTCCTGCCCGAACAGGCGTTCATGGCCCTCCCCGACGACCCGGAGCCGACGTATCCGCCGTGCCCGGACTGCGGCGGGACGGGTCGAATTCGCACGGGGTTCCGCGACGACTCGAAGGAGCCCGCAAGGTGACCGCCCTCCCCTCCCACCCACCCCTCCCGCCCCCGGTTCGCCTCGCCGCCACCGACGACGAGGACGCCGGGGCCGCGCACTGCCGCGAGCTCGCCGAACGGCTCAGCCCCGCCGAACAGGAACTGTGGGTCGACCGGGGATACCCGGTGGACGACGCCCTCGCGCGGGCCTGGGCACGCCACGCCCGCTTCACCGCGGGCGACGACACCGCCCAGATGGCGCGGGCCCGGGCCGTGTACGCGGCCAAGCTCGAACGGCGGCGGGCACGGGATCGGGTGCGGTGGGCGTTGAAGCCCCGCCGCTGACCCGGCCCCACCCCGGCGCGGGCGGGGGGTAGAATCACAGGCGAAATCACAGATGGCCCTTCTCAAGAACAACGTGAAGCAGGCCCCCGGCGGCAAACGCCCCGGCGCCGGCCGTAAACCCGACGTGGTCAAGCAGATAGCGCAGACCGCGATGGCCGACAAGGCCGTCGATTACCTCGAAGCGATCGAGCGGCTGGCCCTCTCGACCGACAGCGACAAGGTCCGCCTCGCCGCCTACGTCTACCTGACCGACCGCCTCCTGGGTAAGCCCAAGGAGCCCAAGGACGTCACCGGCGAGATCGTCGTCCGCGTCGAGGGGTACAAGCACGCCTGGAGCGAATGACGCGGCTGGAGGTCAACCTCACCGGATCACCCCAGCCGGCACAGGAGCCGTTCTTCTGCGCCAAGGGCCGCCACATCGCCTACGGCGGCGCCCGCGGCGGCGGCAAGTCCTGGGCCATGCGGCGCAAGTTCGTCCTCCTCGCACTCCACTACCCCGGCCTCAAACTCATGCTGCTGCGGCGCACGCTCCCCGAGCTCCGCGAGAACCACATCCTCCCCCTGCTCGGCGAGTTGTCCCGCTTCTGCCGGTACAGCGACGACCAGAAGGCGTTCATCTTCCCCAACGGCTCCCGCCTCAAGCTGGGCTATTGCGACGCCGAGCGGGACGTGTACCAGTACCAGGGGCAGGAGTACGACGTGATCGGGTTCGAGGAGGCGACCCACTTCACGCAGCCGATGGTCGAGTTCATCCTCACGTGCAACCGCAGCACGCGGCGGGACCTATCGCCCAGGGCGTACTACACGGCCAACCCCGGCAACGTCGGCCACGCCTGGTTCAAGCGGCTGTTCATCGACCGCGACTTCACCGAGACCGAGCGGCCGGGGGACTACCACTTCTTCAAGGCCCGGATCTACGACAACCCGGCGTTGCTGGAGGCCGACCCCGGCTATCTGCGGACGCTGCAGAACCTCCCCGACGACCTGCGCCGCGCCCACCTGGAGGGCGACTGGGACGTGTTCGCCGGGCAGGTGTTCAAGGAGTTCCGCCGCGAGATCCACGTATGCGACCCGTTCCCGATCCCCGCCCACTGGCGGCGGTGGATCAGCAACGACCCCGGCTACAACGACCTGGCGACGTGGTACTGGCACGCGGCCGACGAGGCCGGTCAGGTCTACACCTACCGCGAGTACACGATCAGCAAGGACACCGAGCGGCGCGAGGGGGACGCGACCGCGTGGATGCAGGCCCGGCGGGTGAACGAGCTGTGCGGGGACGAGCCGATCGACTTCATCGTCAGCGGGTTCGACGTCACCCGGCAGACCGGCTCGTCGGCGATGAGTTTCAGCGACCACTACGTCGAGGCGGGCCTGCAGAAGCCGATCCCGCCCCAGGTGGGGAACGACCGGAGCAAGTTCAGCCGGCGGATGATCGTGCACGAGTTCCTGCGGCCGTACACCGTGCCCGCGAGCGACACCGAGCCGGCGCGGACGACGGCCAAGGTGCAGATCTTCTCGACGTGCCGCGAGCTGGTGCGGACGCTGCCGCTGCTGGTGTACGACGAGAAGGACACCGACCAGATCGCGCCGAGCCGGGACGACCACAGTTACGACGGGTGGAGCTACGGCATCCAGGCGTGGCACGCGCGGGCGGTGGCGCCGGCGACCCCCGCCTACCAGCCCGGCACGGCCGGCGACATCCTGCGGCACGCGCGGAAGCTCGGGACGGAGAAGCCGCGGGACCGGGTGTTCGGGTAGGATGGTGGGTTATGGTCAGGATCAGCATCAACGGCAGGCTCTACGACGGGGCCGACTACTTCGAGCGGTACGGCGACGTGTCCGTGCTCGACGACGTGCTGGAGCACGGCCCTGCCGCCGAATCGTTCATGCACCCGCACTCCTTCTGGTGGAAGAACCTGCGGGACTCCCAAGTCATGCAGCGGCTCGCGCTGGGCCAGTGCTTCGAGTGTGGCGACCCCGCGGCATGGCACGTGCGACGGCACAACGCGGACGGCACGGTCAGCCTGGCCTACCTGCGGTGCGACGCCTGCCACGGCGTCGAACTGGCCGAGGACTCGCGGAGCGACCACGACCTGATCGAGCGCATCGATTCCCCCGCCGCCCCCGGCGAGAAGGCGGAACAGCTTCGCCGGGAGAAGGAGGCCGTCCGGCGGCCGGACGGCAGCGCGGGCCTGACCTGCTGGTGCTGCGGGCGGGTTCAGCCCGCAACGGCGATCAGGGGCGCGTGCTGCTACAACTGCAACCAGACGCTCGGGTGACTCCCCCGCCGCCCCCGGGCGTGATATGATCCGTGCGCGTACGGCGTCTGGCTGCGCAAGTGTCAATGGCGACACGCCGGCATAAAGCCGGAGAGACGGGTTCGATCCCCGGCGTGGCCCACACCGTACGCTTGGCGAAGGTGCTTGGAAATGGCATACAGACCCAGGGCGTCTTACGACGCCCTTGAGGCGAGCAACCCGAGAGGGCCTCTTGTGGGTTCGACTCCCACCCTTCGCGTTATGGCTAAATCCACCCCCGCCGACCCCAACGCCCCCGCGGCGTCCGTCCCGCTGATCAAGCCCGTGCGGCCCGCCAAGGTCACCGCCGAGGCCCTCGCCCCCGTCGTCGCGCACAAGATCGAGCGCGCCGGCCTGGGCCAGAAGAAGAACGACGGCCGCCGGTCGGGCGGCAACTTCTCCCTCAAGCGGCTCGTGATCAAGGACGAGGTCAGCGGCGCCGTCCGCGAGCTCCGCGTCCCCCTCAACATGGATTACACGGATTACCCGACGATCCAGGACACCGAGGCGGTCATGGAGGAGTACGAGGAGGAGTACACCAGCGAGGGCGTCCGCGACCGCGTGCTCAGCCAGCAGGTCGACCCGTTCTACTTCCCCGGCCGCAAGGTGCCGGGCACGAACAAGGACTGGCCGGCGAACCTCGGGTTCCGGCCGTTCGACCCGGCGTGGCGGAACGACCAAGTCGAGCAGGGGAAGGGCGCGTGGTACCAGGGGGAGGAGAAGACCCGCGAGCTCGAGAACCGCATGGGCGTCGAGCGGGGCGGGCCGGTCATCACCGCGTAAACGCACAACAACACCGCCCACCGCAGACCGACCAGGGGCACTGATCGGACAGACGGGCAATGTTGAGCAACGACCCGGCCAAGATGGCCGAGGAGATCCGCCGGGCGGAAGACCACGCCGCGCAGCACCACGCGCCGATCCGCCGCATGGTCGAGCAGTTCGCCACCAAGTGGTACCGCGAGGACAAGGGGCTCCTCGAAGCCCTCCCCACCCCGCAGAACCGCGTGTTCTCCTGGGTCGCGTGGATGCTCCCCCAGCTCGCGTTCGGCGCCCCCGCGGCCGTCGTCGAGGCCAACTGGGAACGGGCCCACGGGCCGATCGCGCAGTGGATGGAGGCCGGCGGCCGCCGCTGGGCCGCCTGCTACAACGCCCTGGCCGACGAGTTCAGCCTGTGGGTGCGGGACGCCCTGTTCGCCTACGGGGTGCTCAAGATCGGCATGGAGGAGCAGGACGGCGAGATCCGCCCGTTCCTCCAGCACGTGCCGATGGACCGCTGGGGGTGCGAGGCGCCGCAGATCGACCACGTCCGCCGGTCGCGGTTCCAGTACGAGAAGTACCCCGTCGAGTTCGAGGACCTCGCCAAGCTCCGCGGCGTCGACCCCGCCGCGATCAAAGAGATCAAGGACAGCTGGGAGCCGGTGGAGAACGGCAAGGGCGCCCGCCTCAAGGGGAGCGAGACCGGGCCGCGCAAGCAGTTCTGGGTCTACGACCTGTGGTTCCCCGACACCAAGGAGATCGGCACGCTGCTGTGCACGGCGAAGGACGAGCCGGGCAACGTGTGGCTGCGGCCGAAACGGAAGTTCTGGGGGCCAAAAACCGGGCCGTACGTCGTGCTCGGCTTCAAGAACGTGCCCGGCGACCCGTACCCGTGCAGCGATTTGCAGCCGGTCATGCACCAGATCAGCGCGATCAACGCCCACCTGCGGGCGGCGGCGCTGGAGGCCGACAGCTTCAAGACCGGGATCGCGGTCGACGCGACGATGCCCGAGGCCGCGAAGGGCATCCAGGAGGGCCTGCCGAACGGCGTCTGGATCCTGCCCGGGATCGCGACCCGGCCGAACGGCGTGCAGCAGCTCAGCATCGGCGGGAATCACCCCCAGCGGCTCGAGCACATCGCCCAGATGGGCCAGGGCCTCGACCGGGACATGGCGATGGGGGACGCGCAGCTCGGGATCAGCAACAGCGACACGGCGACCGCGAACGACATCGCGGCCCAGGCGAGCAACATCCGCATCCGGGCCATGCAGGGGATCGTCAACGCCAAGGCGGCCGACGCGCTGGCCGGCGTGATGTGGTGGCTGTTCTACGACCCGGCCGTCGAGCAGCGGATCAGCGTGACCGCGACCGTGCCCGACCCGACCGGCATGGGCGCCGAGCAGCAGGTCGAGCAGGAGGGGTTCATGCGGGGCGGGACGGACGCGACGTGGTACCGCGGCGAGTTCTTCCCGCCGATGGTCGACGTGGCGTGGCCGGAGGACTTCACGGTCACGGTGGACCCGGAGAGCACGACGCACACGAGCAACCAGCAGCGGCTGGCCGACGCGCTGATCGTCGGGGAAAAGGTGGTGCCGACCGCGCTGCAGATGATGATGCAGCCGGGCGTGGAAGCGGAGTTCTGGACGAACATGGTCGGGCGGGCGATGAACCGGCCGAATTTGTTCCGCAGCCTCTTTAGCCCGGAACTGGTCGCGATGGCGAAGGCGGGGGCGCTGACGCCGCCGGTGACGGAGCCGGCGGGGGCGAGCCCGGCGATGGGGGCGGGGGTGACGGGGTTCGGGGGGGTGATGGGTCGGCGGCCGGAGATGGGGGGAGGGTTTGGGGGAGGCGGTGCGCGATCGGGTCAATCCACCGCTCCCGGTACATCCGCACGGCCCGGTCAAACGGGTTCTCGCCCGGCGGCGGGTCAGCCTGCGGGGCGGCCGGTGGGGGCGGGGGTGTAGGCGGCAACCGGAGGTGTGTTAGGTCCGGCTCCCTACCCAGCGGATCGCGGGCGATCACGGGGCGGCCGTGCACCGATTCGAAGTCCCGGCGTAGCGCGTCGATCTTCCCCTCGACCCGCGCGAGCCAGTCGTGCAGGTGCCGCATGTGGGGCAGCCGCGCCTTGAGGTCCTCGACCGTCTCGCCCATGAGGGCGAGCGTGGTCACGACGTCGGCGGGGGCGACGGGGGTGCGGGCGGCGGTGGTCGCGACGTGGAGGTGGCGGTTAGCGAGTTCACTCATTCGGGCCCTCTTCCTTCGGCTTCGACTTCTCGCGGACGCGGGGCGTGCCGTCGACCTCTTCGACCACTTCGCACTTAAACCACGGGCAGACGCACCCGTTCGCGCCCTGCTGCCGGTCAACGAAATTCGTGACGTCGTCAAGTCCGTTGGTGGCGCACCAGGAGGATTCGTTGCGGTGGAAATGCACGTGATCGTCGTCCCAGTGGTGCGGGACGTCGATCTCGATTTCGAAGGTGTACCGCACCTTAACCCGGCGCGTCACGCAGACGCAGGTCGGGCCGTGCGGCGTGCCGACCTTCTGCCGGCAGTAAAAGCACTCGTCGGGCGGGCCAGCAGGGCGGATACCGTCGTCGTTGGGGAGCACGAGGGGCCAGGACATGCTCAATCCCCCTTCCGCGGCAGCGCCGACGCCGGGATGATGTCGATCGGCAGGGTGGTCGGCCGCTTGCCGAGGACGACCAGCGCGAGGCCGCGCATGACGTGCAGGGCGGCTGCGGCGTCGTCGACGTCCAGTTCGATGAGGCGGTTTGCTGTCGCGGTCTGCTGGACGAGCACGAGGGGGTTTTCGTCGGTCTCGTAACAGTCGATCACGTTCCCGAACTCGATCACCCGCCCGCTGGGCAGGGCGACCAGGTGCGGACGCTTCGGGACTTGGACGGGCGGTTGTTGGGCGGCTACGGTGGCTTTTCCCATGATGGGGGCGGTCCTTTCGGGGGTTGGGGGTTACTTTCTCATGAACAGGTAGGCGATGCCCCACAGGGCACCGAACACGACGACGCACTCGACGCCGATGATCAGGTTGTCGAGCGGGGTGAGGTAGAGGCGGGGCTTGCGCCAGACCTCGATCAGCACGTTGGCGAGCATCACGCACCTTCCTTCTCGGCGGGGGCGGCCAGCGTCGGGAAGGGCTGGGCGTCGGGGCCAATGTTGTTCCAGTCGATCGCCCGCGACGACACGACAGACTCTCCCGCCGACCATTTGTTCCACGTCTTGATCGCGATCGCGGCCCGTCGCTCGGGCGAAGGCTTGTCCCGCCGCAGCATGTAGGCTCGGAACGCCAAGATCGGGTCACCCTTCGCCAGTTCCGCACCGCTGCCGACGAGGTCGAAGAACCGATTTGCCTTCTCGCGGCTGAACTGCGTCGCGATCAGGTAGTGCAGGGCGGCGGCCAACCCGGGCAGCATGACCTTCCCTGCCTCGGAGGTCGCGGCGACGGAGTCGCGGAGCCCGTTCCGTTTCCTGAAAAGGTTCATCGAGACCGAAATCGGTACGGTGGGGCGGGTGTAGGCCTTGTCGTTCTCGAAGCGCCACAGCCAGACGAGCGCGGACGCCAGTGTTCCCGACTTCGCCTCTCCCGCCTTCGCGAGGTACTGCGCCAGCGTGCGCCGGCCGCCGTTGTCGTGGGTGGTCTCGGTCTTGGGGTCGATGCCCAGGACGACCACGGTAAACAGCGGGACGCCCGACTCGATGCAGGCGAGCAGGCGGTGCTGGCCATTCCGCACGTAGCCGGCCGGGTCGATGACGATCGTGTCACCGTTCAACTCCCAGAGGCCCAAGCCCATGACTTCGGCGTACTGCCGCAGCATCGACTGCCGCACGTTGCGGAAGTTCTTGCTCTGCTTCTTGCCGTCCTTGCCGTTCAGCAGGACGCCCGCCATTTCCGGCGTGATCAGGATCAGCATCAACTGGATGACCTGGCCGCCGGGGCCGCGGTACACGCCCGGGGTACCGCGCCAGCCGTCGGGCAGCGAGTAGTAGGCGGACGGCAGCATCTTCATCACCAGTGGCGCGGTCGTGGCCTTCATCGGCGAGACCTTCGAGCGGGGGGCTTTCGCGTGCATCGTTCACGTTCCTTTCGCGGCCTTCGCCGCCTTGACGTCCTCTCGGATCAAGTGCCGCACGTACTCGCTGAAATCGTCGAAGTTCAGCGCGACCATCCGCGCCGCGGCCGACTCGCGGAGTGACTTGGGGAAACTGATGTGGGCCCGCCCGACGCGGCTCGGATGCTTCGGCCGAACGGTCGCCGGGGTGCTCGTTTTCAGGTGTGTGCCCATGCTGGACACACGTTTAGCACATCGAAATGCGGGCGGGGAAACTTTTCCTTTGACCCCGCCCCCTCCCCGCGTTCCGCCCTCGCAAACTCATCCGCAGTGAAGCCCCGCACCGCGACGAGGAAGCGAGTCAGCCACACGTGCCAGTACGGCAAGCCGTGCCGCGCGTGCCGCCTGTCCAAGCGCGTCCCGGTCACCGCCGAGGCGCTGGCGACGCTCCGCAGCGCCCTGGAATCGACCCGCCGCTACCGCAACCAGGAGGCGATCGAGTCGATCCGCCTCCCGTTCAACCAGCCGGGCGCGGACGCCTACGGGCCGCGGGGCCAGCAGCGGTTCTACACCCGCAAGGCCTACGTCGAGGCCGGGCGGCGCAACGGACTGGCGTGGCAGTGAGGGACACCCGATGACCACGATCATCGAACAAGCAATCACGCAACCCAGGGGGGAGGACGGGCGATTCGCGTCACCCACCCCGCCGCCCGACGCCTCGACCGCGCCGGCCGCGACCGACGCCCCCGAACTCGCCGCCCCGGCCCCCGCCGACGAACGTGCCCCCGTCACGGCGGGGAACGAGGCGCCAGCGGACGTAGACCCCTACGCCCGCGCGAGACAGGTGCTCGCCGACAAGGCGAAGCCCCAGACCCCGCCTGCGGTCGGGGATCGGACGACGGACGCGCCCGCAGCCGCGGCGACGCCAACCGGGCAACACAAGGCGGACGGCGACACGACGCCCCAACCCTCCCCCAAGGAATACAACGGGACGCTCAGCGCCAACGAGTTCGCGCTGCTCAAGAGCGTCCCCGGCATGCTCCCCGACCCCAAGACCTGGGGCGAGATGGGCATCAGCGAGCGCCTGGACCACCTGAACGACGTCCGGGCCATCCGCAACGAGCGCAACGCGCGGTTCCAGCAGCAGCAGGCCGCCGCAGGCCGCGCCGCCCCCGCGCAACCGAACCACTCCCAGCAGGCCGATCCGCACGACGGCCGGGGCGCTGGGGTCTCAGGGCAGGTGCCACAACCTCCGCAGGCCGGGCAGCCGGCGGCGGTCGCGGGCACCGAATCGTTTCCGGACGACGTCCGGCAGGCGTTGGCATTGGTCGCGGAAGAGTGGGGCGCGGACAGCGCCGTCTACCGCAGCCAGCTCGCCATCGCCCGCAGGAACGTCGACCTGGAGCAACAGCTTCGATCGCAGGACGAACAGCGCCAGTTCGCGGCAGCCGCCGCCGAGCAGGAGCGGGTCAATCGCTCGATCGAGGACCAGCATTTCGAGGCGATCGCGGACCGTTACCCCCAGCTCAAGGACGCGGCGACGCGGGACAAGCTGCGGGACGACATCCGCGACTACCACGCGATGCGCCACCGTCAGGGCCGCCCGGTCTCCCCCGAGGAGGCGGTGCGGTTCGTCACCCACAACACCCTGTACCCCGAGATCGAGCGCCAGCAGCAGGCGAAAGCCCAGGCCGACCGCAAGCGCACCCTCGACCAGACCTTCGACCGCGGCGGACCCGCCCCGACGCCCGCGAGCCAACCGGCCCGCGAGCAGCAGGACGTGTACGCCCGGGCCCGGGAGCGCGTGAACCGCGCCGCCCGCGACGGCCAGGCCGGGCGGGCGCACGCATTGGCCGGCTAACGCGACTGCTCCCGGCGCGGGAGTGAAAACACATGGGCAAGGCCCTCGCACTGTTCGCCGACTTCGTCCTGTTGACCAACCAGTACAACCTGGAGGCCAACACCGAAAGCGGCATCCTCAACGAAGTTCAGAACCAGACCACGCTGACCGGCGACCTGATGAAGGGCGGGAACAGCAAGGTCGTCAAGACCGGCAAGAGCATCCGCTCGTTCAGCCAGTTCAGCGCGGGCACCGGCGCCGCGTTCTACCAGCCCGGCGACTCGTTCACGGCGCAGATCGAGGACGGCGTCACCGCGATCGAGTACCAGTTCCGCTTCCTCCACGACTCGTTCTCGTACACCAAGCACGAGATCGAGTTCAACATGGGCGGGGCGGACGCGGCCGGCATCAACAGCCAGACCGAGGACCTGCTCAAGGCCAAGCGGCAGTTCCAGCGCGTCGGGATGCACAACCTGGTCGACGCCGCGTGGTGGACGACCCCCAGCGCCGCCACGATGGAGACCTCGGCGACGGCCAACCGGCCGTACTCGATCCGCTGCTTCATCACCGAGGACGGCTTGTTCCCGTCCGGGTTCACGACCCTGGGCGGCGTCGCGTCGAGCCAGACGCGGTTCCGCAACAAGGTCGCGAACTACACGGCCGGCGCGATCGACACGACCTTGAAGGACGCCTTCCACTCGATGATCCGGAAGGTCGACTTCAAGGCCCCGCCGTCGATGACCAAGTACTTCGAGAGCACCCAATTCTCGAAGTTCATGATCCTGACCGACGTCAACGGGGTCAAGAAGTACGCCCAGCTGACCGAGGAGGCGAACGACCGCCTGGTCGGCGACGGCAAGGACCTCGGCGTGTACGCCGGGCAGCTCGGGTACCAGAACATCCCGATCAAGTACGTCACCGAGATCGACAACCTCGGGTACGCCTCGACGGCCCCGCGCTACTTCTGGATCAACAGCCAGTACCTGTTCCCCGTGTTCCACGGCTCGGGCTTCTTCGCCGAGGAGGAGCCGATGAACGACCGGAGCCAGCCGTACGTCTGGACCGTCCACCTCGACTTCTGGTACCAGCTGATCTGCACGTCGCGCCAGCGGCTCGGGATCATCTGCCCCGGCTAACCCTGACTTTCCTCCTCCTCCGTGACCGGGGCGGACACCCTCCCCGCCCCGGTCATTTTCAGACCTTCAACCTCCTGATCGGAGAAACAGACCATGCCCTTCGAGCCTGTCGCATTCGGGAACAACACGGACAACGAGTGGTGGGAGTACACGAGCACCACCGACGAGAACGGCGTCGGCGCCGTGCGGTGGAACGCCGCCGGCACCAAGGCCTACCGCTGGGTCAAGTTCGACAACGGCGCCGGCAACGTCGCCGCGGTCGTCGGGAACTTCGCCTACATCCTCGCGGTCTCCGGCGCGTCGGCCGGCGAGACGACCACGGTCACGATGGACCTGTCCGACAGCGCCGAGGTCGGCGCGGGCGTGTTCCAGTCGGTGATCGCGGACGGCAGCTACGGGTGGATCCAGGTCGCGGGCTTCGCGACGCTGACGACCGCCCTGACCGCCGGCGCGGACGGCGACCCGCTGACGCCCACGGGCTCCAGCGACGGCACGCTCGACGTGACGGCCGACGCGACCAGCCCGATCTGCGCGATCGCGATCGACGCGAGCGCGAAGCTCGTCAAGCTCGTCGGCCTGATCTAAGCCCCCGAACGGGCGGCGGGGTTCACTCGGACGCGCCCCGCCGCCCACCTTTCGAAACGCCCGGCGATCGCAAGTGAGGCGACGGAGGCGCGGGTCAAAACCCGCCCCCAAAACATGGGACTGGTGTAGGGAAGCACGCCGCCGCCCGCTACTTCGCACATGAGCTTCACTTTAACCCAACTCGAGGCCGCCGCCGCGCACGCCGCGGGGCGGGCGACGTTCGACACGGGCAACAGCACGAGCTTCTGCGTCGTGCAGGCCCTGGGCGAGTTCAACAACTTCGCCTGGAGCTGGCGGCACAAGACGACGACGCTCGGGTTCACCAGCGGCCAGAACTACGTCGCCCTGCCGACCGACTTCTGCCAGCTGGTCACGCTCCGCGGCGGGACGTCGACGAACTCGGTCATGCTCCCGCGCACGGTGTCGCAGGTGCTGGACCTGCGGGCGAACAGCGTGACCGGCACGGTCGGCGACGCCGTGTTCTACGCGGTCGACACGACCGGGCAGGCGACCGGGACGAACGCGAGCACTTTCAAGCTGCAGGTCTACCCGACCCCGGACGCGACGACGTCCGACGCGCTGCAGATCCAGTACCTCCGCGAGATCACGGTCCCGTCCGCGGGCAGCAACGTGGCCGACATCCCGAACCACCTGTCGGCCGTGCTGCTGACGCTCGTCCGCGGGTGGGCCGAGATGACCGAGAAGAACGAGCTGGGCGCGAACTGGGAGGTCGGGCACCGGATGCTGGCCGAGGCCCAGGCGCGGGACGGGATGCTCCAGCCGCAGTTCGGCCCGATCCGCGGGCTGACCGACGTGATGCGGCCCGACGACGGCCGCTGGTTCTACGACAACCCGATCGTGACCGTGACCTGAGAGGCGAGGAGCCCGATATGGCGAAGAAGCACAAGACCGCGGCCGAGAAGCACGCGGAGACCGCGGCGACGTTCAACGCCGACCAGCAGCAGGAGGCGGCCAACCGCGAGGCGGCGAAGATCAAGACGTGGTCGGTGGAGGAGGGGCAAGCCGTCACCACGTCCCCCGAGGCCACGGACGGCAAAGGCAATCCCATCCCGAAGGCCGTCGACGGCCCGCCGTTCTACGCCACCGAGTACGTCTTCGAGCGCGAGGGCGGCAACCGCAAAGTGATCTACACGCCGGTCGGCGCCCCCGTCCCGGCGATGCCGGCCGGGTACTGCCGCCTCGCCAACCCCCCGCTGAAATTCCCGTTCGAGACCGCCGAGGCCCGGGCCAAGGCGATCGGTTAACCCCAACGGTTCCGTCAGTAGCCCCAAACTGACAAGGAGTTACGGTCATGCCCGCAGAGTCCACGCTCAACTTCAAGTACGTCGACAACGTCGCGACCAACCCGTCCCACGGCGGGACGAACAGCACCGGCGTGCACCTGGGCGTCCGCCCGGCCGGCGCGGTCTGGGTGAACACGGTCACCGGTAAGCGGTTCCACCAGCTCCCGACCGGCAACAACGCCGTGCTCCCCGCGTGCGAGCTCGTCGACCGCTTCGTCCTGACCGAGCGGTTCCTCCAGCGGCCGGTGCTCAACGCCGACCTCGCGAGCGGCACCGAGGCGACCCGCGAGCCGGCGAACAACAACTGGGAAGTCCTGGGCACGAACGCGACGAGCGCGCTGACCACGTTCGCGGACGGCGGCGGGATCACGCTGACCACGGCCGGCGCGTCGGGCGACCTCAACGTGATCGCCCCGCACCTCGACACGGCGCAGACCGCGTGGGCGGCCGCGAAGTGGAACACGAACGACGAGATCAGCTTCGAGACGACGGTCAAGACCGGCGCCAGCGTCGCCAACATGAAGTTCTGGGCCGGGTTCAAGCTGACGAACACCAGCGTCACGGCGACCGACGACGACCAGGCGTACTTCCTGTTCGACACCGGCAACACGAACGCGGTCAGCGCCACCAACATCCAGATCTGCACGAGCCGGGCCGGCACGGACACCGTGGTCGACAGCGGCGTGACCGTCGAGGCGTCGACGAGCTACCACCTGTTGCTCCAGGTCGACCAGCACGGGGTGCCGTACTTCTTCATCAACGGCGTCCTGGTCGCGATCGGCAACGGCACGGAGTCGACCGGCGTGACGACCAGCACCGGGGCGCTGACGGCCAACATCGACCTGATCCCGTACGTCGGCGTCCACGCGCTGGCGGCCGCGGCCAAATCGATCACGGTCCGCGGCGTCGTGTGCGGCAAGACGATGAACGACTAACCGGAGGGATTGCCATGAGCGCAGTCGACCGCCTGATCACCGGCCGGGCCTACCCCCAGAGCAACGGGGCGGCCCTCAACTTCCAGAACGCGAGCACGACGTACGCGGCGACGAACTCGGCCCGGTACGTCGCCGCGTCGACCAACGCCGCGAACCTGCCGACCGGCGAGGTGCGGTTCGTCGAGGTCACCAACGACCACGCGACCGCGATCCTCTACGTCGAGCTCGGGGACGCCGACACCGCCCCGAGCACGGCCGTCGCCGGGGCCGGGGAGCGGGTGTTCCCCAGCTCGACGCGGACGTTCGGGTTCCAGGGCGGCGGGAACAAGGTGATCGCCGTGATCAGCAGCGTCGACGAGTCGACCGGGCAGATCCACTGGAAGCCGTAACGAGGAGGCCGCGCCCGTGGGCCACCTGCCGCACGTCCAACACCTGCCGCACCTCCCGCACCTGTTCGGGCGGGGCGGCCGCGACGACGCCTACGCCGCCCAGGTCCGCCGGGCCGGCCCCGTCCTCTGGTGGCGGGCCGCGTCGACGGCGCTGGAGGTCGGCTCGCCCACCCTCACCCTGTCCGGCTCGCCGGTCCAGACGGCGCCGGGCGCGATCAAGAACGACGGCAACACGTGCACGCGGTTCGTGTCGGCGTCCAGCCAGTACGCCCGGATCGCCAACCACGCGAGCATCGAGCTGACCAGCGCGGGCGGGATCGAGCTCTGGTTCCGCTGGGGCGTCAGCGGGGCGATCGACGGGCTGTACGGCAAGAACAACGCCAGCGGCGAGCTCCTGATTTACACGGAGAACAACAAGATCACCGCCTACGTCAGCGGCGCGGCCGACGCGCTGCTGAGCGCGGCGCTCACGGTCGGCCTCTGGTACCACGTCGTCGTCACGTGGAGCGGGACGAGCTGGGTGCTGTACGTCAACGGGGAGGTGTCGGACACGCTGACCGGCACGGCCCCGAGCGCGACCGCGACCGACAACCTCGTCGGCGCGTACGCGAACGGCGGCGACGGGTTCCTCCAGGGCTGGGTCGACGAGCTGGTGATCTTCAACCGCCTGCTGACGGCCGCCGAGGTCGCGGCCCGGTACGCGGCGGGCGCCAAGACGGCGCTGACGCTGGCGTCGGCGGTCGTGATCTCGGCGAGCCAGGTCTGGTTCACGTTCAACGAGCCGCTGCTCGTCGCGCAGCAATCGACGGCCGACGCCGCCGCGTTCGCGGCCTTCGAGGTGGCCGCCGGCGGCGGCGCGTACCTGTCCCCGCTGGCGGTCGACATCACCCACGACGTCGGCAGCCTCCAGTTGCAGTGCTATTACGACACGCTCGCGGTCGTCGTGGGCGACGCCTACCGGATCAACTCCGACGTCCTGAACCACGCGCTCGGTGCGGGCCGCTACGTCAAGAGCCCCGTCAGCGGCACGCTGGCTTCCCCCTGACCGACCATGCCCACCCCCACCGCCACCATCCTCGCCCAGCTCAAGGCTTACAAGCCCGCGCCAATCGTCTACGAATATTCGTGGGGCAGCTACCGCTTCGGCCGCCCCACGGTGGGGACGAACAACCAGCGGCTCTTCGCCCCCGGCCGCAAGGCCCACACGACCGCGACCGACGCCGCCGAACTGGCCAACGTCGTCCGCCGGGCCGTCGACGGCGACCGTTTGCTGATCTTCGACGAGGAGGCCGTGGGGCCGGTCGGCGACCCGGCGCGGCGGAACTTCACCGACGACGAGTGGCACGACGTGCTCGGCCGCGTCCGCGCCATGGCCGGCGGGCCCCACGCCCGGATCGCGATCTGGAACCACCCCGGCAACGAGTTCTTCAACACGATCCAGCGCGGCAAGGGGCACCCGGCGTACGACGCCTGGCGGAAGTGGCTGGCCGACTACGCGAAGCACCCGCTGGCGCAGCGGGCGGACGTGATCCTCCCCGGCATGGGGTGGGAGAAGCACTGCCCCGACCTCGCGAGGTGGCGGGAGAAGAAGAACCAGACCTGGCCGATCTTCGAGGACCTGGCGGCGCAGACGCGGCAGGAGCTGATCCCGTGCTTGCACGCCTGCCCGGCGACGGACGGCGGGCCGTTCCCGACGTACGCGGAGATGCGGCACATGCTCGACGCCTTCGGCGGTCAGCCGGTGGCGGTGTGGATCCCGGCGGTGGACGAGCAGTTCACGCCGGCGCTGCGGGCGATCCGCGATCACGAGCGGGGGAAATAACGTGTCGAACCGCCGACAACGACGCCGGGCCGAGCCGGTCGACTTCCCGCTGTGCACGCGGGGCGTCTACAAGGCGTCGGGGTATTCCCGGATCCCGGAGGGGTTCACGCCGTACGCGCGGAACGTCTACCCGTACGACAGCTTCGGCCGGCTGCGGCCGGGGCAGCGGTGCGGGTCGGGGAAGTTCTGGAGCTTCCAGTTCGGCGGCGGGGCGAAGTTCATCCAGCACCTGAGCGCGGCGCAGGTGACCGACGCGACGGCGGGGACGAGCTACTTCAAGGTGATCGTGGGTTGCGGCGGGATGGTGTACGGCCAGATGCCCGGCGACGCCAGCGCCACGCGGCTGGACGGGAGTGGGGCGGCGACGTTCAGCGCGAGCCGGAAGATCACGGCCTTTACGATCAACAACGTCACGTATTTTACGGACGGGTTGGTGGTCAAGCAGTACGACTGGGGCGCGGCCACCTTCGGCGACTGGACCGCGGCGGCCGGCACGTTTCCCGTGTCGAACTCGCAATACCCGCGGATCTGGTGCCCGTGGCGCGGGCGGGCGGTGTGGGCGCGGTTCGACAAGGGCATCCCGAGCATCATGGGGTTCGACGCGATGGGCGGGGCGGCGACGAACTTCGACTACGGCGCGACGCCCGCGCCCGACATCGCGATCGCGACGAACTCCAACTGGAAGGCCGGGCAGATCGGCGAGGGCGTGACCGCGCTCATGCCGACGAGCGGCGACGTCCTCTACGTCTCGCAAGAGAATAAAATCGGGGCGTTCCGCGGCGACCCCGGCGACGGCGGGACGTACGTGGAAGTCTCGGGATCGGTCGGCGTTTTGGCGGACCGCGCCTTTTGTGAAGTAGAGGGCACGATCTACTTCTGGGGCACCGGCGGCATCTACCGCCTGCGGCCGTTCTCGACCCCCGAGCGGATCAGCGAGGCGATCCACGACGACGTCAGCGACATGCCGCACCAGGGTTGGTACCTCGAGGCGGCGTACGACAAGAAGCTCGACGCGATCCTGTTCACCGCGACCCAGGCCGCCACGCCGTTCGCGACGAAACACTACCTCTACGACATGAGGGCGGAACGGGCGTTCGGCGTCGGCGGGTGGTGGCCGATCGACTTCCCGGCGGACACCGGCGGCGACGACAACGCCAGCGGGACGACGGCGCCGACGTACGGGCCGACGAAGATCCTGAGCTTCGACGGCAACGCGCAGACGACGGACAGCCGCGTCGTATTGCTCGGCGGGAGAGACGGTTACGTGCGGTACATGGCCGACAGCCTCGTCGGGGCCGACACCGGCGCCGCGATCACGTCCGACGCCTACCTCGCGTTCGTCCGGCCGGCCGGCGCGACCAGCGAGGCGATGCTGAACGGGTGGTGGCCGGTGCTGGCCGAGCACGGGAGCGCGGTGAACGCCGAGTGGTCGATCCGCGTGGGGGCCACCCCCTACGTCGCGCATTCGTCCCCGGCGATCACGAAGTCCGGCACGTTCACCAGCGGCGGGCGGCAGGCGGTGCAGGGGCACCGGGCGACCGGCAACAGCTTCGCCCTGCGGATCCAGAACTCGACGCTCAACAAACAGTGGGCTTTGGAGCAGGCCACCGGCCACTTCGAGCCCGCGGGACCGGTGCGCTGATGGCCGAGGCGACCAACCCGATCCACCGAAACGCGGGGATCATCCAGTACCCCCCGCTCCTGGCCGGCCTGCCCGACCCGGTGCGCCGCCAGTTCGAGATCGAGCGGACGATCAACGGCAACGTCCACGCGGACCATTTGACGAACTGGCAGCGGATCAAGAACACGTTCGACTCCGGCGACTTCACCGGCCCGCAGGGTCCCACGGGGGCCACGGGCGCGACGGGGCCGACCGGCCCGACCGGACCCGCGGGGCCGACCGGCCCGACCGGGCCACAGGGCGAGACCGGGCCGCAGGGCCCGCAGGGGGAGCCGGGCGTGTGCGAGTGCACGGGGTTCACCGGGTCGGTCAGCATCGAGACCGACGAGAGCGGCGTGACCGTGGTCCGGGAGTTCACGTGGGAGGACGGGTTGCTGAAGACCGTGGTGTGAGGCCCCACCCCCGCGCGGCGGGAAGGTAAGGTGCGGAGCATGAGTTCGACCACTTTGATCATCATCCTCGCGGTGCTAGATGGCCTGCTCGGCGTCGCCCTGCTCGCCGTCTACGTGCTCGCTGACAAGTGGCATGCCCGGGCTCTGGCAGCAGAGGCGAGGCTCGCGCCGCTCCTCCCACCCAAGACCGGGTTCTCCGGCCACATCGAGGTGGAGGTCGACCAGGGGACGATGGTGATCGCGTTCAAAGACGGGCTAATCACCAGCACTGCGATTCGCACCGATTAAGGAGCCCCATGCCCGCCCCCCTCACCCACCGCCGCAAGGCCACCGGCCCCGCGCCGATCGACAACGCCCGCTACAACGGCCCGACCACCGACCGCCCGGAGTCGTGGCGGCCGTCCGCCACCTACGGCGCGGGCACGGTCCGCACCCCCGGCGGCAAGGTGACCGGCGCGACCGTCCGCCGCGGCGGGGGCGGCGTCGGCCCGCTCGCGGCACCCGTCCGCACCGACGCCATTAACGCCAACGCCAGCCGCTACCTCGCCAGCGCGGGCGAGCGGATGTTTAACCGCCAGAAGGTCAACAACGCCCCGACCGCCGTCGTCGCCGGGAATCAGGTCTACGGCTACGGCCGGCAGGGCATGAACACGTTCGTCGCCCCGCCCGGATCGGACTTCCGATTCAGCGGCACCACCGCCCCCGTGGGGTTCAGCCTCACCGGCGGGTCGCAGGGCAACGGTGGCGGTGCCGCCGGCAGCACCTACGGCGGCGGCAACACCGGCGTCAGGGGAGTCCGCGGCGGCGTCGGCTACGGCGGGGTAGGCGGCCGCGGCGCGTCCGGCGCGATCGGCACCACCCTCCAGGCCGACCAGAACGCCGCCAACGACCAGACGATCAAGCAGTGGCAGGAGGCCCTCGACACCAACGCCAGCGGCCAGAAGGCCCAGCAGGAGGGCCTCGAATCGGCCTACGGCGGCGTCTACAACACCCTGGGCGGGCTGACGGACACGATCGGGGCGACCAAGGGCGAGGCGATGGGGTTCCTCGACGGCGTCTACGGGAAGCAGGGCGAACTGACCGAGGGGCTGGGCAAGACCGCCCACGAGCGCGAGAACCGCCGGCACACCGCCGCCAGGGGCGGGATCGGCACGAGCCTCGCCGGCCGGGGGCTGTACAACTCGACCGTCCTCGACAGCCTGACCCGCGGCGCCGACGTCGATTCCGCCTTCGTCCACAACGCGATCGACGAGGACGCCGCCCGCCTCAAGCTCGGGCTGATGAGCAACTACGCCACCCAGGGCACCGGCATCATCACCGGCGCCGGCCAGCAGCTCGTCGGGGCCGGGCAGGCGATGGCCGGGGCTCAGCAGGACTTCGCCCGCCAGCAGCAGCAGGCGCAGCAGTACGGGCAGGGGCAGCGGATCGACCTGCTCGGGAGCCGGATCAACGAGGGGCCGAACGCCGGGGCGTACAACAACCTGCTGAGCCAGCCGGGGGCGCTGGGCCAGCGGCCGGCATCCGGCGGCGGGGGCGGCGGTTCAAACTACAACCTCGACGCCCTGTTGCAGCAGTTGCTCGGCGGCGGCGAGAACACGACCACCACCGGCGGCGGGTTCCAGCCCGACCCGCGGACGGTGGCCGCGAACGAGCGGGTGCGGCAGGAGCGGGCGGCGGAACTCGCCCGGTACAACGGCCAGATGTCCGGCCAGCCGATCGGCGGCGGCACGACGACCGGCGGCCCGGCCAACCTGATCGACCAGATCGGCGGCGGCGGCGGGATCCCCGCGTCGGCGCACGGGCGGACGGACCCGCAGCCGGGCGGCACGAGCTACGCGCAGATGCCGGACGGGACGCCGGTGCGGATGAACCCGGACGGCAGCCGCGAGTACATGGACATCTTCACCGGCGAGTGGTACCGGGTTTAAGGAGCCACACGTGCCCGTCTTTCGCGTTCTCTACGATTCCAACATGGCCCGCGGGGCCGACATGGCCGCCAACGTGGGCAACCACCGCTCGCAGCAGGACCAGATCGACAACGGCCTGCGGTTCGACGCGAACGCCCGCGCCGACACCCAGCAGGCGATCGGGCTCGCGCAGGCGATCGCGCAGGACCGCCGCCAGCGGGAGATCAACGCGGCAAACAACCGGCGGATGTACGACCTGCAGGACCTCCGCGGGGATCAGCGGCTCGAGCAGATCGGCGTCACCGAGGCCGGGCGGGACGCGCGGCAGATCTACGGCAACGACCGGCAGGACGTGCGGCTGGGGATGCGGCAGGAGTTCCAGGGGCAGCAGAACGACGCGAACCGCCTGAACCAGCGGACGATCGCCGGCCAGCGCGTCGCGGTCACGGCGCGGGGGCAGGACATCGGCAACGAGAACGCGGACCTCAAGCGGCAGCAGGACGCCGCCCAGTTCGAGCAGCGGCGGAAGGACGACGAGGAGAAGCTGCGGCGGATGGAGCGGCTGCGGCAGTTGGAGGCCAGTCGGCGGGCCGAGGCGGCGGCGGGGCGGATGACGGCCCAGCGGCAACAGGCGTACATCGAGGCCCAACTGGAGAACCTGAACGACCTGCGGCGGATCAACGAGTCGCGGGCCGGGATGGGCGACATGACCGCGGCGCGGGAGATCGAACTCCTGAACGACGCGATCAACAAGAAGATGGCCGAGCTGATGGGCGGCGGCGGCGGGGCCTCACCCCAACCCTCTCCCGGCGGCGCGGTGGGCGGCGGGGGGCTCGACGCGCAGACGATGCAGACCGGCCAACCCCCCGCCCCGGTCAACCCGTTGGGTGCGGCGGCGCAGGCGATGGAGGCCGTCGTCCAGCAGGTCGCGCAGGAGATGCCGACCGCGAGCCGCGAGGCCAAGCGGCTTGAAATCAAGAGCCGCCTGATGCGGCAGGGGATCGACCCGTCCACGCTCGGAGTCCGCTGATGCCCGACCTGCTCGACAGCCTGCTCGACCGGCACGAGGGGGCGGCCGCGCCCGACCCGCTGGACGCGATGCTCGACCGCTACGAGGGCGGCAACCTGAGCGCAGCGACGGCACCCGCCCCGGCCAACTTGATCGAGGACATCCCCCTCGACACTCCCTCCCCCGTCAACCTGATCGAGGACGTCGCCCCCTCCTACGACGGGTGGCCGACGCCGTACCCCGCGCCGCCCACGGAACCCGACTACGCGCCCCAGGCGTGGCAGCAGGCCGCGATCAATGAGGTCCGGGCGACGTTCGGCAACTACAAGTCCGGCGTCGGCATGAACCAGCCGGAGATCAACGCGATCTTTGAGAAGCACCGGCGGGCGGCGGACCCGACCGCCGACCAGCGGTACCTCGACGCCAGCTACGGCAGCCTGAGCGGCGGGCAGAAGCTCCTGGAATCCGGCGTGTCGGCGATGAAGGGGTTCCACGGCGGGGCCACGTCCCTGCTCGGCTCCGTCGCCCCCGAGACGGCGAACGATATCAACCAGTGGCTGGCGCAGAACACGGCCGGCAGCGCCGACGTGTGGCAGAACAGCGTGAGCGAGGGCGCGGGCGGGGCCGCGCCGTACCTGCTCGCGTCGCGGATGAAGGCGCCGGTGGCGACCGGCATCGGCCTGGGCGGGGCGCAGGGCGTCGGCGGGACGCGGGCGGAAGTGGCGCAGATGCGCGAGGCCGACCCGAACCGGGAGATCGGCGGGGTCGACGAGGCCAAGGCCGCCGCCGCGATCGGCGCGTTGAACGCGGCGACCGGCGGCGCGTTCATGAAGCTGATGCCCGGCGTCGGCCAGTGGGTCAAGGGGCTGGCCAACCCGATCCTCCGCGGCGGGGCGGCGGTCGGCCTGGACGCGGCGGCCAACGCGCCGATCAACGTCGGCCAGCAGCTCGCGACCAACGCGATCGCGGGCGGCACGTACGACCCGTCCCGCGAGGCGACCAAGGACGTCCGCAAGGCCTTCTGGCAGGGCCTGGGCGGCGGCATCCCCGGCGGCATGGGGGCGATCCACCACGCGAACGCGGCGCGGGCGGCGGACGCGAACGCCGCGGCCCACAACGCCGACCCGGCGCGGGGGCAGCCGCCGACCCCGGACGAGATCGCCCGCGTGAGCGCGTGGGCACAGCAGATGGAGGCCCCCGATGCCACGAGGCCGCAAGCCGGGCGTCCCGGTGTTCCTGTACAGCGTGGACAAGAGCCTGTCGCTCAACCTCGCGATCTGGCCCCGCCTGAGAATCCGGCTGCGGCTGGAGGGCGACAAGTGGCGGACGAAGCTGGCGTGCTGGCGGGCGGCGCGGGGGACGCAGCGCCGGTACGGGGCGGCGCTGGGGAAGCGGGCGGGGTAAGGACGCAAGGGGCGCAAGCGGCTGCGCCGCCTCAGCAGCGCGAGCGGGTGCCCGTGTTCGAGTACGACGTCACAATCACCGAGAACGGCCAAGCCCGCCGCATGAAGCGGGTGCTCTACGACGACCTCACGGAGGAACTGGTCTCGGCAGACGACGCGCTGCCCGACGCCCCCAATCCGTTTCAGCAGGAGCCCCCCCGCGATGCCCAACCCCAACCCCCCGCCCGCGTGGCGGCAGATCCGCAAGCGCGTCCGCCGGTTGAGCAGCGGGCGGCCCAAGGGCCACTGGCGGAAGGAAATGCGGCTGGTCCGCGACCGGATCGCGCGGGGGGTGAGGTAGGGGTGTCGGCCGGTTCCATGCCCGTAATCGAACCCGGAACCCAAACGCTCGCAAACGGGCGGACGCCCAACGCACAACCTACCCCGTCCCGCCGCCCCGTCAAGCTGACCAAGCCCCGACCGTTCACCCGCAAGGACGTCGAGGACCGCCTGCTCCAGTCGTTCAACGAGTACAACGGCGAGGGCGCCAGCGGCACCACCCGCAACGCCGAGGTGCGGCAGGACAGCGGCACTGACCTCCAGGGCGTCGGGAAATTCACGTTCTTCCGCCAGCTCCCGACCGAGGTGAAGCAGTTCATGCAGGGGCGGCCGGAGATGCGGCGCGTCTTCCGCGTCAGCCAGAACACCCGCGAGGCGCAGGGGGCCGACGCGATGCACGCGATGGGGGAGAATTACTGGAAGATGGCCGAGGAGATCGCGACCGGGAAGGACTCCCGCGTCGCCGCGGCGGTCAAGTTCGCCAAGGGCAACCCCGACCCGCAGATGCAGATCCTCGCGGCGATCCACGAGAACATGCCGCCGGCCAAGCAGCGCGGGCCGATCCAGTCCGTGAACCCCGCCGAGCTCCCCCCGGGCACGAAGTTCAAGCTGTGGGGTAGCGAGTTCGAGATCGTCGAGAAGTTCGACGCGGACGGCGAGTCGATCCGCCTGCTCAAGGACGGCGACGAGTACCCGCTCGTTCCCGCCGAGGGCGTGCGGGAAATGCCGGCCGACAAGGGCAGCGTCAAGAAGGGCTCATGGGACGACCCCGAGCAGTCGGGCGGCTTCCTCGATGGGATCGAGGACGACCCGACGCCGCCGCGGCCCAAGTTCTTCGACCCCGAGGCCGAGGGGATCAAGAGCAGCGCGAACACCGGCATCTTCGGCCAGGACGTGATCGCCCCGCAGGGGAAACGGCAGGGCGGGTTGTTCCACGAACCCGTCGAGGTGAAGGGCGCCGGCGACGCCGACCCCCGCGACGCCCGCGCCCGCAAGATCAACGAGAACGACCCGAACCAGGGCGAGTTCGTCCCCGCCGACCCCGCCGGCAACCCCGACGACGTCGCCGGGATGTACGCCGGGGAGAAGGGCGCGGCCCGCCAAGGCACCGAGCGCGTCCAGGCCCGCCGCACGGCGAACGAGATGATCACCGCCGGCGTCGACCCGGAAAAGGTGCGGCTGGCGACCGGGTGGTTCAAGAACCCCTATGACGGGAAGTGGCGGTACGAGATCGACGACTCGGGGATGAAGATCCTCAAGAGCTCCGGCGACCTCGCGCTGGGGACGCCGGGGGTTCTCGGCACCGGGTTCGCGAACCGCTGGTGGCGGCTGGGCGAGGTGATCGACCACCCCAAGCTGTTCGAGGCGTACCCGCACTTGAAGAAGGTCGCGGTGGTCGGCAAGCCCGGCACCCGTGGCGGGCTGTACTCGGACAAGTTCGACGGCATCATCCACGTCGACCCGATCCAGCCCGGCTGGGAGAAGACGCTGCTCCACGAGATCCAGCACGCCGTCCAGCAGCACGAGGGGTTCGCCCGCGGCTCGCCGTTCAAGGGCGCGGCCCGCGCCGTCGAGGACCTGCCGGCCGACGACTACCGCGCCTTCTACGACGACCCGACCGCCTACCGCATGAGCGCCGGCGAGATCGAGGCCCGCGACGTCGAGGCCCGCGCCGGCATGACCGCCGAGCAGCGGGCGGGCGGGCAGGCCGAGAAGGCCAACGCCCTGTTCGCCGAGGCCGAGCAGGTGCGCAAGTCGGTCGAGTACCGGCGGGAGGAGCGTCGGTACGAGAAAGCCGGGTTCACGCCCGAGGCGCTGGCCGAGCGGAACGCCGCCCCGGCGCACCGCCGCGTGCACGAGATCCAGGACCAAATCAAGGGGCTGGGGTTCGACCTGAACCGGCGAGACGTGCGGGAGCAGTTCCTGGCCGGCGGGGTGAAGGACGCCAAGCCGTACGGGAGCGAGAACATCCCGCCGGAGCAGGCGGTGGTGAAGATGGACGTGGCCGCCGCCGCATCGGATACTTCGGGCGTGAGTGGTCGCCGCGAGCCCTGGCAGATGACTCGCCGCGAGTTTCGCGGGAAGTTTTACCAGCACAACGTCTTTCGCCCCGACGCCCCGGAAGTCGGCCCGGAAGGGTTCAAGAGCGGCATCGGCCCGAACGTTGTCCTCGCGACGGACGGTCCGCCCGCCAGCATCATGGACAAGCGGTACGGCACAAGGGAGGGCCGCCCGATCTACATCGTTCCGAAGGAGTGGGTGCGCGACACGCCGAACGGGCCGAAGATCAAGGACGGCTGGAAGCCCGGCCCGAACGACAAGCTCGTCCCCGACTACGACTACCAGCCCGTGCACGAGATGATCGTCAAGCGGGCGATCGAGAACGGCGAGCCCGTCCCGGCGTCGGTGCTCCGCGACTACCCGAATCTCCAGAAGCTCGTAGACGAGCGGGGTGTCGCCGAATCCCGCCCCGACGACGTCACCGCCGCCCCCTCCCCCGCGCACGCCGCGCCCAAGACGATGGCCGCCGGCGCCGGCCCGCAGGTCAAGTCCCGCGACATCATCGCGCAGGTCGAGAAACTGACCGGAACCCCCGTCCGCACCGGGCACGGGATGTTCGCCCAGCGCAAGGCCGCCGGGTGGTACCGCCGGCAGGCCGACGTGATCCGCAACCAGCAGGCCGAGGACCTCGCGACCGCCTACCACGAGGCCGGGCACGCCCTGCACGCGAAGGTGGTCGGGTGGAGCCTCCCGTGGCCCGCCGGCGTCGCCAAGGAATTGCAGGCGATGGGCCGCGAGTTGTACGGCAACCGCCAGCCCAACGGCGGGTACCGGCGGGAGGGGCTGGCCGAGTACGTCGCCCGCGACATGCTGGCCGACCCCGACCTGGCGAAGGTCGCGCCCAAGACGAAGGCGTGGTTCGAGGCCGACGTGCTCGGGAAGCACCCGGAGCTGGCGAAGGAGTACGCGAAGCTGAAGGAGATGGCGCGGCAGTGGGACGAGCAGGGGGCGGTGGCGAGGATCAAGGCGAAGATCCACACCGAGCCGCGGGGGCCGCTGGCGTCGATCACGAACGCATACGAGGCGCTGACCAGCCTGTTCAGCCGGCGACGGTGGGTGAATGCCTCGGCACCGCTGGAGGACGCGCAGGCCCGGCTCGTCAAGGAGCGGGGGATCAACGAGGCCGACATCCCGATCGTGATGAACCCGGCGAAGGTAATGCAGGCGCTCAAGGGGAGCGCCCCCGGCACGGCTCGGTTCATGGTCGAGGAGGGGATGGTCAACAACCGTTACGAGGTGGTCGGGCCGAGCCTGCGGGACGCGCTGCTCCCGGTCAAGGACGACGCGGACTTCACCGCCTACGCTTACGCCCGCGTCGCCGAGATGCTCCACGACCGCGGGATCGACCCCGGCATCAGCAGGGAGGACGCCGCTTACGGCGTCCGCGACCTCGAAACCCCCGAGCGGCGGGCCGCGAGCGACGCGATCACCCGATGGGCGGACGGACTGCTCGAATACCACGTCGAGGCCGGCGGGCTGTCGCGGGACGCGGCCGATTTGATCCGCAAGATGAATCCCGTCTACATCCCGCTCCTGCGGTATTTCGGCGAGTCCGCGCACGGGAACAAGGGCGGCGGGAGCGGGCGACGGGGCGTGGTCAACCAAGGGCAGGGCGTGCACCGCCGCACGGGCAGCAGGCGGACGATCCGCGACCCGCTGGAGTCGCTCGTGCTCCAGGCCGAGGCGCTGGTTTCGCGGGCGAACAAGGCTCGCGCCGGGCGGGCGATCGCGGACTTTACCGACGCCGTGGGCGGGCGGGCGGGTTGGTTCGCCGAGAAGGTCGACCTCGACCCGACCGGCCACCAGTTCAAGGTCGAGGACGTCCGCCGACAGCTTGAGGCGTTGGGCGCCGACCTGTCCGCCGTGGACATGGACCGGATGCTCATGGTGTTCGACCAGCCGACCGCGTACCGCGGCCCGGACAACATCGTGACGATCTGGCGGGACGGCAAACGCGAGTTCTGGGAGTTGGACCCGGAAGTCTACAAGGCCGTTACCGAGATGGACGTGATCGAGCTCGGCGAAGCGATGAAGCTCCTGTCGGCCAACGCCCGCCTGATCCGCGCCGGCGCTACGGCCTACAACGGGGCATTCGCGCTGGCGAACATGATCAAGGATACGTTGACCGCCCCCGTGTTCGGGCGGCGGTGGACCAAGCTCCCGGTCGTCGACAGCGTCCGCGGCCTCGTGTCGCAGATCGCCAACCTGCCGGAGGCCCAGCGGTACCACGCCGCCGGCGTCGGCATGGCGACGCTCATGGGTCAGGATCGGGCCAAGGCGGGCCGGTTCGCCCGCCAGATGCTCGCCGACAGCATTAAGGAGAAGGCCGTCCAAAAGATCGTCCACCCGCTCGACACGCTCCGGTCGATGCTGGAGGTGGGCGAGAGTGCCGCCCGCGTCGAGGAGTTCCGGCAGACGCTGGAGGATGCCGAAGCGAAATGGGGCAAGGGGACGGAGTCCGCGGTGATCGACGCGATGGTGGCGGCCAAGGAGGTGACGGTCGACTTCACGCGCGGCGGGACGATCGCGGTCGGACTCAACCGCCTGTCGCCATTCTTCAACGCTCGCATTCAGGGCGCGAGCCGCCTGTGGCGGGCGCTGTCGAACCCCAAGACGGCGACGGCGGCGACGCTCAAGGCGTTCTCGATGATCACGGTGGGGTCGCTGCTGCTCTACTGGAGCCACAAGGACGAGGAGTGGTGGAAGGAACTCCCCGACCACGAGCGGTTCAACTACTGGCACTGGAGCATGGACGGCGGCAAGACGATCCACCGCATCCCGATGCCCGAGTCGCTCGGCAAACTGTTCGGGGCGCTGCCGGTCGAGGCGTTCCACCAGGCGATCCAGAAGGGGGACCATCGGGCGAACGACGCCCTGTTCGATTTGGTGAAATCGTTCCTGCCGATCAGCAGTCCGGCCGACCTCGCGATGGGGTGGGGCAAGCCGGCGGTCGAGGCGTACAGCAACCACGACTCGCTTCGGAACCGGTCGATCGTGCCGGTGCAGATCGAGCGGGGGAAGATGCCGAAGGATCAGTACGCCCGCCACACGACCGACCTCGCGAAGTACCTCGGCGAGAAGTTCAACGTCTCGCCGATGAAGGTCGAGCACATGATCAGCGGGTACACCGGCGGGGCCGGCCTCAACGCGATGCGGTGGGCGGACATCTGGCGGGGAACGCGCAAGGACCGGGGGGAGAAGGCCGACACGTTCCTGATCGGCCGGTTCTACTCGCGCGACCCGATCGGCCGCGGGAAGCAGGTCGAACAGTTCTACGACCGACTCGAGGAACTGCGACAGCGGAAGGGGTCGAAGGCCTTGAAGGGCGGCGAGATGGGTGAGCTGATGCGGATGGAGAAGCGGGCCAGGGTGATCGCGCAGGTGCGGGATCAGGCGGACGCGAAGGTGATCACCGACGAGCAGGCTCGGCGGCGGATTCAGGATCTCACCGCCAAAACACCATGATGAGGATCATGGTGAGCCAGATCAGCGTCGCGACCAACGCGGTGTAATTCATCTTCCTCATCCTCAGCGGACTCTACCCCCACCCCCGGCACCACGGCAAGGTAATACGGCGCCCCCGGCCCGCGCACGAGCACGACGGCCGGCACGTCCGGGGCGGGCGATGGGATGATGGTGATGGGTTCGGTGAGCATCTGCATGTCATCCGTTACGCAAGTCACGTGCCGGGCTTGCGTTCCTGACGCCGGAGCGTTCGCCGCAATCTCGCCGCCTCACGCTTGGCGTCCGCCTCCGTGAGAAAGCTCTGAGACGATTGCCATTGAAGGCGGCGGTTGAACGAACCGACGACCCACCGCAGCCCGCCTAGATTCTGGTGGTTCCAAGAGGGAAGCACGACGACGATCGGGTCACTTCTGCTCATAATCACCTACGGGGGTTAGTGCCCTTTCCGCGTCAGCGCGTACGCGATTAACCCCAAGGGGACGGCGGCCACCGCGGCGCAGGCGGTGTAGTACGCCCACGGCGGGGCGTGAACGCACACGAGCCAGAGGCCGACCGGGATCCCGAGGCTGCCGCCGAACGACAGCAGCACGGCGATCGCCGTGGCGAGGCGGTCGGGCCGGGGGTTCAGGACAGCCACAGGAGCACCCCGACGATCGCGGCGGCCAGGACGACGACCATCGCGAAGATACTGAGGAGGCCGCGGGCGGCGGCGTTGGTCTCGGTGACGATCTCCTCGTCGGTGGGGCGGGAGTCACGGGGGCGGGGGGTGGTCATTTCTTCTTCTTACCTTTCGTCTTGGGCCGTCCCGGCGGCAGCGGCTTGAACGCCGCCACCTCTGCGGGATCGAGCACAAACGATCGCCCGACCTGCTTCGCGGGGAGGTTGCCTTTCTTGATGTGGTATCGGACGCGGACGGGGGACAGGTCAAGGCGTTTCGCAGCTTCTGCGACGCTGATCATCTCTGGCAGTTCGGCCATAGCTGATCCGTATAAGGGATGGAAGAAAGGTTTTCAAGGAAAAAGATTTTCCTCTTGACTGATACCCGATTCGTACGATAAGCTTTTCGTACGAAAGGTGAATTATGCCACGCGACCCACCACGAATCCTGTCGGCCGTCCGCACGAACGACACCCCGAACCCCCGACAGGAGCCCCCATGCTCGCCACCGCAATCGCCGCCATGACCGACGCCCAGCTCGCCGACTACGCCGAGCGACACCCCCGCCGCCTCGACGCCCTCACGGCGATCCTGGAGGACATCGCCAGCGTCCCCGGCCACGCCGCCGACGAGGCCGGCGATTGGGACAAGGACAACGACGGCGACCGCTTCGAGTGAGTCACCCGCCCGACCGTGAACCCCGTACCTTTGGAGTCCGAAAATGAACGCCCCGCACCCCAACCTCCCCGCCGGACTGCGAACGGCCGACCTCCCCGCCGACGAGGCCTACCCCGGCCTCGACGACTGGGCCGAGGCCTGCCCGGACACCTACTGCGAGGCCGTCGACGCCGTGTTCGACGGCGAGCTGGCCGAACTGCTCGACGACGCCCGGTGCCGCGGCGGCATGGCCGACCTGAGCCGGTTCGTGCGGAAGCTCGAGAAGAAGCTCGACGAGGAGATCGACCGCGGGGCCGCGTGGATCGAGAACTGGCGAAGCCGGATGGAGGACTAAGGACGGAGCGACGTGCGGCCAGGACGGCCACGCCCGGCCGGCGCCTAACGGTGCCGGCAGGGCTTTTAACTCACGGGGTCAGCCCGCACGTGCCCGGCGGCGTGGCGTTCCCCTCAAACACACCGGGACAGGAGAATCGTCATGCTACGCGCGAAGAAGCCCGAGGCCGTCCAGAAGCGGCTCAAGTTGTTCATGTTCGGCCCCGCCGGCGTCGGCAAAACCACGGCCGCCCTGAATTTTCCGAACGCCTACATCATCGACGGCGAGCGCGGGACGGAGAACTACGAGAAGATCATCAACGCCAGCGGGTCGATGGTGTTCCAGACGACGCAGGTCGAGGACGTGATCACCGAGGTCAAGTCCCTGCTGACCGAGAAGCACGAGTTCCGGACGCTGATCATCGACCCGATCACGATCCTCTACAACGACCTGCTCGACCGCAGCGAGGCCAAGGTGGGCAGCGACTTCGGCCGCCACTACGGCGCGGCCAACAAGCAGATGAAGCGGCTGTCGAGCCTGATCATGGCCCTCGACCTGAACGTGGTCGTCACGGCGCACGCCAAGAAGGAGTACGCCCCCGGCGCGGCGATGCAGTTG
>DASPKW010000289.1:0-4406 GCA_035627895.1 Tepidisphaeraceae bacterium | reverse complement strand
AGTCGCGAACGTGCTGGCGGTGAAGGACTTCGGCAAGGAGGAGCAGTTCCTGATGTTCGCGACGAAGAAGGGCGTGGTGAAGAAGACGGCGCTGTCGGCGTACGCGAACATCCGCACGAACGGGATCATCGCGATCGGCCTGGAAGAGGGCGACACGCTGATCGACGTGGCGATCACGAGCGGGGCGGACGAGATTTTGCTGGCGACCAAGCAGGGCATGGCGATCCGGTTCCGCGAGACCGACGCCCGGGCGATGGGCCGGCCGGCGGGCGGGGTAAAGGGGATCGAGCTGACGGACGCCGACCCGGCGACCGACCAGTCGCCCGGGATGGACGAGGTCGTGTCGATGATCGTGATCCCGCACGGGAACCTGAGCTCGTGCCAGGTGCTGACCGCGTGCGAGAACGGGTTCGGCAAGCGCACGCCGGTCGACGAGTACCGGCTGATCAAGCGCGGCGGGAAGGGCGTGATCAACATCAAGACGACCGAGCGGAACGGGAACGTCGTCGGCATGCGGGCCGTGTGCGACACGGACGAGCTGATGATGATCACGGAGAAGGGGATTTTGATGCGGACGCCCGTCAGCGAGATCCGGGAGACGGGCCGGAACGCGCAGGGCGTTCGGCTGATCCGGGTGGACGAGGGCGACAAGCTCGTGGCGATGGCCCGGGTGGACGCGGAGGAGCGGCCGGCCGAGGGCGGCGATGGCGAAACGCCGGCGGAAGGCGCGCCGACCGACGGAACGCCCCCTGCGGCCAGTGGCGACGGTGAGAGCCCGGCCGCGGGGTTGCCGGACGAGTCGTGAGATCGAACGAACGCCGCGTGCGACGAGCACGCGGCGTTCTTGTTTTCTGAGGGAGCCCAGCGACTTGTCGCGGGACGGAGACCGGGGGCGCGGATCGCGCCTCTCGCACGCGCGCGAGTAACGCTCTTGGTCTCCGTCCCGCGACAAGTCGCTGGGCTCCCTCATTACTCGCGCGTTGACACGCGGGGGTCGCGTGCGGACAACGCGTCGTCATGAGCACACGCAGGACGGCGGTCGTGACGGGCGGGTCGCGCGGGATCGGGCGGGGGATCGCGGTGGCGCTGGCGCGGGCGGGATTCGACGTGGTCGTGAACTACGCGAGGAACGCGGCGGCGGCGCAGGAGGTCGGGCGCGAGGTCGAGGCGCTTGGTGGAAGAGCGGTGCTCGTGCAGGCGGACGTGGCGGTCGCGGCCGACCGCGAGCGGCTGGTGAGCGAGACGCTCGCGGCGCTCGGGCGGATCGACCTGCTCGTGAACAACGCGGGCGTCGCGCCGGACGTGCGGGCGGATTTGCTGGAGGTCGGCGAGGCGTCGTTCGACCGGCTGATCGGGATCAACCTCAAGGGGCCGTTCTTCCTGTCGCAGATCGTGGCGCGGGAGATGATCGGGGCGCTGCAGAAGTCAGAGGTCGGAGGTCAGAAGTCAGAGGGAGGGATGCCGAAGATCGTGACCATCACGTCGGTGAGCGCGTACGCGGCGAGCGTGAACCGGGGGGATTACTGCGTGGCCAAGGCGGGGCTGGCGATGATGACGCAGTTGTTCGCGGCGCGGCTGGCGGGGCACGGGATCAACGTGTACGAAGTTCGGCCGGGCGTGATCGAGACGGACATGACGGGGCCGGTGAAGGCGAAGTACGACGAGCTGATCTTCGAGAAGGATTTGACGCCGATTAAGCGTTGGGGGACGGCGGAGGACGTGGCGCGGGCGGTGGTGGCGATCGCGGGGGATGCGTTTCCGTTCTCGACCGGGGAGGTGATCAACGTGGACGGGGGGTATCACATGCGGCGGTTGTAGGCACGTGATCAGTCCTGGTTCGCCCCGCGCAGGAAAGCGACCGCGATTCCGCACGCGTAGACCAGGGCGCCGACGACCAGCAGTCCGACTACCACGAACACGAGGGGGAAAAACACCGGGTGCGCGCGACGCCGCAGTCCGGAGGGGTTCGGGTTCGAGTATTCGAGAGAGTCCCGGCGGCGCGCCGGATGTCGGGGTGGGTACCGTTTCACGTCTCCATTCTACTCCGCACGGAATGGGGTCGCGGTTGACCATCCCAGTACCCCTCCCAACAATCCCGACCATGCGAGCCATCCGTGTCCGCGAGTTCGGTGAGCCCGACGTCCTGAAGCTGGAGAACGTGCCGGACCCGACGCCCGGGCCCGGGCAGGTCGTCGTTCGGGCGAAGGCGATCGGCGTCAACCCCGTCGAGACGTACGTCCGCGCCGGCAAGTACGGCCCGCGGCAGTTTCCGTTCGTGCCGGGGTCGGACATCGGCGGCGTCATCGAGGCCGTCGGTGCGGGCGTGACGCAGTGGACGGCGGGGGATCGCGTGTATACGGCGTCGACGCTGAGCGGCGCGTACGCCGAGCTCGCCCTGTGCGACGCGGCGAAGGTGTTTCGGTTGCCCGAGGGCGTGAGTTTCGCCGCGGGCGCGGCGCTGGGGGTGCCGGCGGCGACGGCGTACAAGGCGGTCTTTATGCGCGGGCAGGCGCGGCCGGGCGAGACGGTCCTGGTGCACGGGGCGAGCGGCGCGGTCGGGCTGTTCTGCGTGCAGATGTTGCGGGCCCACGGGTGCACGGTCGTCGGCACGGGCGGGACGGCCGAGGGCCGCGAGCTCGTGAAACGCGAGGGGGCCCACCACGCGCTCGATCACACCGCGGCGGGTTACCTCGACGAACTGGCGAAGCTCACCGGCGGGAACGGCGTCGAGCTGATCATCGAGATGCTCGCGAACGTAAACCTCGATAAAGACCTCGGGGCGCTGGCGAAGTTCGGGCGCGTCGTGGTCGTCGGGAACCGCGGGCGGATCGAGATCGACCCGCGGCAGACGATGGCGAAGGACGCCGACGTCCGCGGGATGACTCTCATGAACGTGACGGACGCGGAGTTGCGGTCGATCCACGCGGCGCTCGGTGCGATGCTCGAGGTGGGGACGATTAGGCCGGTGATCGACACGGAGATTCCGCTGGCGGATGCGGCGCGGGCGCACCGGGAGGTGCTCGAGGGCGGGTCGCGCGGGAAGATCGTGCTGGTGCCGTGAGGTGCAGGGGGCGCTCGATCGCTCTTGGCGCATCCGTGATCAATCTGCAGGGAACGGATCCGGGGTGGCGCTTCGTTTGGCCCAGCGCGAACGGACGTGCGCGGGGTGTCCCCGCGGCTCGGACGGAGCCTCGCCCTCCCTCCCCGAGGTGCGCGGTCATATCCACGGCAATTTCTTTGACGGGGATGGGTGATTCTACTTACATTATCGGACGTGGGTGCCCTGCGGGCGGCTGCGCGTGTGGTGCGGTCGCGGCGGGGTCACGTTTCGTTTGTCCGAGGAGAGAAGAGACATGGCGACTCGATTCCGGAAGTTGGCGGCGTTGGCGGTGCTGGCGGCGGGGGCGATCGCGCCCGCGGCGTCGGCCGAGCTCATTTACATGACCATCCGCGAGTCGAGCGCGATGGACCCGCAGGACAAGCTGCTCACGTTCGACAGCGCGACGCCCGGCACCGTGACCGACCTCGGGTTCATCACGGGCCTGGGCAACCTCCAGTACCTCGCCGGCATCGACTTCCGCCCCGCCACGGGCGAGCTGTACGGACTCGGGTACACCGGCAGCGTCTACAAGATCGACATCAACACGCTGGCGGCGACCAACCAGGGGTTCATCGCCGGCTCACCGACGAGCTGGGTGAACGCCGGGTTCGACTTCAACCCGACGGTGGACCTGATCCGCGTGACCGACGGGCCGACGGCCGTGAACGCCGTGTTCAACCCCGTCCTGGGCACGGGCGCGCCGCAGACGCCCCTGTCGTACGCGGTGGGCGACCCGAACGTGGGCGCGACGCCGGAGGTGGGCGGGGTCGCGTATAGCAACAACGTGAACGGGGCGGTCACGACGACCGCGTACGGGATCGACGTGGGCCCGCTCGCGTCGGCCCGGCTGGTCACGATCAACCCGCCCGCGGCCGGAACGCTGAACACGGTCGGCAACCTGGGCGTAACGGCCGGCGAGGCCAGCGGGTTCGACATCTCCGGGGCGACCGGCGTCGCGTACGTCGTTTTGAGCGACTTCGTGAACGGGCAGAACATCCCCACGCTCTACACGATCAACCTGGCGACCGGGGCGGCGACGATCGTCGGCGCGGTCGGCGTCGACACGTTCAATTACCGGGTGACGGGCATCTCGGTCGCGCCGGACTTCTCGAACGGCGGCGGCGGCCCGAACGGCGTGCCCCTGCCGCTGCCGGTGGTCGCGGGGCCGGTGATCGCGGGCGTCGCGATGTGGATGCGCCGCCGCGCGGTGCGGTAGGTTGCTATTCAATTCGCCACAGAGACACGGAGGAGAGTCCGGAGTGGCTTTTCTCTGTGTCTCTGTTTTTGCGCCCACGCAACTGACAAC
>DASPKW010000288.1:0-16568 GCA_035627895.1 Tepidisphaeraceae bacterium | reverse complement strand
GACGCCGAGCAAATCGCGGATCGTGTTGTCGTACTCGGCGCGGTTCAGCCGGCGGACGGTCACGCGGCCCGGGTCGGGCTTGGCGGTGCGGTCGGCCTTCTCGAAGATGGCGGCGACCGCGGTCATGAACTTGGCCGTCTCCGCGTCGCTCGGCTGGGGCTTCTTGGGGGGCGGCATGTCCCCGCCGTGCACCTGTTCGACGGCGGCCTGCCAGATCTTCCGGTTCTTCACGATCGACTGCTCGTCCTTGAAGACAGTCAGGTCGAGGTCGGCCTTCCTCGCCTTGGGGCCGTGGCAGTCGACGCAGTATTTCGTGACGAACGGCTCGATCGCACCGAGGCCGGCCGGCGTGGCGGTCGCAGATGCCGGTTTGGCGTCGGCGCGCGCGACCTCATCGCCGGGCGGCAGGGCGGCCCAGGCCAGGCCGGCGAGCGCGAGGAGGGACACCGCGACCGTCGTGCGGCGGCGGGTGGACCGGCATCTGCTGAAATCTTGAGTTGTGTGTCGAATCATGACTTAGACGTCGCCCCCACCCGCGCGGTTCGGGCGCCCCGGCGACACTACCCGTACGCCGGATGATCCCCGATGTTGCGGGCCGTGTTTGCCCCTTACCACTGGGCCTCTTCGAACGGGTTCAGGTTGGCCTTCGGCTTGGGCTTAGGCAACATATTGATCATCGCTTTGAGTAGAGACGCATCACCCGGCCCGCCCACGCGGACGTTGAGCGGCGAACCTTTGAGCAGCCGGTATTTCGAGGCGTGCAGTTCCGATTTCTTCGCCGCCAGCTCCTTGAGGGATGCCACAGTAAGCACCTGAGGAGTCAGGAGTTGTTGGAACCGAGAGGGCGACGCGAACGCCAGCGGCGCGCCGCCTTCGTCGATTTCTACCAGCGGCGTTCGCAGCGGCGAAGTGAGGGCGATCGCGGCGGCGTCCTCCTTGGCCTCGGCCATCAGGGCGTCGATGTCGGTGTACGGTACGGCCGGGCGCGCGCCGTCGTGGACAATCACATGGCTGGCGTCCGGATCGACCTTCGGCAGGGCGGCGACGAGTTGGTCGAGCCAGCGCGGCCCCCCAGCGGCGACTTTGACGCCGACGAACCCGAAGTGCCCGCCGTACTTGCGTTTGCCCTCTTCGAGTTCTTCGGGGAGGAAGACGACCTGGATCTGTTTGATGTTGTCGCGGTTGGCGAAGAGCTCGACCGAGCGGAGGAGGGCCTCGCGGCCGTCGATTTTGACGTAGGACCCGCCGGCCTCGGCGCCCATGCCAGTCGGGGCGGCGGTCAAGACGATCACGCTGAACGTGGGCTCGGGCTGGGACATGGGCATTCTCCGAGAGTGGCAAAGGCCATTAGTCTTGGCGGCGCGGCGGAGGGTGTCAAGCCGCGCGGAACGCGTGTGATCGCATGCCGTTGACAGTGCGGGCGTGAACAATACAATTCCGAACCCGTGAATCGCCCGGGGTGGTTGTTTGCAGATCGCCGGGCGGCGGAGTGAGCGGGCTCGTAGCTCAGTTGGTTAGAGCGCGTCCCTGATAAGGACGAGGTCGTTGGTTCGACTCCAATCGGGCCCATAATGACAACCCTTCGCCTTTGGCGAGGGGTTGTTTTGCTTTTTGGGTCTGCCGGAGGGCGGGGCGGTACGACGAATGGGTGATATCGACGGGGTGACGGCCCGCGGTAGGATCTTGCAAAAGAGTGCACGTTCGGGTGAGGGTGGCAATCGAGAGCGGGGGCGGGAGCGCAAGCGAAATGAGCGTTCGATTGATGATTGCGGCGGCGTTGCTGCTCGTGGCGGGGGTGGGCGTTCAGGCGGGCGGCGAGGCGGTGGAGCGGGTGCCGCTGCGGGTGGATTGGCCGACCGAGGATTGTCCCCGCGGGTTTCCAGTTTACTGCGGGTTGTCCCTGCCGCGGGGGCTGGTGACGGCGGCGGGACAGGTGTCGGTGGTGGACGGGGCGGGGCGTGCGGTGCCGGCGGGCGTGGAATTGCTGGCGAAGTGGACGCCGGAGCCGTCGTACAAGTGGGTCGGGTTGAGGTTCGTGGCGCGAAAGGGAGTGGAGTACGTGGCGGTGGTGTCGCCGACGGCGGGCGCGGGGGTGACGGAGCAGTTGCGGGTCACGAAGGGCACGGAGGCGATCACGGTCGACACGGGGGTGGCGCGGTTCACGTTGCCGGTCCGCGGGGCGCTGGTCGGGCGGGTGGAGGTCGGGGGTGTGGCGGTGCTGGACGGGGGCGAGGCGTGTCTGCTGGTGACCGACGATCAAGGCCGGACGGGGGACGAGACGCGCGGGGCGGCGCCGGACGAGCAGCCGCGGGTGGAGGCGAGCGGGCCGACGTTCGCGGTGGTGCGGCGGGCGGGGGCGTTCCGGACGGCGGCCGGGGAGGTGCTGGCGAGGTACGTGGTGCGGCTGGAATTCCAAGCCGGGACGGCGGTGGTCAAGGCGCAGCACACCCTGATTCACACGCGGGACACGAACGGGATTCAATACGCGGATTTGTCGGTGCGGCTGAAGCCGGCGGGGCCGGGGCCGGTGGAGGCGACGTTCGAGCCGTCGCCTGGGGCGGAGCCGGCGGGCGTGTCGTTGAACGTGGCGGAGGGCGACGCGGCGTACCTGATGCAGGCGGAGTACCCGCACCACGGGCAGAAGAATTCGCGGCGGGAGTTGAAGGTGCATCGGGCGAAGGGGGCGTTCGCGGCGTGGGCGACGCTGGGGGCGACGCCGCACGCGGGGGTCGCGGGGGACTGGGCGGCGGCGCAGACGTCGGCGGGAGGCGTGCAGGTCGTGGTGCCGAATCTGGCCAGGACGTTTCCGAAGGAGTTGGAGGTGGGGCCGGAGGGGCTGACGGCGCACTTGTGGTCGAGCCGGGGCGGGCGGCTGCTGGATTACCGGGCGCGGACGCTGGTCGACCACTGGGGCGTGGACTGGGTGGACGCGGAGTACCCGGGCGGAAGCGCGGCGATGCGCAAGCTCGAGACGAACGCGCAAGGGTCGGCGCGGACGCACGATTTGTGGTTGAACTTCTTCGGGCCCGAAGGGAAGGGGACGGTGGCGGCGGTCGGGCGGGCGGCGGGGACGACGCCGCTGGTGGTGCAGGACGCGCAGTGGATGCGGCGGACGGAGGCGATGGGGTTCGTGCACCCGCGCGATGTGGAGCGGTTCGGGGCGCTCGAGCGGTTCCTGGATCACTTCTTCGAGGAGTACCTGGTGAACCCCGCGGAGCGGTGGGGGGACTACGGATTCCTGGATTTCGGGTGTGGGCCGCACACGTACGACAAGCAGAACAAGCTGCCGGCGGAGGACCGGCCGCGGCTGAACTACCGGTACGCGGGGATGATGTATTACGGGCAGACGGCGCTGTGGCAGGCGTGGGCGCGCGGCGGGGCGCGGGCGTACCGGGAGTATGCGCAGGCGTTTCACCGGCACTGCGCGGATTACGAGTACGTGCATGATGCGCGGGCGAAGTTTCCGCTGGGGGCGCACCTCGGCGGGGTGGGACAGGACGCGCCACTGTACTGGGCCGGGCAGATCAACCGGCCGAGCGGGGCGCTCGGGGGCCACCAGGGGCGCGACGTGCAGGGGTTTTTGCTGCAGCACTACCTGACGGGCGACCGGTGGGCGCTGGAGACGATGCTGAAGTTCGGGGAGCGGTTTCTGGCGGACCTGGACCCGGCGATCCTGCCCAATACCGGGGCGAACGCGAACGGCGGGCAGTTGCTGATCACGCCGGCGGCGCTGTACGCGCACACGGGCGACCCGCGATACCTGGCCAAGCTCGAAGCGATCCGGGCGAAGATGACGGACCTGCGCACGGGCACCGGGTGGGTGGACACGGATTACCACGGCGCGTTCTACAAGTACCCGACGCACGTGGCCGGGGCGTTCGCGGACTACGTGGCGACCGGGTCGGCGGTGGCGCGGCAGGTGATCGAGAAGTCGGCATCGCTGCAATTGCACGATTTGCCGGCGAGCGACACGGGGTATCAGGACCTGGTGGGGCGGTTCTGCGCGTACGGGTACCGGCTGACCGGTGACGTGCGGTACGCCGAGCACGTCGCGGAGCGGTTCGACCGGGTGCTGTTCGAGTACACGGACGGGCGGCGCGGATATCGGAACGTGTCGGCGATCCGCGGCGGTCCGCACCAGGGCGGGACGCACGGGTTCAACTTCTTCGAGACGGCGTTTCTAGGGATGGACCTGCTCGTGCAAACGGAGGGGAAGCGGGGGCCGTACGTAGCGCTCGATACGGGCATCCCGTCGCACCCGGTGGACGTGTGGTTTTCGAAGGACTGGCACGAGCCGGTGTCGGTTCAGGCGCGGGCCCGGCCTGGGCCGGACTTGCAGGTGCGGTGGTCGCCGGGCGGGGAGGAGAAGCACCGGCCGGGGCGGGATTATCACGACATGCCGATTCGGTGGGATTTTCGGCCCGTGTATTACACGAAGGACGCGCCGGGCCTGGGCGGGGGGTTCGTGCGCGCGGACCTGGGGCCGGAGACGGTGGCGGGGGAGTATCGGTTGGTGAACGTGCCGCTGGTGTTCAAGTGTTCGGCGAAACGGCTGGTGATGCACGCGCCGGACGGGGTGATATTGCGTGCGACGTCGGCGCGGCCACCGACGTGGTACTTCCGGCTGCCCGCGGGCAAGCAGGGGCGGGTGTTCGTGAGCAAGCCGGTGACGGTGATGGTGGAGGGGAAGGCGGTCGAGGTGAAGCCGGGCGAGTGGACGACGCTGAGGGGCGGGGCGAACGATCAGATGGCGTCGATGACGACGTCCGGGCTGGTGTACGTCGCGTTTCGCGGGGGGATTCCGCCGGTGCTGGCGCAGCACGACCCACAGTTGTACTTCGTGCCGCGCGAGGTGGCGGCGGGGATGCCGGTGCGCGAGGCGGAGGTGACGCCGGGGCCGGACGGCAAGGCGGTGTACACGGCGGGTGTGAGCGGGAAGGAGGGCGACTCGGCCGTGCTCATGACGCCGGGCCGCGCGCTGCGGATTCCGCGCGGGAAGCGGGTGGGGGATCGGCAGTACGAGCTGATCGACTACCGGCAGGGGACGCTGGAGTTCTGGTTCCGGCCGCGGTGGAGCACGGGCGGGATGACGGGGGACGGCGGTGGGGCGGCGTTCTTGAGCGGCGGGTTCTGGCCGTGCACGGTGCGGCACGCGGGCGGGGACGACGAAGACGAGCATCGGCGGAGCGCAATCGTGTTTAACGCGCCGGCGACCGCCAAGGCGCCGGCCGGGGCGCTGCACCCGTACCCGGCGCAGCAGCTGCTGAACCTGACGCCAGTGTCGGAAGGGCGGTGGCATCACTTCGCGGTCTGCTGGACGACGGACGCGAAGCGCGGGTGGATCTCGGAGGTGTACGTCGACGGGAAGCCGGCGACGGGGGTCGGTCGGCACGACGTGGGACTGGGGCGGTATCTGGAGAGCCAGATCGTCAAGCACGGGGCGCCGCTGCCGTGGCCGATCGACGAGCCGAAGGGGGAGTTTCTGACGCTCGTCGGGGCGGCGCTGGACGCGGCGGTGGACGATCTGCGGGTGAGCAAGGTGGCGCGGTATCCGGAGCCGTTTTCGGCGCTGCGGAAGACGGGTCTGGAATTCGACGAGGAGACGCTGCTGCTGATGAAGTTCGATAAGTCGGTGGAGGCGAAGACGGGGGAGGGGGTGGGGCGGGTGCGGGTTCGGCTGGTGGAGTGACCGCGCGTTGGGGGCGACGCGCCACTTCGGTGCGACTGCTAGTAAACCCTGCAGGTGGGGCGTGGGTTGCGCGCAAGGGTGGGCCGCGCCGCGATGCCGCGGGATCAGCCGAAGAGCGAGGTCTCGTCGCGCACCTCGCGGACGGGGAGGCCGGCGAGTTGCATGAAGCGCCGGCAGGTGGCGACGGAGTAGCCGGAGAAATCGTTGTTGAAGAAGACGTAGGCGTCGGTGACGGTGGGAGGGGCGGCGTCGAGCTGGGCCTTCCACCAGGTGAGGCTGGGGGTGACGTCGAGTTGTTCGCGGTTGAGTTCTTCGAACCGTTCGTGCTGGCCGATCAGACGGACGTAGGTGAAGTCGGCGGTGGTGAGCAGCTGGGCGGGGCGCGAGAGGTACTCGGCGGCGACGAGGGCGCAGTTGTGATTGCGGAGCAGGTCGAGCGTACGGGGCTCGCCCCAGGTCGCGTTGCGGAACTCGACGGCGAAGCGGAGGTCGGTGGGCAGGGCGGCGAGCAGGCGGGTCAGGTCGTCGAACTGGTCGATGCCGCAACTCGGGGGGAGTTGGATCAGGACGACGGCGAGCTTTTTGCCGAAGGTGCGGAGGGCGTCGAGGAACTCGTGCATCTGGCCGATGCGCTTGTGCATCGCCGGCTCGTGGGTGACGGCGCGCGGGGCCTTGGGGCAGAAGCGGAAATCGTCCGGCGTGACGTCGGCCCAGCGGCGGACGCGGTCGACGGGGGGCGTCGCATGGAAGGTCGTGTCGAGTTCGACGGTGTCGAAGTTCTTGGCGTACCAGGCGAGGTAGTCGCCGGGCTTGGTGCCGCGCGGGTAGAAGATGCCCGCCCAGTCGGCGTAGCTGAAGCCCATAGTGCCGGTGTGGAGGCGCATCACGCCCGGCATTGTTGCGCGGGTCTGCTTATCAGGTCAAAACGACGAGTTGGCGACCGGCGTGTTCCGGACAGGGCAGGGGGTCGGTGGCGGGAATGTGCCCGGGGCATGAGGCCGGGATCGTGTGATCGACCAGAAGGTCCTGCAGGGTCGTGCCGCGGAGGAAGTCGAGGTACTGGCGGGTGATCGCGGCGAAACGGCGGTGGAGGCCGCAGAGTTCCATCTGGCGTCCGCCGGTCGTCAGGGGGCAGGCGGGGTCGGTGGGGAGGGTGTCGAGCGCTTTGAGGACGTCGTACAGACGGACCTGCTCGGGGAGGCGGGCGAGGCGGAAGCCGCCGTTCATCCCGCGTTGGGATTCGACGAGCTTGTGGTGGGCCATGAGCTGTAGGATCTTGCCGAGGTAGTTGCCTGGGATGTTCAGGACGGCGGCCATGTCGCGGGTCTGGTGGTAGCCGTCCTCGAGGTCATGGGCGAGATAGACCAACGCCCGGAGTGCGTAATCGGTGGTTTGGGTGAGGATGATATTCTCCTAATCGGATGGTTTAGTATTATTCATCGGACGGGTTCGTAGTGCAACGATAATCTCAGGGAAATATCCTATTAGTGATGCCAAGCGAACTGTGAGGCCCTGGGGGTAATCCTTACAAAATGCCGGTGCGTTTGTGATTTTCGGACGAACCGGATGTGGTTTTTCGTTATACTAATCGTTCTCACCAAAATGGAGGCCTTCTTGTCGAGACGTCGCACGCGCGGGTTTACGCTGGTCGAACTGCTGGTCGTGATCGGGATCATTGCGCTGTTGATCTCGATCCTGTTGCCGGTGCTGGGGCGGGCGCGCGATGCGGCGAACAAGACGGCGTGTGCGTCGAACATGCAGCAGATCATGCGGGCGACGCTCATGTACACGCAGGAATTCAAGGGGTACATGCCGTTCCCGAACAGCGACGCGCACCCGTACCCGGGGCCGGGGTGGCTGTACGACCACACGAAGGCCCCGCCGACCAAGCAGGAACAGGTGGAAGACGGCGTGCTGTGGAAGTACCTGAACACGCACAAGGTCTACCACTGTCCGGGTGAGTCGGAGCCGTACCACCCGGGCAAGGCGCACAACCTGACCAGCTACCTGATGAACTGGGCCGTGGGCAGTTTCGGGCACGACCGGATCATGCAGACGACGGCCAAGCCGACCAAGCCGGCGCTGAAGGTGACGATGATCCGCGGGGCGGAAGCGTGGATCTACTGGGAAGGCGACGAGACGCGGGCCGCGAACGACATGTACGACGACGGCACGAACGAGCCGCAGAACGGCATTACCAAGCGGCACGGCAAGGGGGCGTCGGTCGCGCGGCTCGACGGGAGCGTCGTGTGGGTGACGTTCGACGAGTACGATCAAGAGTGCAAGGACGGACCGAGCAAGGTCTTCTTCTGCCCGGTGAATACCAAGGGCGGGTGGACGACCGGGCGGTCGACGCAGACGAAGTAACCGTCCTGAGCGAGATTGAACGTCGAAACCCACGGAGCAAGCTCCGTGGGCTTTCTTTTTGGGGTGGGACACGTCCGAGAATGTGCAGCCGGAGCCCGGTCGCGACCGATATCGGTTGCGGGATCGGTGCGCCTATGAAACCAGCCCGTTCGCGGGATCGCCTGCGTAAGCTCGTCACGCGGACGAAGGGCCCGGCGCCCGTGCCGGTCACGTCGCCGGCGCCCGTCGGGGGTTCGGCGGTCACGCTCGAGGACCTGCTGCGCCGCCCGGCGGTCAACCTCGACACGCCCGAGGCGCAGCGGTTTTTGGCGGGCAAGCGGGTGATGGTGACGGGGGCGGGGGGGTCGATCGGGTCGGAGATCTGCCGGCAGGTGCTGCGGTTCGGGCCCGAGCGGTTGATCCTGGTGGAGCAGGCGGAGGGGGCGCTGTTCGAGATCGACCGCGAGTTGCGGCAGCGGTGGCTCGGGGCGGACATCGCCCCGTACGTTGCCGACGTCACGGACGCGGTGCGCGTCGGGCGCGTGTTCGGCGCGGAGCGGCCGCAGGTGATCTTTCATTGCGCGGCGCACAAGCACGTGCCGATGATGGAGCTGAATCCGGGGGAGGCTATCAAGAACAACGTGGTGGGGACGAAGGTGGTCGCCGACGCGGCGCTGGCGAGCGGGGCGGCGGCGTTCGTGATGGTGTCGACCGACAAGGCGGTGAACCCGACGAGCGTGATGGGAGCGACGAAGCGGTTTGCAGAACTTTACATCCAGTCGCTGAACGGCAGTTGCGAGTTGCGAGTTGCGAGTTGCGAGTCAGACCGGGGTGCATCGGCCCCGCTAGGAATCCGCTCTTCACTCGCAACTCGCCACTCGCAACTCGCAACTCCGCACGCAACTCCGCCGACTACACGCTTCGTCGCCGTGCGGTTTGGGAACGTGCTCGGTTCGTCGGGGAGCGTGGTGCCGATCTTCGCGCGGCAGATCGCGGCGGGGGGGCCGGTGACGGTCACTCATCCGGACATGCGGCGGTACTTCATGACGATCCCCGAGGCGAGCCAGCTGGTGCTGCAGGCCGGGGCGATCGGGAGGGGGGGCGAGATCTTCGTGCTCGACATGGGCGAGCCGGTGCGGATTTTGGATTTGGCCCAGGAGATGATCCGCCGGGCGGGGCTGCGGCCGCACGACGACATCGCGATCGAGTTTACGGGGATCCGGCCGGGGGAAAAGCTGTTCGAAGAACTGGCGGGCGAGTCGGAGCGGACGCGGCCGACGGGGCATCCGAAGATCCGGGTGTGGGAGCTGCCGGTGACGCCGCGGGCGCGGGTGGAGCAGTCGCTGGCGGCGATGGTGGAGGCGGTGGACGCGCCGCGCGAGGCGGCGGTGGCGGCGCTGATGGCGGCGGTGGAGGAGTATCGGCCGGAGGGCGCCCCCGTGCTGCGATTAGTGACCCACGCGGCCTAGGTGATCGGGGTTACAATGAGGAGGTCATAGGAGAAACACGTAGAAACTAATTGCATGCTCCGGAATTGCCTGTTACGCTGCCGCCAGGCAGGTCTGCGCGGGATGTTTGCCGCGCCACTTCTGGAGGCGAGCAGATGGAGAGGACGCGTTTTCGGGGCGGGGTTCGGGTTTATTGTGTCGGTGTAGCACTGGCGGCGGCGGCGGGGACCGGGTCGTCGGCGGGGGCGGCCATCGTGACGACGGGGTTCGGACAAGGGGCGGACAACTTCGTGCAGGCCGGGGTGCCGACGACGAACCAGACCCCGACCGCCGCGGATGTGACGGTCAAGTGGGGCGGGAGCACCGGGGCGCCGGGCGCGACGGACCGGAAGGCCTACTTCCGGTTCGACTTATCCGAGATCACGGACCCGGTCACCGCGGCGGCCATGGCGCTGACCGTCAGCATCAACAATGGGGGTACGACGAACACGAGCACCCAAGGGTTCACGTTCAACGTGTACGGTCTCAACGACGGGTCAACGACCGGCGGGGGGCGACTCGGCGAGGACTGGGGCGAGAATACGATCACTTGGAATAACGCCCCGGCCAATCTGACCACGTCGGGGAACCAGATGAGCGTGGGGACCGGGACGGTGGATGGGGGGCAGGCGGTGCTGCTGGGGACGTTCGCGGTCTCGGCGGCGAACGGCCCGGGGAGCCAGATGATCGCCGTGAGCGGGCAGCCGCTGATCGACTTCCTGGCGGCCGACACGAACGACCTGGTGACGCTGATGGTCACGCGGACGGGGTTGACGACCAACAATGGCACGCCGGCGACGAGCAACGGGAACGCGAATAGTGCGTTCGCGTCGGCCGAGAGCACGGCGTTCCCGTCGGGTGCGCCGGCGCTTTTCGTCAACCAGCCGGTGCCCGAGCCGGGGACGGTGGGGGTGCTGGCGGCGGCGGTCGGGGCGGGGCTGACGCGTCGTCGTCGGCGGCGGGCGTAATCCGCGCGGTGCCGGAGGAGGGGGGCGTCACCGCGCGAGCCGGGGGGCCGTTGTCGAAGTGAGGCTTCACCGGCGGTATGGGCAGCGCACCCGGTTCGTTCCTTCGGGCCGCCCACGGTGCGCGCACCATGGGCTTGGCGGCGAGGGTGATGGCGGGGGGATGATCGCCCAAAAACTAAAGTTTTCCCGGACCCACCGACGATCTCAATGCTGGGAAGCCGGGTCGCCGGGTCCCGCGGGTCGGTACGTCAGCTTGCGGGGCCTCGCGTCGAAGGATCGGCGCGGGCCCGAATCGGGGCGGGGGCAGCCAAGGAAGGTCAGGCGCCACATGCGGATCATCGCGGTCATCAATCAAAAGGGCGGTTGCGGGAAGACGACGACGAGCATCAACCTGGCGGCGTGCCTGGCGCGCCTGGGCCAGAAGACGCTCCTGGCGGACCTGGACCCGCAGGGGCACTGCGGGGTCGGGCTGGCGGTGCCGGAGGACCAGATCGAGCGGACGATCTACGATTCGCTGATCGAGCCGTCGGACGGGCGGCCGAGCCGGATGAGCGAGGTCACGTGGCAGATCGCCAGCGACTTCGATTTGGCGCCCGCGAACATCAAGCTGGCGGCGTTCGAGCAGATCTTCGCGGGTCGGGCGGGCCGCGAGGACCGCCTGCTCAAGGCGCTGGACGGCGTGCGGAACGTGTACGACTGGGTAGTGATCGACTGCCCGCCGAGCGTCGGGCTGCTGACGTTCAACGCGCTGCGCGCGGCCGACGAGGTCTTGGTGCCGGTCGAGACGGGGTTCTTCAGCCTGCACGGGCTGACGAAGATGATGGAGACGCTGGAACTGCTCAAGGAGCGGTGCAACAAGGACATTCTGATCCGCGTGCTGCCGACGCTGTACGACACGCGTACGAAGCTGGCGCGCGAGGTGCTGCAGGAGCTGCGGGCGCGGTTCCGCGACTACCTGATGGAGAGCGTGGTCAACTTCAACACGAAGCTGAAGGAGGCCGCGAGCTTCGGGCAGCCGATCACGGAATACGACCCGGGTAGCCGGGGGTACAAGGACTTCGTGAATTTGGCGCGCGAGCTGATGGGCCACCGGCCGGTGGAAGTCGAGCCGAGCCTGGGCGACGGGCGCCTGAGCCGCCCGGCCGAGCTCGTGCAGCGGGCGAAGCAGCTCGCGCAGCTGACGAACTACCAGTTCGGGCGCGGGAACGTTCCGGCCGCGCGTCCGGCGGAGACGCCGGTGATGCCCCCGCCGCTGCCGCGCGTTCCGGTCGCCGAGCCGGTGAGCGCGCCCAACGCGTTCGCCGCGTTCGCGGAGATGGCCCGGTCGGGGCCCGCGCCGGTCGCGTTCGGCGGGCGTCGGAATGAGCCCGAGACGCTCGCGGGGCGGCACGAGACTTTGGCTGCCAACGCCCGGGCGGTCGTCGCTGCGGACGCGCACGCCGGGTTTGGGGAGCTCGAACTGATGGACTCCGAACCCGAGCACGCGGCCCCGTCGCACTTGTCGTCGTCGCGCCCGGCCCCCGGCCCGGGGAAGACCACGCAGCAGAAGCTCGAGGACTTTTACGGCGTGAAGCAGGACGGGGACGAGGTGCTGTTTTCCGTCCGGTTCGCGGACGCCCACAAGGTGTTGATCGCGGGCGACTTCAACAACTGGACGCCGATCAGCACCCCGATGATCCGCGCGGCCGACGGCGGCTGGCGGACGCGGCTGCCGCTGCCCAAGGGCAAGTACCGGTACCGGCTGGTCGTCGACGGCAAGTGGATGACGGACCCGAACAACACGCTGGTCGAGACGAACCAGTTCGGGGAGCTGAACAACGTGGTGGAAGTGGCTTAGGAAGTTGCGTGTTGTGAGTTGTGAGTTGCGAGCTGTCGCACTCGGATAATCCTTCATCCTTCTCCGCCGCCCCCCATGTCCGACACACCCCGCCAACATCCGTCGCTGAGCGAGATCGGGCACCTGTTTTTAAGCGGCGTGCGCGAGCGGCAGACGCAGGGCGCGGCGCGGCCGGTGCGCGTGCCTCCGGGCGGGAAGGCCCCAGTTTCGGCGGCGGAGTCCGCCGCTAGTTCGAACGACTTGACGCCCGAGGAGATGGCGCACATGAGCGAGACGTCGCCGGCGGCGGAGGCCGCGGAACAGTTCGAGACCCCCGCCCGCATCCCGGGCGTGACCGCGGTGATCTCCCAGCACCTGAACGGGCGGGCGGCCGAGCGCGTGCGCGATTACGCGCGGCATTTGGCGGCGAACGGCGAGCGGATCGGGATGATCGAACTCGACTCGGGCGACTTCCGCCTGACGTGCGTCGAGCGGTCGATCGAGCCGAACGCGGGCGACCCGGACCCGGCCGAGGCGGTCGAGCAGTTCGACGCGCGCGGCGTGGCCGAGTCGCTCGAGGAGCTGAGCTGCGACGTCGACCGGTGGCTGGTCGTGCTGCCGAATTTGCGCGCCCCCGAGGCGCGGTCGCTCCTGAAGGACATCGACCACTGGGCGCTGCTGTCGACGACGGACCACGACGGCGTGGTCTCCTGCTACCGCACGCTCAAGGGGCTCGCGAACGTCGGCTTGCCGCGCATGACGCTGGCGCTGATGGAAGCGGGTACGGAGGCGGTCGCGGCGAAGGTGCACCGCAAGCTGTCGACCGTGTGCCTGCAATTCCTGGGGATCGAGTTGACGGGGGAGCCGGCGGTGCGGGCGACGTCGGCGGTCGCCGAGCACGTGGTGATGCACGTCCGCCCGCGCCCGGACAAGGCGCAGGCGGCGGGGGCGGCGCAGTGGGAAGTGATGGCGGCGTTCGTCGGGCGGATGAAGGCCGCGGCGGCGGAGGCGGCGTTGCGGGCTGATGAAGAGGTGGGGGGGTGGGGTGATGAGGAGATGGGGAGCGAAGTTCGAGTGGCGGTGGCCGACGTCGAGCACGAGGAACACGAGACGGTGATGCCGGTCGCGTCGGTGCGCGAGGTCGTGGCGGCGGTCGAGACGGTGGCGAGCGCGCCGTCGTTCGGGGCGGCGATGCCGGCCGCGGCACCTGCGCCGGTCGCGAGCGCCTTGCCGAGCTTCGAGATGCCGCGTTTGGCGCTGAGCAATCGTGGTGAAGCTGATGAAGCGGTCAGCGAGGTGATCGACTTTGCGGGCGATTTGAACGACGCGGGGCCGATCGTGTCGGCGGTGCTGGGGCAGGCGAAGGGCGAGATGCTCGAGTGCCCGGTGCGGGCGCCGATGTGCCCGGACGCCCGGCTGGCGGTGACGCGGGAGCGCGGGCTGGTGCTGGTCGCGGTTGCCCGCAAGGGGTTGCGCGATTTGAAGCTGATCGCACAGGCGTATCGCTGGCTGACCGAGAATCGCGGGCTGATCGCGATGGCGATGCCGCAACTGGCGATCGACGCGCACCGGCACCCGCGGCTGCGGCTGCTGGTGGACCACGCGGACGCGTCGGCGGACGCGCTGGCGCCGATGCTCGAGAGTGGGATGGTTAGCGTGCAGGCGTATCGGAAGTTGCGGTGGGGCGGGCGCGTGGGGTTGCTCGTGGAAGCGGCGTAGACAGTCGCATGGAACCCACGGAACAAGTTCCGTGGGCTTTCGCGGGCACGTTGCGACTTTTCAGTCCATAGCAGGGCGTGACGACCGGTGCGGTTCCCGAGGCCGCACCGGTCTCCCGTTTTGATGAGTCTGCGGGATCGCGCCGGGCGCGTGCGCCGCTAGAGTGTCGGCCATGCCCTCGCGGATCTATCGGCGCGCCGTCACCGTCTTGGGCGCGACCGGGCGATATTCGGATTACGGCGACGCCTCGGCGGAGGTCGCGGTCGTCGTCGGGAGCCCGGTGGCGGCGATGTCGGTCTACGAGCCGACCGGGCGGGCGCTGGCGGGGCAGGGGTATCGCGTGGTGCTGGTCGAACTGCCGGGTGGGCTGTCGACCGAGCGGTTGGCCGAGGGGTGGGATTTCGCGCGCCTCGCGGGGTGGGTCGTCGCATTCATGGATCGCATCGAGTTGGCCAAGGCCGGGCTGATCGTCGGGCATTCGAATTCCGGGCCGGTGGTCATGCGCGTGGCGGCGGACCACCCGTCGCGCGTCGGGCGGGTCGTGATGATGGGGTCGATCGGGGCCGAGCCGCTTGGGTCGCTGTTGCGGATGACCGTGGGGTACGCGTTGTCGCTGGCGTACGAGGGGACGTTCCCGCTGCGGGCGGGACCGGTGCTCGTTGGGAACGCGGCGAAGCAGACGCGGGCGCTGTGGCACCAGCGGGGGCTGGCGCTCACCGGGCAGGAGTCGGAGGCGGCGGCGGTCGCGCGGCGGGTGGGTGCGCCGACGCTGATCGTGTGGGGCCGGCACGACCACGTGGCCGGGGCGCGGGCGGCGGAGGAGTTCGCGGCGTGGATCCCGAACGCGCAGGTGTACTGCGTCGACCACGGCGGGCACGACTGGCTGGTCGTCGAGGCCCGGGCGTTCGCGCGGGTGGTGGCGCGGTGGGCGCGGGGCGGCGGGATCGGGCGGGATGTGCCGTGCGACTAACGGCCGTGCGGGAGCGCGACGGCGGGGTCTTCCGCGGGGCGAGCGAGACGCGCTCGCCTCCGGACTCGCCTGAGGCTCGCCCTTCGGGTCGCGGCTAAACGGGGGCGGGGGTGCGCTGGAATGTTGTCACTCGCCGGCGTCGTTGTCGGGCTTGGGGCCGAGGTCTTCCATATCGCCGGCGTCGGCGGCATTCTCCAGGTCCATCAGGAAGAGGAAGCGTTTCATCTCCTCGGCGCCGAGCCGGCGGGAGAGGGTGCGCTTGGCGCGGCGGACGCCGGTGCGGCGGGAGACGTGCGACACGACCACGTACTTGTTCTTGAGCTTGGGCACGACCTTTTCGACGAACGTGTCGACGTGGAGGTGCCGGCCGTGCTTGGCGCGGGCCTTGTGGTCGGCCTCGTAGAACGTGCACTCGGTGATCAGGATCTCGGCGTTGGCGACGTCGGGCTGGTCGAAGACGGGGCCGAAGCTCGTGTCGCCCAGGAACGTGACGAGCGGGACTTCCGTGCGGTACTGGATGGGCGTGCCGGCCTTGCGCAGGGCGACCAGCTCGGGGCCGGGGCGGCCGAGGTATTCGGGCTTGAGCTTTTCGCGTACCGAGACCAGCGCGTAGCCGAGGGACGAGCCGCCGTGGTGGGTCTCGACGGCGCGGATGAGGAAGTCCTTGCGGACGGCGAACGACTCGCCGGGCGCGAGGCCGACGAGCTTGTAGGGCGTCTGCTGGCGCTCGATCCCGCGCCAGCAGCGGAGCATTTGGTCGACGCCGGGCACGAGGTCGCGCGGCAGGAGGATCGTGCCGGGCTTCATGCCCTGGAAGAAGCGCTGGGAGAGGTAGTAGGCGATGCCGGCCAGGTGGTCCATGTGGCCGTGCGAGATACAGAGGAAGTCGGACGTGAGGGCAAAGTAGGGGGCGCGGCCGATGTCGAAGCAGACGTTGAGCTCGGGGATCTGGCAGACAGTTTCCTCGCCGGCGACGGAGTAGCCGATGACGGTGAGGTTGTTCAGGCTGAGCTTGGCGAACTTCTGGACGAGGAAGGAGCGCGCGGGGGGTGGCGCGGCGGCGGCGGGGGCCGGTTCGGGGATGGGCGCGGGCGTGTCGGCGGGGTCGGACATGGGTGGGGAAGGATAGGGGAGGGGCGGGGGGGTGTCGAGGCGAATGCGCGATTGACAAAGGCGATGGATCGATCACGGACATGACGAAGCGCGTGGGGCGATCTGACGCGGCGTCCCCGCGACGCGCTCGCCTGCGGGCGGCGCTGTCGCTTGCCCTCCGGGTCGCGGCTAAACCGGAGCGTCCGGTTATCATCAAGTGCCTGATGACCGTACTGGAGACTCGCTCAATTCGACCGCTTCGATTTCTGGTTACCGCCGGCAACACGCGCGAGATGATCGACCGCGTGCGCGACTGGGGGAACAGTTTTACGGGCAACACGGGTTACGCGATCGCGCGGAAGCTGAGCGAACTGGGGACGGTGGACCTGCTGACGAGCAACGCCGCGCACGTGGCGGAGGTCGAGCGGGCGGGGCTGGGGAATGTCGTGCGTGCGTCGACGTTTCGGTCGCACGCCGAACT
>DASPKW010000287.1:0-16847 GCA_035627895.1 Tepidisphaeraceae bacterium | reverse complement strand
CGGCTGGAGAGAGAAGCTGTGTAGGCGTTGGAACGGACACCGTTCTTCGCCCCCCGCCCACTGCCTACTGCCTACTGCCTACGGCCTACTGCCTACCATCCCCCCATGCCCCTCCACACCAAGCGCTGGGACGACCCCCGCTCCCCCGACGACGGCCACCGCCTGCTCGTCACCCGCTACCGCCCGCGCGGCCTCGCCAAATCCGACGAGACCTGGGACGCCTGGGACAAAGACCTCGCCCCCAGCGTCGACCTCCACGCCGCCGCCTACGGCAAGGCCGGCCGCCTCACACTCGACTGGAACACCTACCGCCTCCGCTACCTCAAGGAAATGGCCGCCCAGCGCCCCCGCATCGCCGCCCTCGCCGCCCGCGTCCGCGCCGGCGAATCCATCACCCTCCTCTGCTCCTCCCAGTGCACCCGCGAGGACCGCTGCCACCGCTCGCTGCTCAAGCAACTCATCGAGCGCGAGATCACCTCCACCAATGCGACCGCACCAAGTTAGCTGCGACGCAACGCGTTGCTGACGCGCCGCATTGCGAAATGCCGTCCCGGTTTCAATCGAGCGCGCGACACCCTCGAATCACCGCCCCAGCGCCTTCGCGTCCATCCCGCTCCGCACCCCGTCGACGCCCGCCACGCGCAGAACCCGCGGCAGGTCTCGCCGCGCCTGCAGCCGCTTCCCGAACTCGCGCGGGTCGAGCAGCCAGCGCGTGACCGTGTCGCCGTCGTCCAGCCGGTAAGTGAAGCGCCCGGCGACCCCCTCGACCTCGAACCGCACCTCGAACCCGCACCGGTCCGTCCACTCGCCCGCCCAGACGCGCGCCCCGGGGATTTGTGGCCGAATCGAGCGGAAGATGTCGTGGCTCTTCCAATCCGTGTCGACGTCGCCGCGGTAGATCACCCGCGCGGGCCCGCCCAGGAGGGCCGCCGGCTCGATGACCGTCACCCGGTCCAAATCCTCCAGCACGACGATCCGCTTTCGGTGCCCCGTCGGCGTCGACAACTCGTGCACGAACGTCGTCGCCGCCGCCGGCCACCCCGGGCTCATGATCGTCACCCCGGGGGTCGGCACGCCCGGCACGACCAGCGTCGTCGCCAGCGCCTGCCACCGCGGGTCCAGCCGTACCGCGCTCCCGTACATCCCCGGCCGGTAGTCGGCCACACCCTGCCTCAGGATCTCGGCCGCCCGGAGCGCGTCCGGTTCGCAGACGGGCAACTCGCCCGGGATCCGCGCGTCGAGGCACGGCGACTGCACCCGCACGGCCGGGATGTTCCGCAGCACCGGCGGCAGCCAGATCGCCGCGACCCCGCACGCGAGCGCGAATATCAGGACCGGCGCACGTCGCCACGTGGCCATCACCGCCCGCCTGACCGGCGACGACGGCGGCGCGTACGCCAACACCCGGGCGGGACCGACGGCCGACGACGTGAGGGGCTCGCACGACACGCCGCGATTGTACGCCCGTGCCGGTGCGCCTCGTCCACGAATCCATTTGTCCCCGGCCGCCCGCTAGGGTAAACATCCACCGCCCGACGGCGCTTTACTGACAGTCCCGTTCAGTCAACGACACGCGAAAGGACCCCCGACCCATGACCTGGCGCACCCTCGCCCTCGCCGGCCTCGTCTCCCTCTCCGCCTCCGCCACCGAATGGCCGTCCTTCCGCGGCCCCAACTACGACGGCATCACCGACGAAAAAATCGCCTGGCCCAAGGGTGCCCAGCCCAAGCAGCTTTGGAAGGTCAAGGTCGGCGAAGGCTTCGGCACCATGGCCGTGGCCGGCGGCAAGGTCTATGTCACCGCCGCCGCCGAGGGCCAGGAGGCCCTGCTCTGCCTCGACGCCAAGGACGGCTCGGCCAAGTGGCACCAGGTCATCGGCCGGACCATCATGGAAAAGCAGGGCGGCAACGGCCCGCGCACCACCCCCACCGTGTCGGACGGCATGGTCTTCGCCTACGGCACCTACTTCAACCTGATCGCCTGCGACGCCGCCACCGGCAAGGTCGCGTGGAAGGCCGACCTCGTCAAAGACTTCGGCGACCAGACCGGCACCCCCGGCATCCGCCAGTGGGGCAACGCCGCCTCCCCCGTCGTCGACGCCGACCACGTCTACGTTGCCGGCGGCGCCGCCGGCAAGACGTTCGTCGCCTTCGACAAGAAGACCGGCAAGGTCGCCTGGGCCACCGGCTCCGAAAAGGTCACCCACTCGTCGCCCACGCTCGCCACGATCCACGGCGTGCCGCAGGTCGTCTTCTTCGTCCACGCCGGCCTCGTCTCCTGCGACGCCAAGACCGGCAAGGAGCTCTGGCGCTACGCGTTCCCGTTCAACGTCTCGACCGCGACCACGCCCGTCGTCGCCGGCGACATCGTCTACTGCTCGGCCGGGTACAAGGTCGGCGCCGGCGCGGCCCGCGTGACCAAGTCCGGCGACGCGTGGCAGACCCAGGAGCTCTGGCGCATCAAGGACGAGGACCAGGCCAACCACTGGACCAGCTGCGTCTACAAGGACGGCCACCTCTACGGCATCTTCGGCTTCAAGCGCCACGGCGACGCCCCGCTCCGCTGCGTCGAGCTCGCGACGGGCAAGGTCAAGTGGGAGAAGAAGGGCTTCGGCCCCGGCGGTACGATCCTCGCCGGTGACGACCTCGTCGTCCAAGGCGACGCCGGCCAGATCGCGATCGTCAAGGCCAGCCCGGACAAGTACACGGAGGTCGCGGCCGGCGACTTCTTCGACAACGGCAAGTGCTGGAACGCCGCCGTCGTCGCCAACGGCGTCCTGTACGCCCGAAGCGCTAAGAAGGACCCGGCCGACCAACCCTACATCATCGCCCTCGACGTCAGCGGCGCGAAGTGACCCGCACCGCATCGCGATACTAGGAATCCCGACGAGAGGCGCCGGCGCACCCGGCGCCTCTTTCTTCTTGCGCGCGCACACCCGCGCCGATTTCGTTCTTCCCCGTTCGCGCTCGCCCTCCTACGATCAGATCGATGTCCGACGTCGTCACATCCGCTCAACAGGGGGCGCACCAGCGCACCAGCATGCTCGCCGGCATCGGCGACGCCGCCGAACAGCTCCGGTTCGTCGTCGAGACGGTCCGCGAGCTCTCGGCGCAGGACGACCCGCAGGGGATGGTCCGGTACTACGGGACGCGCATGCGCACGCTCCTTCCGTCGGACGGGTACCTCTCACTGAGCCGCCGGGAGCTGTCGGCCCCGCTCGTCCGCGTCACCCGCTTTTCCGGCTGGGGCGAGGTCAACCCGTGGAAGCAGAAGGACCGCCTCCCCGTGCTCGACGGCGGCCTCCTCTCGCGCCTGATCTACGCCGGCGAGCCCGTCGTCATCGACGACCTCGCCTCGGAGCTGGCCGAGGGCGACCCCGCCGCCGAGTTCCTCGCGGCCTACGGGTCCGCCGTCGCCATCCCGCTGTTCGACGGCGGCGAATCGCTCAACATGGTCGTCCTGATGCGCACCGGCGCCGGCGCGTTCGTCCGCGAGTACCTCCCCGAGCACACGTGGATGGCCAACCTGTTCGGCCGCGCCACCCAGAACCTGGTGCTGCACGAGGAGGTCCGCCGGGCGTACGAGCGCGTCGACCGCGAGCTCAAGACCGTCGCCGACATCCAGCGGTCGCTCCTGCCGACCGAGCTCCCGCGCATCCCCGGCCTCGAGATCGCCGCCGACTACCAGACGTCCACCCGCGCCGGCGGCGACTACTACGACTTCTTCCGCCTCCACGACGGTCGGTGGGGCATCCTGATCGCCGACGTGTCGGGCCACGGCACCCCCGCCGCCGTAATCATGGCTGTCACCCACTCGATCGCCCACATGATGGACGACGCCCCCGACCCGCCCTCAAAACTCCTCGGCCACGTCAACCGCCACCTGACCGACCGCTACACGATGGGCTCGGGCACGTTCGTCACCGCCCTGTACGCGATCTACGACCCCGCCGCCCGCCGCCTCGCCTGGGCCGCCGCCGGTCACCCCCCGATCCGCCTGGTGCGCAACGGCGTCGCCGGCGCGATCGACGGCGAGCACCGCCTCCCGCTCGGCATCGACCGCGACGAACAATACGTCGATAGCGAGTACGACCTCCGCGTCGGCGACACGCTCGTCCTCTACACCGACGGCATCACCGAGGCCCGCAACCCGCGCGGGGACATGTTCACCGAGCGCCGCATGGACGAGGCCGCCGCCGGCCCCAACGGCTCCCCCGGGTCCGCCGGCGCCTGCGCCCAGCGCATCCTCGCCACCCTCGAATCGTTCCGCGCCGGCCGCCCGCTGGGCGACGACCGGACGCTGCTCGTGCTAAAAGTGACCGAAGGGCCGGACGAGGGCGGCGGGGGCATTTAGAACACGAGGATGGAATATAGAGGATGGAACGGCATGGGTCACCAAATCCATCCTCCCTCCTCGCCTTCCCCCTCCCCTCATCGCTTCGTCACCTTCACCCCCAACCGCTCGGCCGCCGCGATCAGGTCGTCCTCGGCCGCCCCGTACAGGGGGCCCAGGTCGAGGTCGACGTACTGCCCGGGCGCGGCGTACGCGCGCTGGTAGTGGGTCTCCCGCTCCCTCGGATCTCCCACCAGTTCGAGCATCGCCAGCTTGTCCAGCCGCACCGTCACCGGGTTACCCGGGAAGATCCCGCGCACCCGCGCCGGGGCGATTAGCGTCGTCGGCGTCAGTTCCGCGCGCGCGACGGCCTGGTGCCACAGGCCCAGCCCGAACCCGATCGACAGCGTCACCACCAGTGCCGCCAGGATCGCGATGCCGCGGTGCGGGCGGGTGAAGAAGATCGCGGCCGCCAGCACGGCCGCGCCGGCGAACAGCAGCGCCGTGACCGACACGTGCCCGCGCTCGACCGCGTACGCGAGCCGGCCCGGCCCGCGCGTCACGATCACGGCCGGCTCGGCCAGCCGCACGATCGCCGCCCCGACCGCGGCCGCCGCGGGCGCGAGCAGGATCAGCGGCACGGCCACCCGCGGGGGGAGCGGCAGCACGGGCAGCGGCTCGGGGCCGTCGGTCGGCGGCGGCTCCATCGGCGGCACGTCCGGCCCGGGGTAAGGATGGTTCGGCGACGACGACATGGGGGGCGATTGTATCAGCGCGCACGCCCGTACTCCCTCTCCCGGCCGCGGCGGCGCGGCCCGGCGGAGCACGCACGGTGCGCGGCAGGGAGAGAACTCGCGTGATCGGCACAAACCCGTGGCGTCCGCGCACGCCCGCGATTAAAGTTCACCAACCCAAGGGGCTCACATCTCAGCCGGGAGACTTCGCGCATGCCTTTTCCGCCCAACGACCCCGCCGCGTCGCACGTCTCGCGCCGGCACCTGATCGGCGCGGCCGCGCTCGCGGCGGGCGCCGCACTGACCACGCAGGTTCAAGCTCAGCCCGCGCCCGACGACCGCCGCTCGTCGCCCAAGAAGTTCGACATGAAGAAGTCGATCAACCTCTGGGCCTTTCCCTATCCCCAGCGGATGAACCTCGAGGAGTGCCTGCGCCTGGCCAAGAACGCGGGCTTCGACGGGGTCGAGTTGAATTACAATTTAGAGGACGACCTGTCCCCCAAGGCCGGCCCGAAGGAACTGGCGGCCATCCGCTCGCTGGCCGACAAGGTCGGCATCCAGATCTCCGGCCTGTGCTCGTTCCTGTTCTGGCCGTACCCGCTGGTCAGCAACGACCCGGCCAAGCGGGCCCGCGGGATGGAGCTCGCCGGCCTGATGACGCAGGCCGCCCACGCGCTGGGCGTCGAGAACCTCCTGGTCGTCCCGGGCGCCGTTCACATCCCGTGGCGGACCGACCACGAGCCGGTCCCCAACGACGTGTGCGACAAGCGCGCCCGCGAGGCCATCGCCAAGCTGTTGCCGCAAGCCGAGAAGCTCAACGTCAGCCTCAACATCGAGAATATCTTCTTCAACGGCTACCTGATGACGCCGATGGAGATCGCCGACTTCGTCGACTCCTTCAAATCCGAGCGTGTCAAAATCCACTTCGACACCGGGAACATCGCGATGTTCCAGTTCCCCGAGCACTGGATCAGCTACTTGGGCAAGCGGATCAAGAACGTGCACTTCAAGGAGTACACGAAGAAGGGGACCGACTACTCGCTCGAGACGTTCCGCCCGCTGCTCGACGGCACGACGGATTGGCCGGCGGTGATGAACTCGCTCGACGCCGCCGGCTACCGCGGCTACCTGACGTTCGAGTACTTCCACCCGTACCTGCACTACCCCGAGGCGCTGGTGCACCAGACCGGCGACTCGCTGGACCGCATGCTCGGGCGCAAGTAGCCAGGCCTCCGTCTTCCGGACGCCCACGCGCGTCCGTGAGATCGCGCTGGAAGGACATCGAGCGGCCGTGGTGGGCCAAGGCGCGGGTGCAAATGCGCGCCGCCGCGATTTTTGAGCGACCCGGAACCGCCGGGCAGGGTGACGACGCGTAAGCGGAGCAGGGAGCTGCACTTGGGGCGCGTTGGGGACGGGACGAATCGGTACAAACCGGTACAAACCGGTACTTTTCGGTACCTTCCGGTACCGGGTCGGTGGGGCGTTGGGTGGGGTTGGCGTTGGACGGTGCATCTAACTTACGTGCGGTGTCACTTCGGGGTGGTGACGGGCGCGCACGGGAGTGCGATGCGGCGCGGGGAGTGAAGGAAAATTCGAAATTTGTCGCTTGCTTAGGGGTAGCGCGCTGCGGTGGGCGCGCGGGGCGCTCACGTGCACCTTCGGTGCGAAGCCGCAAGCGGCATGGGCAGGCGCAGGTTTCGATCCTGATCCGTAGAAGTACGTCGATTGACTGCGAGCGCGGGGCGTGCGAGCGGTGGGCAGTGCCCACCCTACGGGTCAGTGCGAGCGGCGGGCAGTGCCCACCGTACGGGTCAGTCGGGGCGATCGTGGTGGTTGTCGTCTGCGCGGGCCCGTGTCTCGTCCGGGGAGGCGCGCCATTCGGGGGCGGCGGTGATGCCGAGGCGGCGGCCGATGGCGCCCAAGGCGCGCTCGATGGGGAGGCGGAGGCGGATCGAGGCGGGGAGGGGCGGGCAGGGGAGGTCGTCGGTGATCGTGACGCGCTTGTTGATCGCGGCGCGGAGCATGCGCTCGAACTGCCACTGGGGGACCCACTCTTCGCCGTAGTTCACGCGGTGGTCGGCGACGCAGTTGACGTCGAGCCAGTCGAAGCCGCGGTCCTTCAGGCGGACCAGGGTTTGGCCGTAGGCGGCCTTGGAGGCGTTGGAGACGCGGTGGAACATGGAGTCGCAGGTGATGTAGGCGCCGATCTGGACGGACAGGCAGCCGCCGGCGAGTTGGTCGCCGCACCAGGCTTCGAAGCTGTGGGCGAAGCCCATGCGGTGGAGGGCGAGGTAGCCGTCGAAGAGGGGGCCCTCGATCCAGGTTCGGCCGCCGCGGGGCTCGGCGCAGCCGCGGAGGACGTCTTCGAAGGCGGTGTCGTATCTGATCGCGAACTTGTCGTGGAAGATGTATCGCTTTTCCTTGCGGGGGAAGGCGATTTTGGAGAGGTCCTGGACGCCGCGGTGGGTGTACTTGACCCAGCCGACGTCGGAGCGTTCGTCGGCGAGGTAGCAGGGCATGGCGCCGGCGGCGTACTGGCGGAGCATGTCCAGGGGATCGGCGATGACCCGGGGGGATACGACGAGGGTCTGCATTTGGGCGACCGTACCGGAACGGGACGGGAGGGGGAACCCTGATTATTGGGGAGGGGGAGGGGGGAATGACGAATGCCCACGAAACCCGAAGAACGAATCAATGACGAATTCCGAAGCTCGAATGACGAAACAAAGAATCAATGACGAATGACGAAGGATCAATGACGAAAGAGCGTGGTGGGTGCAAGACTTGCGCGACGATCTGACGAACCGCTTTCGGCGCCGAATGACGTGCCTGGTGGTCGTCCGGAAGGCCCTCGTCCACGCTCCCAATCGCAAGACCGCGCGGGGTCAGACACCCATCGTCTGACCCCGCGCGGTGGGGGAATCGGGGGGGTGGAGTTCGGGCCTACTTGGCGGCGGCGGTGCTGGTGGCGGTGGCGGGGAGGGCGGTGTAGGCGTCGGGGGGGACGAGGCCGAGCCAGGGGTCGGACTTGGGCATGAGGAAGAGCTCGGCGTAGACCTTTTCATTGAGGTCGTCGAGCGTCTTGGGGGCGGTGCCGGCGGCGAACCACTCGTGGATCTGGAGGTGGAAGAGGTACTCGTTGCGGACGGTGTCCTCGGCGACGGAGCGCTCGAACGAGCGGACGAGGCGGTTGAGGGGGCTTTCGACGACGCGCTTGGACGCGGTGCGCTCGTTGGCGGCGACGGCGGAGGGGCCGGCCTTGGCGAGCATGACGGCGCGGCTGCCGGCGTCGAGCTTGGCGTCGGCGGCGCGGAGCTCGGCGAGCTTGGCCCAGGTGTCGTCGGACGTGGCGGTGGCGAGGTTGGTACGGTCCGGGGCGACGGCGAGGACGGGGGCGAGCTCCATCGCGGACTTGGAGACGGCGACGCGGGCGGCGGCGGCGGCGGCGGGGGGCGGGTTGGCCCCGGCGGCCGGGCGCGGCGGGGCGGGCGCGGCGACGGTGAAGACGGACGCGTTGGCGGCGTCGATCAGGCGCTTGGCCTCGGCGGCGTCGGGGCGGGCGGACGGGGTCACGACGCGGAGGCGGGCGGCGAGGGTGTTATCCGAGGGGACGATCCGGGGCGGCGCTTCGGGCAGAGCCCGTGCGCTCTGCCCCGGCTTGTTGTCGGTCGGCACGACCGGGGCGCCGATCGCGGCGAGGTCGGCGGCCCACTGCTGCCGGAGGGCGGCCGCGCGGTTGCGGTGCCACTGGGCGAGGCGCAGGTCGAAGGTGCGGGGTGAGGTGTTGCGGGCGATTTGTTCGGCGGCCTGCAGGGTGCGAACGAACGCGGCGGGGCCGTATAGGCCGGGGATGACGTCGACGACCTTGCCCTCGGACGTGAGGACGTAGTGGGCTGAGTTGCCAGTGATCGTGCGCTCGACGACGCGGCCGTCGCCGTAGTCGATGGTCAGGCGGGGAACCGGGCGGTGGGATTGCCAGTGGAGGACGAAGCGGTCCTTGAGGTATTGGCCGACGGTGGCGTTGGGGTAGAGGACGGTGCGGAAGAAGCGGGAGTTGGCACAGGAGAACTCGGTGTCGAGCGTGCCGAGCAGGCGGAGGGAGAGGATCGGCTTGTTGGAGGCGGCGGCAACCTTCTTGGCGGCCTCGAGGTCGGTGTACCAGTAGACGCCTGAGGACCAGGCGTCCTTTTGTGCGGCGACGGCGTCGAGGGCGGCGGCGAGGCGGTCCCACTGGGCGCTGGCGGTGGTGGGGTCGTTGCGGTGGCGGTCGATGGCGACCTGGTGGGTGGACATCATGGCGGCGAGGCCGGCGGGCCCGGCGGCGCGGAGCTCGGCGATGGCCTTCTTGGCGTCGACGGGGTTGTCGAAGACGGCGGTTGTGGCGAGGTTGGACAGGCGCTCCTGCTCGGCGGCGGCGAGGGCGAGGAGGGGCTGCGATCGCGGCGGGCGGAGGTAGTCCATGGCCAAGGCGGACCCGCCGGCGGAGGCGGCGATGGCGAGGGCGAGGAGGCGGGTGGTCCAGGTGGAGGGCTTGCGAGTGGTCATGAGAGTTCCTCGTTGGGGGACGGCCGGTCGCCGGCGCCGTGCCGGTGGGTACGTGTATTAGATGCGCGAGGGGCGGGGGTGTGGGTAAACGGTTGGTAACAAGGGTTGGGTGGAGGTAATGGTGGGGTGGTGGGTGGGAGAGGTGACGGGGCAGACCCATGCGGTTCACGTTCAGCAGGATTCGGCGCGCGCGGCACCGGGGGCGTGTTACGATTGGGGTTGGTCTCGAAGGGAGGTCGGCGTGAACGGGTTTGCGTTCCGGCGTTGGATTGTGGCGCTCACGATGGGGTGTGGGGTGGGTGCGCGCGCGGAGGAGCCGCCGCGGGTGGGGGCAGAGCGGGAGCTGGCGCGGGAGCGGGAATCGATCGTGCGGACGCTGGCGGACGAGGGGACGACGCACGCGCAGCGGGACGAGGCGCTGCGGCGGCTGGCGGTGTTGGTGGGGACGGGGTCGGTATTGCCGGAGGCGGAGACGCTGGTTCCGCGGCTTGCGGACCCGAGTCACTCGGTGCGGTTCGGGGCGCGCGCGGCCGTGCGGATGATGGGCGGGAAGGCGGGCGGGTCGCTGGTGGGGGGATTGCGGTCGGGGGACGAGTTCGTGCGGGCGGCGGTCATTGACCGGTTCGTGGAGCTGGGGCCGAAGGGGATGGGGGCGTGGGAGGCGCTGGGCCGGCTGGCGGCGGACGGGGACGCGGCGCCGGGGGCGCGCGTGTCGGCGGTCGTGGCGATGGCGGCGGTGGCGCGGGCGGACTTCCGAAAGGTCGAAGACCTGATGGCCGCGGCGGTGACGAACGTGGCGGACAACGGGTACATGCGGGTCGTGGCGGTGGGGGTGGTGCAGGCGTCGTTTTTGCCGACGCGGCAGCGGCTGGCGATTCTGGACGGCATCGCGGGTTGGCCGGTGGGGCGGCCGCGGGCGGCGGCGATCGAGGCGCTGGCGATCGCGACGGCGGACGGGTGGCACGACGTGCGCGAGCGGGCGCGGGTGCGGATGGCGAGGATCGGCGACGGCGACGTCCGCCGGGTGATGATCGAGGTGATGGACGGGCAGGCGGTGGACTTCGCGGCGGCGGACGCGGACGCGGCGCTGGCGGGCGTGCGCCGGCGCGTGGGGGCGGCGATGAAGTGGCCGGACGCCGATCTGACGGCGGCCCTGCGCGCGTGGCTGTGGGTGCTGACGGACTACCAGGAGCGGATCAGCGCGCTGGCGCGGTGGCGGCTGGACGAGGGGGCGATCCGGCTGTGGGTGTTTGCGCATCCGGGAAGTGCGGGCGAGCCGGGGGCGTGGGACGGAGCGGCGGCGCGAGCGGGTGGCGCTGCTGGCGTGGCCGCCGGAGCGGACGCGGCCGGACCTGCCGGGGGAGAATTTGCCGGCGTTGGCGGAGTACCCTTACGGGCCGAACGGGCCGTGGACGTGGGAACTGCAGTGGCGGTTGGAGGAGCGGCGGCTGCGGATCGAGGCGACGTGGGAGGCGCTCGGCCGGCTCGCGGCGCGGGCGCGTGAAGGGGCGGCGGACTTGCCCGGGGTGGTGTGGCGGGTGGCTCTGGGCGACGGGTGGGCCGGGCGGTTGGCGGGGCTGCCGGTGAGCCCGGCGGCGGCGCTGCGCGGGTCGGTCGAGCAGCGGGCGCGGGACTGGCTGGTGCGGGCGGGGGATGCGTCGCCGGACGTGCGCGGGCGGGCGGTGGCGGGGCTCGGGTGGGCGATGAACGTGTTGCCCGAGGTGCGGGGGCGCGTGACGGCGGCGCTGCGCGACCCGGACGTGAACGTGCGGCAGGCGGCGCAGGTGATGGCGACGCCCGAGGCGTGGCGCATCGTGACGCAAGGGAACACGATCGAGCGGCTGCACTCGGAGGTGGACGACGTTCGGTGGGCGGCGGCGGCGGCGCTGGTGGCGGAGGGGAAGGTCGCCGGCGGGGTCGCGGATGAAAAGGTGCTGGCGATCGTGCGGGAGACGGCGCGGGGGACGGACGGGCTGGTGCGCGGACCGCTCGTGGCGGCGGTTTACCGGGGGTGGCGCGAGCGGCGGGACCCGGTCGAGCTGTTGACGGCGTGGGCGGCGGACGCGAAGGCCGACGAGGTGGCGCGGGTGGGGGCGCGGGCGGCGCTGAAGGCGATCGAGGCGGGCAGCGCGGCGGGGCCGGCGGTGCGGGCGGAACTCGAGGCGCTGGGAATCGCGCTGGTCGAGCGGGCGGGGCGGGTGCGGACGGCGGCGGCGGTGCAGCGGGTCGGGGAGGTCGTGAACGAGCAGGCGCCGGCGGAGTTGCGGGCGCGGGCGGCCGTCGCGCTGGCGGCCGTGATCGCGGGCGGGTCGCGGGACGCGCGGTACGAGGCGACGCTGGTGCTGGCGCGGTTGGGGGAGCCGGGGGTGCGGGCGATCGCGGGGCTGCTGAAGGATGAGGACCCGGCGGTGCGCGGGATGGGCGCGGCGCGGCTAGGGCAGATCGGGGCTGGGGCGATGTCGGTCGCGGGGGAACTGGCGGCGGTGGCGAAGGGGGATGCGGACGACGGCGTGCGGGCGCTGGCGGCGGAGGCCGAGGTGAGCGTGCGGGTGGAGTCGGAACTGGCGGCGGGGGATGCCCGGCGGTTGGTCGCGTACTTGTGGGACGAGCGGAACCCGATCCGGCACCGGGTGGCCGAGGCGCTGCGGAAGGTGGCGGCCCGGGGGGACTTGCGGGTGGCGCTGGCGATGGAGATGTACGATCGCGAGCAGGTGCCGGCAAGGATTCGGTGGCAGGCGTTGAGCCGGTTCGCGCGGGGGCCGGACTCACCGACCCGGGAGCGGGCCGAGCGGTTGGGGCTGGCGCTGCACGGACTGGGAGCGGCGTCGTTGATCGAGCGGCAGGAGGCGGCGGCGCGGATCCGGGCGGACGGGGTGCTCGGGGAGAAGGCCGGAGCGGCGCTGGAGCGGGCGGTGCGCGGGGGGGATCTGGTCGTGCGCGAGGGGCTGGTGTTGGGGCTCGGGCGGGCGTGGCGCCGGGGGGAGACGCTGGACGAGGCGCTGGCGGGGCTGGAGGGGGAACTGGACGGGGTGCAGAAGGCGTACGTGCGGGGGGCGGCGCGGGCGATCAAGTGAGGTGGCCCTCGGCGGTGTCCACCGGTAGACTGGCCGTTCATCTCTCACACGTCTTCGGAGGAACCCGCCGATGCCCGCCCCGCTCAACCGCCGTGACTTCCTGAAGTTCTCCACGACCGCCGCGGCGACGCTCGCCGCGTCCGCCGCGATGGCGCCGCACGTGTACGGCGCGGACGCCAAGCCGATCCGCGTGGGGCTGATCGGCTCGGGGTGGTACGGCAAGTGCGACTTGTTCCGGCTGATCCAGGTGGCGCCGGTCGAGGTCGTGTCGCTGTCGGACCCGGACCAGAAGATGGTGGAGGGGGCCGCCGAGCTGACGGCCACGCGGCAGAAGAGCGGCAAGAAGCCGCGGACGTATTCGGACTACCGCGAGCAGCTCAAGGAGAAGGACATCGAGCTGGCGATCGTGGGCACGCCGGACCACTGGCACGCGCTCAATGCGATCGAGGCGATGCGGGCGGGGGCGGACCTGTACCTGCAGAAGCCGATCAGCGTGGACGTGCTGGAGGGCAAGGCGATTTTGGACGCGGCGCGGAAGCTGAACCGGGTGGTGCAGATCGGGACGCAGCGGCGGAGCACGCCGCACCTGGCGGAGGCGAAGCGGGAGTTCTGCGACTCCGGCCGGCTGGGCAAGATCGGGATGGTGGAGATTTACTGTTATTACAAGATGCGGGCGCGGGACACGGCCGAGCAGGCGCCGGACGCGGCCCCGCCGGAGGGGTTCGACTACGAGCTGTGGACCGGGCCGGCGCCGATGCGGCCGTACAACAAGCTGGTGCACCCGCGGCGGTGGCGGGCCTTCATGGAGTACGGGAACGGGATCGTCGGGGACATGTGCGTGCACATGCTGGACATGGTGCGGTGGATGCTGAACCTGGGGTGGCCGAAGCTGGTCGAGTCGACGGGCGGCATCCTGGTGGACAAGGCGAGCCGGGCGAACATCTCGGACACGCAGGCGGCGACGTTCAACTTCGACGGGCTGCCGGTGATCTGGCAGCACCGGACGTGGGGCGAGCCGCCCCCGGGGATGGGCGGGGCGTACGACAAGCCCCCGCACCCGCGGTTCCCGTGGGGCGCGACGATTTACGGGGAGAACGGGACGCTGGAGGCGAGCGTCATGGGGTACACGTTCAAGCCCGCCGGGAAGGGCGAGGTCGTGCACAAGGACGTGAAGTACGAGCTCGAGGAGTACCCCGAGGACAAGACGGAGAAGGACCTGGAGAAGCACGTCGCGCCGGCGATCCGGGGGCACATGAAGGACCTGCTGGCGTGCCGGGAGCAGCGCGGGGCGAAGCGGCCGGTGGCGGACGTCGAGCAGGGGCACATCTCGACGGCGGCGTGCGTGCTGGCGAACATGAGCATGAAGCTGGGCCGGGCGCTGGCGTTCGACCCGACGACGCACACGATCCCGGGCGACGCGGAGGCGACGAAGCTGCTGAAGCGGCCGTACCGGGCGCCGTGGCAGCACCCGGCGGACGGGGCGGCATGAGGGCGCAACGCGGCGGGCGCTGGAAGAGACAAGGAGAGGGGGCGATAAGGTGACAAGGGGACGAACGCGCGCTGGATTGCCGGCGGACGGAAGGCCCGGTCCCGTTCGAACGGCGACGCGCTTCCAATTCCTTCCTCCCCTTGTCCTTTCGGACCCGCGCCGTCCGCGTTGACTTCCCCAGGCTCCTCCGGTGACATGCGCGGATGCGCCTTTTCCCGCTGCTCCTGATCGCGCTCTGCCCGCTCGTCGCTGACGCCGGCGACGCCAAGAAGCACGTCGTCATCGTCGTGATGGACGGGCTGCGGCCGGATTCGGTTACGGAGGCCGACATGCCGACGCTGTCGGGGCTCGCGGCGCGCGGGACGTTCTTCGCGAAGAACCACGCGGTGTTCATGTCGACGACCGAGGTCAACGGGGCGACGCTGGCGACGGGTGCGAGCCCGGCGCGCACGGGGATCACCGCGAACCTCGAGTATCGGCCGGACGTCGAGCTGCTCAACCCGGTCGACACGCAGGCGGAGTGGGCGGTCTGGAAGGGGGAGGGCCAGCCGGGCGCGGCGAAGTGGCTGCGGATGCCGACGCTGGTCGAGACGGTCCGCGGGTCGGGCCGGCGGGCCGTGACGTGCGGGACCAAGGGCGTGGCGCTGCTGTGGGACCGCTCGCGCGACAAGCGGACGGTCGACCAGCCGACGGTGTACGAGGGCAAGGCGATCCCGGCGGCTACCCTGGACCGCGTGATCCCGGACCTGGGCCCGAACCCGCCGGGCGTGCACCCGCGGTTCTTCGCCAACCGCGGGCAGGACCACTGGACGACGCGCGTGCTGACCGAGAAGGTGTGGGCGGACGACCAGGGCGAGCTGCCGGCGTTGTCGGTCCTCTGGCTGAGCGAGCCGGATTACGCCCAGCACGGCGCGGGGCCTGGGAGCAAGACGGCCAAGCTCGCGCTCAAGAGCAGCGACGACGCGCTGCGGCGCGTGCTGGACGCGCTGGCGGCGAAGAAGAAGCTGGACGCGACGGACGTGCTCGTGGTGTCCGACCACGGCTTCTCGACGATCGCGGGTGGGGTGGACGTGGCGGACGAGCTGACGACGAAGGGCTTTAGCGCCGCCGGCGCGTTCCTGACGCCGCCGGAGAAGGACACGGTCGTCGTGATCGGGATCAGCGGGGCGGTGTCGCTGGACGTGGTGGGCCACGACCCGGCGGTCGTCAAGCGGCTCGTCGAGTATTTGCAGACGACGCAGTGGGCGGGCGTGATCTTCACGAAGGACGGGCTCGAGGGGACGTTCCGGCACGCGGACGCGGGGATCGACGCGGCGAACGCGGCGGACGTGATCGTGTCGATGCGGTGGGGCGACGCCAAGCCGCCCGAGGGCCGCCCGGCGGGCGTGATGCTGGCCGAGGGCGCGCGGCGGTCGCCGGGGCAGGGGGGGCACGGGAGCTTGTCGCGGTACGACATGAACAACACGCTGATCGCCGCGGGGCCGAGCTTCAAGGCGGGGTTGAGGAGCGAGACGCCCAGCGGGAACGTGGACGTGGCGCCGACGGTGCTGTCGATCCTCGGCGTGACCCCGAAGGAAAAGCCCGACGGGCGCGTGCTGGTCGAAGCGCTGGCGGCGTCGAAGGACGCGCCCAAGGCGGAGGCGCAGACGTTGACCGCCGAGCGGAAGGCCGAGAAGGAGGGGGAGAAGGCGTGGAAGCAGTACCTGAAGGTCAGCACGGTGGGCGGCGTACGGTACTACGCGGAGGGGAACCAGGGGGATGCGCCGAAGTGACGGGGTGTGGGGTCGCTTCGCGGCGGCTCTGGTGTGCGGGGAAAACTAAAAGACGAAAAACGTAAAGCGGATAAACGCGAGGGCGTCGTCACGGCTTTACGTTTTCCGTCTTTTCGTTTTTGCGTTACTTGCACGCCCTGAGGAACGCGATCAGGTCGGCGAGTTCCTGGGGCGTGAGTTGTTGGTCGAGCCCCGCCGGCATCACGCTGAGCTGGCCGGGGCGGACCTCTTTCACGTCTTTGCGCGGGACGCGCGTCTCCTGCTCGGGGCCGGTCGCGAGGACGATCGCGTCGTCGTCGTTCTTGCGGACGATGCCGGAGACGACGTCGCCGTCCGCCAGTTCGACGATCGTCGGCTCGTAAGTCTGGACGAAGCTGGCGCTGGGGAAGACGACCGATTCGAGCAGGTCGCGCTCCTGGCGGATGGCGCCGATCCTGGTCAGGTCGGGGCCGACCTTGCCGCCGACGTAGCCGACCGTGTGGCACGCGGCGCAGGCGGCCTTGGTGGAGTGGAAGACGTTCTGTCCGCGGCCGACGTCGCCGGCGGGGAGTTTGGCGGCGAGTTCGTCGAGGCGGGCCTTCTGCTTCTCCGCATCCGGCGCGAGGCGCGCGAGAAGGGGGGCGGCCTTGGCCTTGACGTCGGCGGGGAAGGGCCTGAGGGCGGCGTTGATCGCGTCGGGACGGAGGGCTTGGGCGGCCTTGGACTTCTCCAGCGAAGCGACGAGCGCGAGGCCGACGTTCGGGTCGCTCGACTGGCCGAGGGCGGTCAGGAGGTGCGGCAACTCCAGCGGGCCGGCGGCCTCGACGGCCTTGGCGATCGTCAGCAGAGCGTCGGGAGGGAGCTTGTGGCGGGCGAGGACTTCGGCGGCGAGGAGGCGATGGGCATGGGGCGCGTCGGGGG
>DASPKW010000286.1:0-9357 GCA_035627895.1 Tepidisphaeraceae bacterium | reverse complement strand
CGGCCGAGCGGCGCGTCGGCGAGGCGCTGGCCCATCACGAGCACTGCCGCCGCGGTCACGGCGACCCGTTCGAGGCGGACGCCCGGCTGTTCAAGGCCAAGGGCGGGGTCGAGTTCGCCAAGGCCGACGTGGCGCTGGCGACCGGGAACCTGGAGCGCGTCAAGGCGCAGGTCGGCCCGGTCGGGAACGTGGACGAGCTCAAGGGCCGGCTCGCCGCCGCGGCGGACCGCGCCGGGCGGATCCGGGCCGACCTGGAGGTCGCCCACGAGGCCGTGTTCGTCGCCCGCCGGCGGTTGAACGACGCGAGCGAAGAGCTGTACGTCGCGCTGGCGGCGCGCGACGAGGCGATGTGGTTCTGCCGGCGTGACGTGATCCTGGCCGGGCGGTTCGACTTCCGCGAGTGCGGGTTCAACATCGACGTGAACTTGTTCCAGCGGCACCGGCACGACCACGACGCCTTGCGCCGGCACTACGTGCGGGACGTGGCGTACTGGCGGGCGAACCCGGCCGAGGCCCACGCCCGGATCCACGCGTGCAACGACGTGGTGCTGATCGGGCGGGCCCGCGAGGTCGCCCGGGTGCGCGAGGTCGACCGCGTCCGCGACGTGGAGAAGTTCGAGGTGAGCTTCAACTTCGACACGCGCAAGCGCGTCGCCGAGCGGGTGGTGGTCGAGCGCGACGTGTACGTCCGCGAGCGGACGGAACGCGAGGTGGCGGTGCGGGAGAACCGCAAGCCGAACTACTCGAGCTTCGTCGCCCGCCCGGCGGCCAAGACGAACGTGACCAACGTGACGAACGTCACCAACGTCACGAACGTGACCAACGTGTCGAACGTGAAGAACACGAACAGCACGAACGTGGTGAACAGCTCGAACGTGACGAACGTCCGGACGGTCGCCCCGGTGGCCCCGACCCCGGCGGCGATCGACATGAGCCGCAAGCAGCGCTTGGCGGAAGAGGCGGCGGCGGCGGCCAAGAAGCCGAGCATCGCGCCGGTGTCGAGCGAGGTGACCCGCAAGCAGCGCCTGGCTGAGGAGGCGAAGGAGCGCGAGGCCAAGGAGAAGGCCGGCCGGCAGGCGTCGATCGGGCGGTAAGCGGATCGACGAGTGACGAATGAAGACGCGGCCGGCGCCCCGAGCGCCGGCCGCGTCGTTTTCTTTCGTGGCACGGGTACCATCCGTAGGGCGATACCCGTGTCTTACGCCTGAACGCGCGGAACGTGTCCCTCTCGCTAGCTCGGAAGCCGCTTCCGTATTTCCGCGAGCTCGTCCTGGAGCTTTTTGATCTCGGCCCGCAGCTCGGGCACGTGGCGGAGGGCGGCCTGTTCGCGGAGCATCTGGCGGTGGGGGATGGCGGGGAGGCCGGAGACGAACTGCTTGGGGGCGACGTCGTCCATGGCGCCCGAGCAGGCGGCGAGCATGGAGCCGTCGGCCATGTGGACGTGGTCGCGGACGGCGCACTGGCCGCCGAGCATGACGCCCGCGCCCATGGTGACGGAGCCGGCCATGCCGGCCTGCCCGGCGACGATGCAGTTGGGGCCCATGACGACGTTGTGGGCGACCTGGACGAGGTTGTCGATCTTGCTGCCGCGGCCGACGCGCGTCTCGGAGAACTTGGCACGGTCGACGCACGTGCAGGAGCCGATCTCGACGTCGTCCTCGATGACGACGGTGCCGATCTGCGGGACCTTGGCGTGGCGTTGCCCGTCCCAGCGGTAGCCGAAGCCGTCGGAGCCGATGACGGACCCGGCGTGGACGACGACGCGGTTGCCGAGCGTGCAGCGCTCGCGGACGACGACGTTGGGGAAGAGCTCGACGTCGTCGCCGAGGACGGTGTCGTCGCCGACGCAGACGCCGGGGTGGAGGACGGAGCGTGGGCCGACGGTCGCGCGGGCGCCGACGACGACGTTGGGCCCGACGCGGACGCCGTCGGCGATGACGGCGGTCGGGTCGATTTGGGCGGAGGGGTGCACGCCGGGCGCGGGGCGGGCGACGGGCGGGGCGAACGCCTCGAGCACCTTGGCCATCGCGAGGTCGGCGTTGTCGACGCGTAGGACGGGGCGAGTGACGTCGGGCGGGACGTCGATCTTGGCCTGGACGATCACGGCGCCCGCGCGGGTCGCGGCGAAGTCTTTGACGAAGCGTTTATCGCCGAGGAAGGAAATCTGGGTGGGGCCGGCCTCGGCGAGGGTGGCAGCACCGGTGATGTTCAGTTGCTCTGCGCCGGCGGGGGCGGGGACGTTCAGGAGGGTGGCGATCTGGGCAAGGGTGAGCATGGGGGGTCGGAAGAGAGGGTGAGTCAGTCGGAAGCGCCCAGTTTAGCCGCGACCCGGAGGGCAAGCGACAGCGCCGCCCGCAGGGGAGCGCGATGCGCGGGGCGTGGCGAAGTCCGCGGGAACGATCCGGGGCGGCGCTTCGGGCAAAGCCCGTACGCTCTGCCCCGGCTTGTTAGATGACGAGACGCAGAACGGACCGGACGACTATCGTCCGGTCCGTTCGCTGTTCCGTCAGTTTGCGGCGCCCGCGTTACTTCCGGTTCTTGTACTGCGTGTTGAGGACGCTGATGACGTCGCCGCTGATGTCGAGCTTGGGGTCGGCGTGGAGGATGGTCCGCTGGTTGATCAGGGCGCGGAGCTGGTCGACGTTGATCTGCTCCAGGTCCTCGGGTAGGTCGGCGCGCTGGTCGACCAGGACGAGGTCGATCTTCTTCATCTTGGCGACGTCCTTGGTCGCGCTCTCGATCTTCGTGAACAGGTCCTTCATCTGCTGCTTCTGCTGGCGGGCGAGGTCGGCCTTGGTCAGCTCGCGCCAGGTCTGCAGGGCGATCGCCTTGGTCATGAACTCGTTGTTCTTCTGCTTGAACTCGGCGGTGCCCGGGTTGAACAGGCGGGCGGCCTTGCGGGCCTCCTCGACGTCGTTCACGCGGGCCTTTTCCTCGTTCTCGATCGCCTGGCGGTCGCCGGCGAGCTTCTGCTTGAGGTCGACGGTCTCCTGCATCTCGTTGAACACGCGGGCCGGGTTGACGACCCCGATCGTGGGCGTCCCCTGGGCGGCGGCGATGCCCGCGGGCAGGACGGCGGCGAGCAGGGCGAGGGCGAACGTCGACAGCGAACGGCGAGACAGCATGGCGGGTTCCTTTCTGAGTAGTTGCGAGTTGGGAGGAGTTGCGAGTTGCGAGTTGCGAGTTGCGAGCGGGTCGGTTGCCAGTTGCACTCGCAACTCGCAACTCGTCACTCGCAGCTACTGGACGAAGCCGAGGGAGAAGCTGAAGTAGCGGGTGTCGTCCTGGTCGTCCTTGGTGATCGGGAAGGCGACGTCGAGCGCGATCGGGACTTGGCCGAAGAGCGGGAGGGTGAGGCGGACGCCGACGCCGACCGAGGAGCGGATGGTGCCGAGCTTGAACTCGGATTCGACGGTGCCGGCGTCGACGAAGACGACGCCGCGGAGCATCTCACCGGCGACGGGGAAATTCAACTCGACCGAGCCGGTGAGCGAGAACTCGCCGCCGATCGGGTCGTCTTCCGGGCCCTGGCGGGGGCTGACGCCGCGGTAGCGGAACCCGCGGATCGACCCGAGGCCGCCGGCGTAGAACCGCTCGAAGAACGGCGCGTCGCCGGCGATGTACCCGGCGTCGAGGCGGTAGGACAGCACGGTCCGCCGGTCGAGCAGGTCTTCGTTCACGGTCTGGTAGTAGTTCCAGCCGAGGGTGAACTTGTGGAAGTCGTGGTCGCCGCCGAGCGCGCCGACGTACTCGTACGCGAAGTCGGTCTGCGAGCCGGCGGAGGGGAACAGGCGGCTGTCGGTCGTGTCGCGGCGGATGGCGAGGCCGACCGACGTCAGCGTGGAGTGACCCTTGCTCGCCACGACTTCCGGGGCGCGGCGGAAGGGGTCTTCGATCGCGTGGATGTAGACGTCTTCGGCGCGGAGCGTCGCGCGGGCCGACCACTGGTTGTTGAAGCGGTGGCCGAGCGTCAGCGTGAGGCCGGCCCGGGTCTCGTCCCACTCCTCGCGCTGCCGGGTCGAGTAGTAGAGGTCCGTCCGGAACGAGAACGGCTGGTCGAAGATCCAGGGCTCCTCGAACGTGATCCGGGCGCGCGTCTGTTCGGTGCCGGGCTCGACCAGGATGCGGAAGTACTGGCCGGCGCCGGTGAACGCCTTGCGGCTGAAGAGCTCGTCCCACGAGTCGGGCACGTTGCCGATGTCGAAGTTGCGCTGCTCGTAGGAAATGTTGCCCAGGACGCCGGCGTTCGACGTGAGGCCCGCCCCGATCAGGAAGAAGGCGGTCTGGGTTTCCTGGACTTCGACGAGGAGGTCGCGGGAGTCCGGGGCGTCGCCGATCGGGGTGATCGTCGCGCCCGAGACGAGGCGGGTCGCCTTCATGCGGTCGACCGCGTCCTGGAGCTCGCCGGCGTTGTACAACTGGCCGGGGACGACGCGCAGCTCGCGCAGGAAGACCTTGTCCTGCACGCGCTCGTTCCCGCGGACGCGGATGCGGTCGACGCGGTAGGGCTTGCCCTCGGAGATCTCGTAGACGAGGCCGACGGTGCCGGCCTCGCGGCGGAGGACGGGCTCGGGCCGGATCTGCAGGTAGTTCCGGGCCACGGCGGGGTCCTGTTCGTTGGGCTGGTAGATGAACCCGAGGGGGCTGTAGGCCTTGACGATCAGGCGGACGTCGCGTTTGAGCGCGTCCGTGTCCCAGTACCGCCCCTCGACGAGCTTGATCTGCTTGCGGATCTCCGCCTCGGGCACCGACGCGTTGCCGCGGAAGGTGACGGTGTCGATCTTGTACCGCACGCCCTCTTCGATGACGAACGAGACCTGGACCTCGGACTGGTCCGCGGACCACGCGAGCTTTCGGCCGACGCGCACGTCGAAGAACCCGTGCTCCTCGTAGAAGCGGCGGATGGAGGCGACGTCGTCCTCGATCTGGTCGGGGTCGTAGGTGCCGGGGCGGAAGAACCACAGCCAGTGGCGGGTCTTGATCTGGTCGGTGAGCTTGTCCTCGGAGAACGACTTGTTCCCGATCGTCTCGATCTTGCGGACGCGGACGCTGGGGCCCTCGGTGATGACGAACATCACGGTGCCGTCGGCCAGGGCCTTCTCGTCGAGTTCGGCGTGGGCGAACGGAAAGTTGCGCTCGCGGTAAATGCGCTCGATGGAGCCGCGGGCGGCGTTGATCCGCGAGCGGTCGATCGATTCGCCCGCGCGGATGTCGACGGTCTGGGCGAGCGTTTCGGTCTCGACGGCGCGGTTGCCGCGGAAGACGACGGCCGTGACCTGGGGCTGCTCCTCGACCTCGAACACGACGATCACGCCGGTCTCGGTCGGCTCGACCTTGGGCTTGATGTTGGCGAACTTGCGCAGGGCGTAGACGCGCTGGTAGTCCTCGTCGACGGTGGCGGGGTCGAACTTGGCGCCCTCGCGCGTGCGGATCAGGTTGCGGACGACGGCGGCGGGGATCGTGCGGTTACCGACGACGCGGACCTCTTCGATGAGGCGGCCGCGGAGCTTTTCGGTAGCGCCGAGCGGCGCGGTGGTGGTGGCGGGGGCGGTCGCGCTGGGCGTGCGGGGCGGCGCGGCGGGCGCGCCACCCCCCGGCGCCGGCTGCGCGAGTACGACCGTGGGCGCCACCAATGCGGCCAGAGCGGGGAATACGGCACGGCGCAGCTGTTTGACGGCGATGTGGATGATCTTCACGCGTGGCTCGGTTGCTTCCAGCAGTCGCCAGCCGCTCCGCGACTGGGGGAGAGGCGCGGTTTAATCCGAGTGGGTAATTCGCCTCGCCCTTGGATAGTGGGGGAGAGTGTAGCGGTGGGCGAATTGATGTCAAAAGTCGCAGGGCCCGCGACCCGACCAAAGCCCCGCTCGCGCCGAACGTTACGGTGGGACCGGACGCGCGCGAGATGCCGCGCGCCTGCTGCGCGTTCCCGAGGAGGGAAACGACCGCAGGCTTCCGCCGGCGGCTATGAGGCTTCGCCGCTTTACGGGAGCGCCTTGAACCAGCGGTCCTTCCGCGGGAGCCAGTAGTCCTTCAGGTCGAGCGAGAAGACCGTCCGGCTCGACCGGCCGACGATCTGCGAGACCGGCACGCAGCTCCGGGCCGGGTCGAAGGGCGTGGACGCGCTGGTCCGGTTGTAGAAGCGCCCGTCCTTCGAGTTGTCCCGGTTGTCGCCCATCACGAAGTACATGCCGTCGGGCACGACGAACTCGGCCACGTCGCGGAACGGGTTGTTGAGGTAGAAGCGGGGGTCGCCGCCCGCGCGGATGATCCGCCGCTTCACCTGTTCGTCGTCCTGCACGAGCACGGTGTGCGTGTGCTCCCCGAGCGTCTCCTGAAAGGCCTTGAACTGCGAGCGCTCCTCGGGCGGGAGCGGCTGGAGCGCGTCGGCCCCGGCCTCCTCCCACTTCACCCACTGGCCGTTGATCTTCGGGCGGTTGCCGACGATCTCGATCCGGTCGCCGGGCACGCCGATCACGCGCTTGACCAGGCGGATGCCGTCCTCGGGCGAGTAGAAGACGACGATCTCGCCGCGGGCGGGCGTGTTCCAGCGGGCCAGGTGCCAGGTGGTGAAGGGGAACTTGAGCCCGTACGCCAGCTTGTTCACCAGGATTCGGTCGCCCTCGATGATCGTCGACCGCATGGAGCCGGTCGGGACGTCGTTCCAGTCGAGGATGATCGACCGGAAAGAGAGGAAGATCGCGACCAGGACGACCAGCGGGCGGATGTGCCGGCGCCAGTAATAGAGCAGTTTGTTGCCGGACTCGGGGGACGGCTCGCGGGCGTCTTTGGACGCCGGGGGCGGCGGCGATCCCGGCGACGAGGAACCGGGCGGGGGCGACAGCGGCGGCGACTGCGGTTTTGGCGCGGGTGACGGGGTGGCGGCCACGGGTTGGTTTTCGCTTTCCTTGAGAGCCTGTCCGAACGATCGGAAGTCGGTTGATCGCCGCCGGCGGATGCCGTCGGTTTCGCGGCTTGGTCGGGGCCGGCGGAACGCCGATTCTAGCACCCGCGCCCGTCGGATGCGAACGCCGGGCGGTCCCCGCTCGGGCGGCAATCGCCGCGCCCGTTGCGGCCCTTTGGAAGTGATGTAACTTTTGGCCCGCCCGTGTGTACAGACTGTGGCCCCGGACTCCACCCATGTCATATTCCCCCACCCCACCCGCCCGCGAGACGACCGGCGTCAGCCGGTTCGAGTACAAGTATCTGATCGACGAGCGGACGGCGGTGGCCGTCCGGGACTTCGCGCGGTCGCGGCTGGTGCGCGACACGTTCGCGGACGCGCGGCGCGGGGATTACCCGACGCACAGCGTGTACCTGGATGCGGCGGGGTTGCCGATCTACCGGGCGAGCTGCGACGGGCACCGCAACCGGTTCAAGATCCGCGCGCGGTACTACGACGACAAGCCGGACGGGGTGGTGTTCTTCGAGATCAAGCGGCGGCTGAACAACACGATCGTCAAGGAGCGGGCGCGCATCCATCGGCCGGCGGCGCTGGAGATTTTGCGGGGGCGTCCGCCCGTCGCCGCGGACCTGGTGAAGGTCGGCGACGTGAAGCAGTTGGAGTCGCTGCGGCGGTTCGCCGAGCTGCGCGACGCTGACGGCGGGTCGACGCCGCGCGTGATCGTGTCGTACCTGCGCGAGGCGTGGGTGAAGGAGGGCGAGTCGCAGACGCGGCTGACGTTCGACCGGGAGCTGCGCGGGGCGAGGTGGGCGGGGCGGTTCGAGGCGGCACGCGGGCCGGTCTGTCCGCTGCCGCTGCCCCAGGCACAGGTCGTGCTTGAGATGAAGTTCGTCGACCGGTTCCCGACGTGGTTCGCCGACATGGCGAGGGAACTGGGGCTGGAGCGGCGGTCGATGGCCAAGTATTGTCGGGTGACCGATCAATTAAACGGCTACGCCCGGGTGTGACCCGAGCAGATCGAAACGTTTGCGGGGTCGGGGGATGGATGGCCCTCATCCGGAAATGAAAACATTCCTCGTGCGTATTAGGATTGTGTAAAATCCGCGTTCGGCGGCCGTTGCCGCCGCGCGGGAACTTCGGAGGACGGCCTTGTTGGGATTTCTGGACTCGCTTTTGGGGAACGACCTCGCCGCCACGCTGTCGATCGAGACGGCGCTGCTCGTGCTCGTGCTCGCGTTCGTCATCGGGCACCTGGTCGCGTGGGTGTACATGTGGACGCACACCGGCGTGTCGTACTCGCGGTCTTTCGCCGGGTCGCTGCTGGTCATGCCGGTGCTCGTCGGGCTGGTCATGATGCTGATGGCGAGCGCGGCGGTCGCGCTCGGGCTACTCGCGGTCTTTGCGATGGTCCGCTTCCGTAACGTCCTCAAAGACACGCGCGACACGATGTTCGTGCTGTGGGCGATCGCCGAGGGCGTGGCGTGCGGCACGCAGCGGTTCGGCATCGCCGTGCTCGCGTCGGTCATCCTCGGGGCGGCGTTCCTTTACCTGCACTTCACGGCGTTCGGGGGCCGACACCGGTACGACGTCGTCCTCTCGCTCGAGTGGGGGCCGACGGGCGAGCTCGGCCGGGCGGAATGGACGCCACTGCTCCGCGACATCCTCTCGCGCCATGCCGTCCGCTCCACGCTCGCCTCGCAGCACGACCTTGAGGCCGACCGGATGGAGTTCTCATACCGCCTGCTCCTGCGCGACCCGGGCCGCTCCCGCGAGTTACTCAAGGAACTGCAGGAGTCCCGTGGCGTGAACCGCGTCTCGCTCTTTCACCGCGCGGACGAGGCCGAAGTTTGATTTGACGACACGAACGCCATTTTGAGCGCCGCACGACCGGCGACTGCCGCCGGCGGCTATTCAAGACCGCAGAGGAATTCGAACCCGCAATGCCCGACCCGATCCCCACACCCCTCTCCCTCAAGCTCAACCGCCTGAAACTCCAACTCGGGCCGGCGCTCGTGTTCGTCCTCGCGCTGGGCGGGGCGGCCTGGCTTTGGTCCCGGCAGTCGCTGGGCGGGACGGTCGCGGGCGAAGTGTCGTCCGTCACGCTCCACGTCACCGCCCCGCGCGACGGCCGGCTCGTCGAGACCGGCTCGTACCCGAAACTGTTCGACCCCGTCGCGCCGGGGCAGGTGCTGGCGGTACTGACGCCCGACGCGCGGAACTCGGCCGAGCAGCCGATCAACCTCGTCGCGCCGGCGGGCGGGTCGGTCACCGCCATCCGCCGCCGTCCGGGCGAGTTCGTCAAGCAGGGCCAGGAGTTGTTCACCGTCACGCGCGCCGACAGCCCGCACATCATCTCCTACGTCCGTTCCGGCTCTGCCATCGTCCCGAAGAAGGACGGCAAGGTGCTGGTCCGCTCGAAGCGCAAGACCGCGACCGCCACCGTCCAGCAGGTCGGC
>DASPKW010000285.1:0-19715 GCA_035627895.1 Tepidisphaeraceae bacterium | reverse complement strand
GCCGCCACCCCCACCGAAACCAAAGACCTCGCGAAGTTCAAACTGCCGCAGCAGTCGAAGCTCAAAAAGCCCAAGGGCGGCCTGTGGACGCCCCCGGTCGTCGCCAACGGGCGGCTGTACCTGCGCGATCAGGAACTGCTGTTTTGCTACGACGTGAAGGACGCGAAGTAGACCGCCTTCAATTCTCGCAACCCCCGTCCCCCCTGTCATCCCGAGGTACCCCGAGGGATCTGGCCTCGAACGACGGGGCCCGTTCGACCTTGGCGTTCCGATCTAGAGCGCGACTCGCCATCGTCGGGCGGGCCGGTACGCGCCGGCCAGATTCCTCGGAGTACCTCGGGATGACAGGTGGGACGGTACGTCGAGAATCAGCGGGTCTCGCGCCGGGTCGGCTGGGCCTGACGACGCAACTGCCGACACCGCGACCCACTCAATCAATCATCGTTGTGCGTCCCCACGAACACCGCCAACCACACCGTCACCTCGTCCGCCGCCGTCCACTCCACCCGGTGCCGCGCCCCCGCCGGGATGTCCAGCCAATCCCCCGCCCGCATCTCCACCACCCGCCCGTCCTCGAACCGCACGCGCCCCGCCCCGCGCAACACCACCACCCACTCGCGCTCCGCCTGCCCGTACCAGAACCCCGCCGGCGACGCCTGCCCGTGCGACACGATCCGCTCGACGCGCACGCCCGGCGCTCGCAGCAGCAACTGAACCACCTCGCCCGACAAGTCCGCCGGCAAATCCGTCAGCAAGTTACCAGGTACGCGCATCTCCCGATGTTAACGCCCTCGGTCCCTGCGCTCGAAGTCAACGGCCGTACTCAGCGGTCGCACCGAAGGTGCACGTGAATGCCGATCGTCGAATTGCGTTCGACTCGCGTCCCCTTGACCCCATCCGTCGTCCAATAGTCCTCAGGAAAACAAACCCGGTAGCGACCTTAACGACGGCGACGGCGCAATCACGTTCACGCAATCGTTAATCCCGATTTTCCCCGCTGACCGATAATCCACAAAGCGCTACGATCTGCCCCCCGCTTCCCGCCCGACCCCGGAGACCCGCGAAATGCGCATCGGCCTGGTCACCTACGAGTACCCGCCCCAGCCCGGACTGGGCGGCGTGGGCACGTACGCGTTCCGCCTCGCCGGCGCCCTCGCCGGCGCGGGGCACGAGGTCGTCGTCCTCGCCGGCCCCGCGTCCGGCCCCGAGATCCCGCTCGAGAACGTGACCGTCCACCGCCTGGCGGCGCGCTACGAGCCGTCGCTCGGGTTCTCCGCGTTCCGCTGGGTCTACTGGCAGGTCCTCTCCCGCATGATGGAGAAGGCCCACCCGATCGTCTGGCACTGGATGCGCTGGAACCTCGCGTCCGCCGACGCACTGCTCGACATCCACCGCAAGACGCCGCTCGACGTGATCGAGGCCCCCGAGCACGCCGCCAACGGACTGTTCGCCGGCCGCCTCCGCAAGTGGCCCACCGTCGTCCGCATCCACGGCCCGTGGGACCTGTTCTTCGGCATCAACCGCACCGAAGGCACGGCCATGAACCGGATGCTCACGTCCCTCGAGCGCAAGAGCACCAACTACGCGCAGGTCGTCACCACCCCCAGCCACACGATGAGCGCGTTCATGCACGCCAAGTGGGGCATGCGGCACGCCCCGCGGGTCGTCCCCAACTTCATGGACGTGCCCGAGCTGCCCGCACCCCTTCCCGACCCCGCCGGCCCGCAGCGCATCGTCGTCGCCGGCCGCATCGAGCGCTTCAAGGGCCAGGACGTTCTCGTGAAGGCCTTCGCCCGCATCGCCGACAAGCACCCGCGCGCCGAGCTCCACGTCATCGGCCCCGACCAATGGTCGGCCAAGGAAAGTTTCGCCAGCGTCGTCGACCAGCTCGTGCCCGACGCCGACGCCCGCCGCCGCGTCGTCCTGACCGGCCCGGTCACGCTCACCCAGGTGCAGGAAGAGCTCCGCAACGCCGCCGCCGCCGTCGTCTGCTCCTCGGGCTTCGAAAGCTTTTCCTTCAGCACGCTCGAGGCGATGGCCGCCGCCCGGCCGATCGTCGGCAGCCGGGTCGGCGCGATCCCCGAACTGCTCGACAGCGGCAACTGCGGCCTGCTCGCCGCCCCCGGCAACGTCGCCCAGTTCGCCGACGGCCTCGACGCCATCCTCTCCGACCGCGCCCTCGCCCAGCGCCTCGCCTCCGCCGCCCACGACCGCGCCCGCCGCCGCTACGACACGGCCGTCGCCATCCCCCAGATGGTCCGCGCCTTCAAGCACGCCCGCGAGATCTTCCACGGCGTCGAAGCCCTCCCGCGCAGGGGTGCCGTGCCGGCGCTGCTGTCGGCATAACGCGCTTCCCCGTTTCCCCGTTTAGCCGCGACCCGAAGGACAAGCGACAGCGCGGCCCGAAGGCGAGCGCGTCCGCGTCTCTCGCGCGCTCCGCTCGCTCGCTACTGCTTCCGCAGCGCCTCGAACATCGTCGCCGACCCCGCCGCCACCGTCAGCGTCACCGTCTCGTCGTCGTTCAGCACCCCCACGACCGTCCCCGGCCGCCCGTCGATCGTGTACGCGATCGTGAACCGCGCGTCGTCGTTCGGATCGACCTGCCCCGCCGTCACGCGCACGTCGCGGTGCACCGGGTACCCGCCCGAGAACTTTCCCGCGTGCACCTTCGGCGTCGCGCCCACCGGCCACATCGCCGCCGGCTCGATTACCGTCGCGTGCATCCCCTGCGTGACGAACGCGGACGCCAAGTACATCGGCGTGCACCGGACTACGACCAGCCGCTCCCGCCCGCCCTTGCTCGTCCGCCCGTGCAGGAACGCGATCGGCGCCGCGCCCGTCGCCGTCCACCGCCCCGGCCGCCCCGGCGCGACGCCCGCAATCGCCGCGTACGCCGTCCAGCAGTCCGGACCCGCGGCCACCGGCGGCGCCGCCCCGTTCTCGCCCCACGCCCGGCACACCTCCCGGTCCGCCGGCGCCGCGTACGCCATGCACTGCCGCTGCGCCCAGTGCAGCCGCGCGTACGCCGCGATCGGCGCCCGCCAGTACACCGCGCACCCGACCCCCGCCAGCAGCAGCGCGAGCAGCCCGTACCGCACGGCCCGTCGCACCCGCCGCCGCCCGGCGCGCGACGGCGCGTACTCGAGTGGCCCCGCATCGCCCCGCACGACGGTGGTCGGTGTCGCGTGTCCCATACAACATCACAACGCGCCGCCGCGACGGACGTTGCGGTAACCCGCGTGTAACGCGCCGGCGCGACGAACGAGAAGGGAGCTCAGCGACTTGTCGCGGGACGGAGTTCGAGGGCGTTCGACGCGCGATGGCGTGCGCCACGGTCGCCCTCGCGATTCGGCGCATCCCGCCCCCGTCCCGCGACAAGTCGCTGGGCTCTCTCAGACCGTGCTATCATCCCCCGACCCCCGCAGGAGCCCCGCCCATGTCCGCACCGCCCATCCCCACCGGCCCCGCGACCGCCACGACCGGCGACGCCCGCGCCGCCCGTGCCGACTCCGCCTTCCCGCGCCTCGACGCCGACGAGCTCAAGGCCCTCGAGTGCCTGGCCGTGTGCCAGGAGAAGGCGGACGGCGAAATCGTCTTCCGCGCCGGCGACGCCGACGTCGACCTCTTCGTCGTCGAGGAGGGCGCGCTAGAGATCCTCAACCCCGCCGACACCGACGCCCGCGTCGTCGTCCACGGGCCGGGCGAGTTCACGGGCGACGTCGACCTCCTCACCCGCCGGCCCGTCCTGATCACCGGCGTCGCCCGCGGCCCGCGCACGCGCCTGCTGCGCGTCCCCGGGGCCCGGCTGCGCGAGGTGCTCAACCGCGTCCCGCGCCTCGGCGAGAAGCTGATCGTCGCGTTCCAGGCCCGCCGTCAGCTCCTGGAGAGCTGCGGCGTCGAGCTCGGCCTGCGCGTGGTCGGCCCCGCCGCCTGCCGCGACACCACCGTCGTCCGCGAGTTCCTCCACAAGAACTTCGTCCCATTCGCCTGGCACGACTCGGCCTCCGCCCGCGGCCAAGAGCTGATCGCCGGGTGGGGCTCGCCGAAGCGCTCGCCCGTCGTCGAGCTGGCGGCCGGCAAGGTGCTCGTCGAGCCGAGCCTGCGCGAGCTGGCGGCCGGCGCCGGCGTGTGGCGCGACTGCCCGAGCCGCGCGGTGGACCTCGCCGTGATCGGTGCCGGCCCGGCCGGGATCGCCGCCGCCGTCTACGCCGCCAGCGAGGGCATCGACACGCTCGTCCTCGACCGCCTGGGCCCCGGCGGGCAGGCGGGGGGGTCGAGTAAGATCGAGAACTTCATCGGCTTCCCCGCCGGCCTCTCGGGCACCGAGCTCGCGACCCGCGGCGTGCTCCAGATGCTCAAGTTCGGCGCCCGCATGGCCGCCCCCGTGCAGGTCGACGAACTCATCCCGGCCGAGCACCCCGGCGAGCCCCACGCGCTCGCGCTCGACTGCGGCACGACGATCCGCGCCAAGGTCGTGCTCGTCGCGACCGGCGTCCGCTGGCGCAAGCTCGCCGCCGAGGGGGCGGACCGCTTCGAGCGGGCCGGCGTGTACTACGCGTGCACCGCCGTCGAGGCCCTGCACCACGACGACCAGGACGTCGCCGTCGTCGGCGCGGGCAACAGCGCCGGGCAGGCCGTCATGTACCTGAGCGAGTGCTGCCGCAACCGCCGCGTCCATCACCTGGTGCGCGGCACGCTCGGCCCCGGCATGAGCAGCTACATGGTCAGCCGGATCCGCTCGGCCCCCAACGTGATCGTCCACGAGGGCGCAGAGATCGAACGCGTCACGGGCGACCGGCGGATCGACGGCGTCGACCTGAAGTGGCGCGAGGCTGCGCTCTCCAAGGACCGCCCCGGGCGCCTGACCATCGGCGCGGCCTTCGTCTTCATCGGCGCCGACCCCGGGGCCGAGTGGCTCCCGCCCGACCTCGTCGCCCGCGACAAGCTCGGCTACCTCCTGACCGGCCCCGACGCCGTCGCGACCGGGCGCTGGCCCCTGTCGACCCGCGACCCCTGCCCGCTCGAGACCACGCTCCCCGGCGTCCTCGCCGCCGGCGACGTCCGCGCCGGCAGCACCAAGCGCGTCGGCTTCGCCGTCGGCGACGGCTCGCTCGCCGTGACGTGCGCGCACCGGCTGCGCGCGCTGTGATCCGGGAGGGCGCGGGCTTGCGTCCGAGCCGCTCGGGTCTGAGGGAGCCCAGCGACTTGTCGCGGGACAAAGTTCGAACGGCGCGGCGTCGGGTGGGCGCTGGTCCGCGGCGCTCGGCGTTTTCGTTCGGTGGACGCGCCCAACGATTCGCGCCGTCGACACGAATCACGCCGCCCGCCGCCGCCGCCGCGCGGTCCCACGCCGAAGGTTCATGAGATAGGACTGCCGCGCGCCCCCCCCCTTCACGTACGGCCGCCCCCGCCGCACGCCGGGACGGTGGGCGGGCGTTCGATCGGGCCTCGCCGGGGCGTGCGGCGGGGTCGTTCCGGTGGACGAGGGGCGGGCGGGGCGCGAATGAGACGACGCCGCGCCAGAGCCGGGGGCGCAGGCGTGCGCGCCGCAACGGCGACTGAACGCCGCGGCCTGTGCGGCGTGGCCGAACTCCATTACAATGCCGCCATCACAGGAGGACGCCACGTGGGCCTTGCGGAAGACACGACGTACGTCGGCGCACTGCTCGACGCCTACGCGGAAGTCGAGCCGAGGGTGCACGTCGCGGCGAAGGCTCCCCGAGGCGCGGGCGTGCCGCCGGAGATGCACGCCGGCCCGGTGAACGAACACGGATGGGTCGAGTGGCGGATGCTGCCCACGACGCTCACCGACGCGGACGTCGTCGCCGTCGAGCGGGAGTTCGGCGTCACGTTCCCGCCGCTGTTCCGCGCGTACCTGCTCGCGCGGCTTCAGCTGTTCAGACAGGTCGGGAGCGACCGACACGACCAGCCCGTCCTGATGACGCACCTGCCGTCCGACCGCCCGCTCGGCCCGCTGCGCGACCTGCTGACCGCGTGGCGCCCGCTGATCGACGCGCGGTACGTGCCGTTCGCCGAGTGGGGCGACGGGTGGGGGCCGATGTGCTTCGACGCCCAGGCGCGCGGCGCGGACGGCGACTGCCCGGTCGTCTGGCTCGACCACGAGCGCGTCATCCCGATGGGCGAGGACGCGGTTCGGCGACGCGAGGCGATGGAACCCCTCGCCCGGCCGCTGTACGGGTCGTTCCGCGAGTTCCTGATCGACGTGTTCGGCCGCCCGGCCGGGCCGTGAGGGCACGGGCCCCTTTCGCCCCGCGCGGCCGGCGCGGGCGCGCGGGCCCCAAGGGCCGCGCCCCGCCGGCCGCGCGGCCCGCCCCCCTCGGGGGTGGCGGCGGGCCCGGCAAGGGGGGGACGAGCGCGGTATGATCACCGGCATGCGCAGCATCCGAAGGTGGCTGGTCGGTGCCGTATGCGTCGCGGCCGTGTGCGTCGCGTACCTCGGGGTTCGTAACTACCTGTACGGCCAAGGCGTCTCCGGCCAGTGCCCGGACTACGCCCACGTCCCGATATATGCGTCCGAGCTGCCGCCGACGAAGACGGCATCCCCCATCCATTACGTCGGCCTTCGCCATTACCGCAACGAAGCCGTGTTGACCCGAACGACGGTGTCGCCGGCGGCGGCGGAAGAGGTGTTCCAGTTCTACCGGGCCGTGGCCATCGATCTCACCGACGACTTCGACCGGCTCGACAACCTCATCAAGGTGATCGGCGCGAGTCCGGCCGCGTTCCGCCCCGCCTGCTCGGGACCGTACCGGGCGGCGGTCGCCACGCGCGACTCGCACCGCGTGACGGTCTGGTACTGCCCCGACTCGGGACAACTGATGATCGCCGTTGAGAAGCAACCATGATCCGACCCGAGCGCGCTGGCAGTCGCAAGTCCGCCATCCCGCGGTGACCGCGCGCGTCGCGCGGACGCCGCGACCGCCCCGCCCAGAAGAGCGCCGGACAGATTATGCACGGCGGTCTTCCGGGGGGGAGAGCCCTTCACCGCCGGGCGAAAGGGGGGGCAGCCCGTCCGGGGTCCTCTGGAAATGGCGCGGGGTCGGCCAAAGGAGAGTTCGAGCCGACTCAAACGCCTCCGAAGTCGCCTCGAAACCTTTCGGAGCGACCTCGAACCCTTTCGACGCCGCCTCAAAGACGTTCGGCGTGGTGTCGAAACGCTTTTGGGTCGCCTCGAAACGGTTTCGAGCGACGCCGAACGGATTCGAACTCGCCCCGAAGCGGTTTGATGCGGCGTCGGACTGCTTTCAAGCGACGCCGAACCGTTCGCGGGCCACGCCGAAACGGTTCGGGGCGGGCGCGGACCAAAAATGAGCCGGCCCCTCCTCAAGTCGCGCGGCGGGCGCGCCGATTCCTCTGTCAGCGTCCCGCGCGGGCAATTCCGCAGACGAGCGACCTCGGAAGGCAACAAGACCCCCACTCGCCCACCCCCCCTTGGACAGGCAAGAACGCCCGCCCCGCTGATGGATCGCAACTCGCAACTGACAACTGACAACTAACAACTACCCCCATGTCCATCCCCCTCAAAGACTCCCTCCTCGCCAGCTACGCCGCCAACGTCGGCGCGCGGCTCGCCGCGGCCGGCACGTCCGTCTACCGCCTGCCGGCCGACCTCGTCGCGGCGTACGCGGCGGCCGCGGGGGCGTTCGCGGCGGCGTACGAGCAGCTCATGACGTCCCGCGAGGCGGGCGTGCGCTCCGAGGCCCAAACGTGCGTCAAGGAGGCAACCAAGCGCGCCCTCGTTGACGTCGCTCGACAGGTTTACGCGACCGTGGCGGCCGACGCGCAGATCGCGGATTCGGACAAGGTCCTGATCGGCGTCCACGTCCGCGCCGGCCGGCGGGCCGCGATCCCGCGCCCCACGTCCCGGCCCGCGCTCGACGTCGGGCCCGTCGTCGCCCGCACCGTGGCCCTAGCCATCCACGACGCCTCCACCCCGTCGCGGCGCGGCCGGCCCCCCGGCGCGGCCGCCGCGTGGGTCTACAGTTTCGCCGGCCCCGCCTACCCCGCCGACCCCGCCGCCTGGCGCTTCGTTGGCGCGGCGACCGGGCCGAAGCTCACCGTCACGTTCCCCCCCGACCTCCCCCCCGGCACGCCGGTCTGGCTCCGCGCCTGCTGGGTCAACCCGCGCCAGGAGGCCGGGCCGATGGGCGAGCCGGTCATGACGCCCCTGCAGTTCGGCGGGACGCTCGGCGCCGCCGCGCGGTCGCTCCGGCCCGCCGCATAACCCCGTTCACGCGACGATCGCCCACGTGTCGCGTCTCGACGATTCCGCCCGATTCGCCCGACGACCGGCTACTCCCCGCATCCGAAACCCGGCCGCCCGCGTATAGTGCGGTGCCGTCTCGCCGGCGCGGATTGGGCGCTGCCGGGCCGGCCGGAGCTCAATACGATCGCCCGCCGGTGGCCGGCGCCAGGATCGGCGCGCGGCGCGAGCGGTCGTCCGCGAACTCAGGTGGTCGAGTTGGAGTCAGACCAGAGCACGCCCGCGTCGACGGGTCGGGCGTCAGCGCCCGCCGGGGCGGCCCGCGCCGGCGCCGCCACGTCCGACGACGCCACCACCGCCGACGACGTGCTCATGGCCGCGGTCGCGACCGCCGACGACCGCGCCGCCTTCGCCGTCCTCTACGACCGCTACGCCCCCGCCGTCTACGCCCTGTGCCTCCGCGTCCTGCACGACCGCGACGACGCGGACGAGGTGCTCCTCGACGTCTTCCACGAGTTCTGGGCCCGCCGCGCCCAGTACGACCGCGCCCGCAGCCGCCCGCTGACCTACGTCCTGACCCTCGCCCGGTGCCGGGCGATCGACCGCCGCCGCCGCTCGGTCGTCCGGCGGCGCCAGACCCTCGCGGCGGCCCCGCAACCCGCGTCCGCCCCGGGCGCCGACGACGGCCTGATCATGGCCGAGCGCCGCGCCGCCGTCCGACAATCCCTCGCCGGGCTCGACGAGAACCAGCGGCAGGCCATCGAACACGCGTTCTGGGACGACTTGTCCCACGCGGACATCGCGGCGAAGCTGAACCGACCGCTCGGGACGGTCAAGTCCTGGATCCGCAAGGGCCTGGGCCACCTGCGGCAGGCGCTGCACGGGTCGGCGGACCGACCGGGAGGCGCGTCGTGACCCACGAAAACGACAACCTCACCCCCCCCACCCCCCGCGACCCCGCCGACGCGGCCGACCGCGAGCTGGCGCTGATGCGCCTTGCCGGCCGCCTCGGCCCCGACGGCCGCGCCGACCTGGCGCGCGTCCTGTCCCCGGCCGCCACCGCCGCCGTCGCCGCCGCCGACGAGGCCCTCGCCGGCCTCGCCACCGCCCTCCCGCCCGTCGCCCCGCCCGCGCACCTGAAGGCCGAACTCTTCGCCAGTCTCGACGCCGAGCCCGCCGCGCCTTTGGCCATCCGGCAACCGCCGGGCGCGAAGCGCTGGCTCCGCTACGCCGCCGCGCTGATCGTCGGCACGGCGCTGGGTGCCGCCGCGTGGCAGCTCGGCGTCGCCCGCCCGGCCCAGCTCGGCCAGGCCCGCCGGATCGACGACTACGAGCGCCTGGTCCGCTCCGGGCAGGTCTCGCTGATCGAGTTCGCCGGCCAGCCCACCCAGCCCAAGGCGGGCGGCCGCGTCTTCTGGGACAAGGAGCGCGGGCGCTGGCACGTGTACGTGTTCGACCTCGCCCCGCCCGCGCCCGGCCGCGAGTACGAGCTCTGGTTCATCACCGGCGACCAGCGCAAGATCCCCGCGGGCGCGTTCACGGTCGACGCGGGCGGCCGCGCGTCGCTCGTCGTCGCCGTCCCCGACACCGGCGGCCCAATCGCGCTCGCCGCCGTCACCGACGAACCCGCCGGCGTCGCCCACCTACAGCCCACCGGCCAGATCCACCTGGTCGGGCAGGTCAAGTAGGCCGACGCGCCCGCGCCCCGCGGCTGAGCCCGCCCAGTCCCATGCAATCTGCTGCACGTGTGATTTTCATAGCATCCGCGCCGGGCGCGCGGTGCGTATAACCCCGCATCCCGCCGGAACGGTTTCCGGCGGGCACGTCCGTGGGTTTACTCTCGTACAGCGACACGTAGCACGGCGCGCGCCGGCCGAACGTCCCGCAGGGGCGGCCGGTTTCCCGCGCGCCCCCGCACGCCCGTCGCGCACCTCGGGAAAGGTTCTCCGCATGCACCTCGACCAGATCCGAGCGACGGCGCCCGCGCGCCGCGCATTCCTATCGCGAATGCGGTGGGCCGGCCTCGGCGCCGCCGCCGCGGCCCTCCTGTCCGCCGCCGCCCCCGGCGCGCAGGCCAAGTCCGGCAAGACGCTCGCTACCCGCGGTGGCGGCCGCACCGCCAAGCCGCTCGGCGTCGAGGGCACCGCCGCCGCCGCGTTCCCCGGCACCCCCGGGAGTTCCAACAACGAGATCGTCCTCAACTACGCGCTCACCCTCGAGCGCCTCGAGGCCGACCTCTACCGCCAGGCGCTCAACAAGGCGACCGGGCGCGCACTGTCCGCGCCGCTCGCCGCGTCCGCCGCCGCGTACAAGCAGACGGTCCCCGACGGCCCCTTCCGGTGCGAGGCCGAGGCCGTCGCCGCGTTCGCCTACCTCCGCGACTTCGCCTACGTCGAGGCCGCCCACCGCGACTTCCTGATCGCCGCCATGCAGGCCACCGGCCTCGCCCCCGTCGGCCCGAACCCCGGCGGGTACAAGTTCCCCACCGCCCTCCCCGCCAGCCTCTACGGCATCCTCCAGCAGGTCATCCCGCTCGAGGAGACCGGCGTCCGCGCCTACCTCGGCGCCGCCGGCTTCCTCACCGACCTGGGCCTCGTCCAGGTCGCCGGCACCATCTACACCACCGAGGCCCGCCACTCGGCCGTCATCAACCTCGTGCTCAACGCCCCCGTCGGCCCGGTCACCCTGCCCGGCGACAAGGAGGTCGTCGCCGGGCCGCCCAGCCCCCAGACGTTCGAGAAGTTCCTCGACCCCGCGACCGTCATCGCCGCCGTGACGTCCACCTACTTCGCCTAATGCACCCGTTCACGCCGGGCAGAGCGTGCGCGCTCCGCCCGAAGCGCCGCCCCGGATCCAATCGTCTTCACGACAAGAGAACTTCCCATGACTGACACAATCGCAAACGACTCCTTCTCCCGACGCGGCACCACCTCCCGCCGCGCCGTCCTCGGCGGCCTCGCCGCCGCGTCCGCCGTCCTCACCCTGACTTCCGCCGCCCACGCCAAGTCCGGCCGCACGCTCGGCCGCCGGGCGCGCCCCGCCGTCGCGCCCGCCCTCAAGTTCGCCGACATCCCCGGCACCGGCGACATCAAGGTCCTCAACTACGCGCTCGCCCTCGAGGACCTCGAGGCCGACCTCTACCAGCAGGCGATCGCCCGCCTGACGACCGGCGGCACCAACGCGCTGGGCGTCCAGATCAAGGGCATCGGCCTGGGCGGCGAGCACCCCGACGTCCGGTTCGCCAAGGAGTTCGGCAAAGTCGAGATCGAGCACCGCGACTTCCTCCGCGCCGCCATCGCCGCCGCCGGCGGGCCGGTCATCCCGATGTTCAAGTACGACTTCAACATGCAGAACCTGAGCCGCCGGCAGGTCGGCGACCTGTTGTATACGGCCGAACAGACCGGCGTCGGCGCGTACCTCGGGGCAATCCCGTTCTTCTCGTCCGACGACTCGCCGTACGTCCCGATCGCCGCCGCCATCCTCGGCACCGAGGCCCGGCACACCGCCGTGATCGCCGCGTCGCTCAACGTCCTCTACAACCGGACGATCCCGGTCGCCCCGCCGGCGAACCAGAACGCCGGGCGCGACGTGCCCGTCCCCCCCGACACGGTGCTCGCGGCCGTGTCGCCGTTCATCGTCGTCTGAAGCGCGGCGCGGCCGCCACCGCGGCGGCGTCGTCGTCGGACCCTTCGGAGCCCGTGCTCCGCCGGGCGCGGGTCGCGAGGGCCCCCGCGTCCCGGCGGGCGCGCGCGGCGTCCCGCGCGCGCGCGCGAGAGAGAGGCGAATCATGCCCAGCCCTATTTCCCCGGCACGGCCCCGCCGCGCGTTCTCGTTCGTCGAGGTCATGTTCGCCGTCACGATCCTCGGGATCGGGTTCATCATGACCGCGGCCATGTTCCCCGTCACCGTCCGCCAGACCAGGACGTCGGCCGACGAGGGCGCCGCCGGCAACGTCGCCCGCGGCGCGATGGCCGCCGTCCGCGCCAGCGCCACCGACGAGACGATGCCCCCGACCGGCGGACAACTCGCCGTCCCGGCACAGGACGCGCCCGGCCTCCCGGCGTCCGGCGTGTGCGAGGCCGACCCGCGCTACGCCTGGGTCGCCCTCTACTCGCGCGACGACGACGCCCCCGTCGCCCGCGTCGTCATCGTCGTCACCCGCTCGCACAACGCGCCGGCGTACGCGCCGGTCGACGGCCGTGCCGACCCCGACGACCCGACCGGCGCCCCGGCCAACCTCGAGCCCCGCGCCGTCCGCGTGGCCGTCACGCCCGGGGGCGCGGCCGGCGCGCCCGACGTCGTCCGGTTCCTGACCGGCGGCGCCGCGTACGACGGCGCCGCCGCCGCCGCCCCCGGCGCGTTCCTCGTCATCGCCGCCGACGCCGACGACCCGCGGGCCAACGCGACGGTCCTCCAACTCGGCAACCCGGCCGCCGGCGCCCCCGACGCGTGGGAACTCGCGCCCGGCGCCGACCTCGCGAGCGCCGGGCGATCCGTCGGCCGCGGGAGCGTCGCGTTCCTCGTCGGCCGCGGGTACGCCGAGCCCGCCCGCCCCGCCGCCGGCTTCGCCGGCCCCGCCCAGGACGTCGGCGTCTTCACGACCTTCGTCGCCGTCTCCGCCGACCCGTAGCGCATCGGAACGTTGGGTTGCCACTCGCCCCCGAGCACCGTCGCCAACCCCGCGGCGATCGAGAGCGTCACCGTCTCGTCGTCGTCGTCGCCGTCTCGTCGTCGTTCAGCACCCCCACGGCCGTTTCTCCAGGACCCGCGGCCGCCGGCGGCGGCGTCGCGCGGTAACCGCCGCGCAACGGCAGGGGGGCCGGGCCGAAGGGCGGCCGGCCCCGTACCCGCCGACGATCAACCGCGCCCCGTCCGGCGACCCGACGACCGCGTCCGCGCCGGCCCGCCCGCCGCGGCGGCGGACGGTACGCCCTCGATTGAGACCTGACCCTTTGCTCTCTCTGCTTTACTCTCTCTGACCCTTTGCTCTCTCCCGCCCCCCCCTTGGCGGGAGAGCCGGCCGGCGATTCGAGCGCCCCTCCCCGGCGTGCGTCGGGGTCGTTCCGGTGGGCGAGGGACGGGCCCTCTGTTGCGCGCGATGCGGCCATCACCGCGGGATGGCGGGCTGGGCTCTCCGGGCCGCGGTCGGACGGGGAGAGTCCAGCATGCCCGCCGGGCGTACTCGCCCGCTTCGTCTCCGTCGCGGAGCGACGATCGGCCGCGTAGGCCGAGGCGTGAGCGTAATGACACCCGACCCTTTATTCTTTCCGCCGGTACGCCGGCCTTCTGGTCTGATGAGATCGGACTGCCGAGCGCACCACGGGCGGCCGCCCCCGCCGCCGCCGGGGGTCGGGGGCGACGGGAGGGTCGGGGGGGTCGTCGGGACCCCGTTCGTCGTCATCGCGTCCATCACGTCGATGGATCGGCACCCCGTGCCCGGCCGCTGTAGTCTTTACGACGCCGGGCCGCGGGGCGCCCTTCGCAGGGTGGGCGTACCCGCCCACGACGCCCACCCAACGAGCTCATGCCTCGCGGTCTTCCGCAGGAGAGAGCCCTGCACCGCCGGGCCAAGGGGGGCGGCCCGTGCGGCGAACGCGGGCAGGTGCCGTTGGCGCGTTTCGGCCGTGACGCACGGTCGCGCACAACCCGATCACGCTGGCCGCCGCGCCAATGCGTCCGGGCGTCGATTTGCACTGGTTAATGCCGCTCCGACCTGTACGATAGCATCCTTACCGAAGGCTGTGCGAATGCGAGAAACATCGACGAGCGAGGGCCGGGGTGCCCCGGGGGGCGACTGGGATTCGATCGCGCCGGGCGACCACGTCGTTCAGGTGTACGCGGGCGACCGCGCGCTGCTCGACGCCCTGGACGGCTACGTCTCCGCCGGGCTGCGCGCGGGCGATGGCGTGGTCGTGATCGCGACGCCCGAGCACGTCGCGGCACTCGAACGGCGGCTGATCGAGGCGGGCCCGGCCGCTCTCGCCCGGGCGCGGCGCGAGGGGCGGTACGTCGTGTGCGACGCCGCCCGGACGCTCGCGTCGTTCATGCACCGGGGGTGGCCCGAGGACGCGCTGTTCGAGGCCGTGGTCAACGACCTGGCGGCGCGGGCCGGCCGCGGCGGGCGGCGCGTCCGGGCGTTCGGAGAGATGGTCGCCCTCCTCTGGCGGGACGGGCAGACGGCGGCGGCGATCCGCCTCGAACACTTGTGGGCCGGCGTGTGCCGCGCCCGACCGTGGACCCTGTTCTGCGCGTACCCGCGGTCCGGGTTCGCGCCGGGCGACGGCCTGTCCGTCCGTCACGTCTGCGCGGCGCACACGGGCGTGATCGCCGGCTGAGCAGCGTCTCCCCACCGGAGACGGTCAGGACCGAACAGGACGCCGAGGACCACACGCGCATGAGTGAGGAAGCCGAACGCAACCGGGCCGCAGGCGCCGCATCGGAGATCGACCCGCGGGCACACCTCGCCGCGATCGTCGAGTCGTCGGACGACGCGATCGTCAGCAAGGACCTCGACGGAGTCATCCTGTCGTGGAACGCGGGGGCCGAGCGGATCTTCGGGTGGACGGCCGCCGAGGTCGTCGGGCGGCCGATCGCCGTCATCATCCCGCCGGATCGGCTCGACGAGGAGCCGAAGATCTTGGACCGGATCCGGGCCGGCGAGCGGGTCGGCCACTTCGAGACCGTCCGGCGGGCCAAGGACGGGCGGCACCTCCACGTCTCGGTGACGGTCTCGCCGGTCCGCGACCCGTCCGGGGCGGTCGTCGGGGCGTCGAAGATCGCCCGCGACATCACGGCCCTGAAGGAGTACGAGCGGCGGCTGACCGACTTCGTCGAGACGGCGATGGTCGGGCTGCACTGGGTCGGCCCGGACGGCACGATCCTCTGGGCGAACCGGTACGAGATGGAACTGCTCGGGTACGCGAAGGAGGAGTACGTCGGTCAGAACATCGCCGACTTCCACGCGGACCGGCCGGTCATCGACGACATCTTAGGCCGCCTGACGCGCGGCGAGCGGCTGAGCAACTACCCGGCGCGGCTCCGGTGCAAGGACGGGTCGGTCCGGCACGTCCTGATCAGCTCGTGCGTCCGGTTCGAGGACGGCCGGTTCCGGCACACGCAGTGCTTCACGCGGGACGTGACCGACCTGCGGCGGGCCGAGGAGGCCCGGGCCCGGGCCCTGGAGGTCGAGCGCGCCGCCCGCGCGGAGGCCGAGCGGGCCGGCCGGATGAAGGACGAGTTCCTCGCGACGCTCAGCCACGAGCTGCGCACGCCGCTCAACGCGATCCTCGGGTACGCGCAGCTGATCCGGGGCGGCCAGATCGGGCCGGACGAGCTGCCCGAGGCCGTGCACGTGATCGAGCGGAACGCCCGGGCACAGACCCAGATCATCGAGGACCTGCTCGACCTGTCGCGGATCGTCGCGGGCAAGACCCGGCTCGACGTGCAGCGCGTCGACCTGGGGGCGGTCGTGACCGGCGCGATCGGCACGGTGCGGCCGGCCGCCGAGGCCAAGGGCGTGCGCCTGACGGCGGTGATCGACCCGGTCGTCGGGCCGGTCCGCGGCGACCCGGCCCGGCTCCAGCAGGTCGTCTGGAACCTGCTGACCAACGCGGTCAAGTTCACGCCGCGGGGCGGGAAGGTCCAGGTCGCGCTCGAGCGCGTCAACTCGCACGTCGAGGTCGTGGTCAGCGACACCGGGCAGGGGATCGCGCCCGAGTTCCTGCCGCACGTGTTCGACCGGTTCAGCCAGGCCGACGCGAGCACGACGCGCGCGCACGGCGGGCTCGGCATCGGGCTGGCGATCGTCAAACAACTGGTCGAGCTCCACGGCGGGTCCGTCCGGGCGAAGAGCCCGGGCCCGGGCCGGGGCGCGACGTTCGTCGTGGCGCTCCCCCTGCTCGCGGCCCACGAGGACGAGGGCGCCGACGGGTCCGGCGGGCGGCGGGTCCACCCGCGCGCGCCGTCGGCGGCGGTCGACGACGACTGCGACCAGGTCGACCTCGCCGGCGTCCGCGTGCTGGTGGTCGACGACGAGCCGGACTCGCGCGACCTGGTCGCACGGATCCTGCGGGCGTGCGGGGTCGACGTGGTCACGGCCGGGTCGGCCGACGAGGCGCTCGAGGCGGTGCGCGCGTGCCGCCCCGACGTGATGGTCAGCGACCTGGGCATGCCGGGACGGGACGGCTACGACTTGATCCGGGCGGTCCGCGCGCTGCCGGCCGACGCGGGGGGCGGGGTGCCGGCCATGGCCCTGTCCGCGTTCGCGCGCTCCGAGGACCGCCGGCGGGCGATGCTGGCGGGATTCCAGACGCACGTCGCCAAGCCGGTCGAGGCGAGCGAGCTGATCGCCGTGGTCGCGAGCCTCGCCGGCCGGGTCGGCCGACCCGGATGACCGGGCGCGCGGGGCAGAGCCCGAAATCGGGCAGGGACCGTTCCCGCCCGCCCGCCCGCCCGCCCGCCCGCCCGCCCGCCCGCCCGCCCGCCCGCCCGCCCGCCGCGACCATGACCACACCCTCGGCCCACGCGGCCGACCGTCGCGCCCCCCTCGGCGCGACGAATGGTCGGGCAGGGCCCGGCTGGCGGGCCGGGGGGAGGGACGGCACGCCCGCCGGGCGTACAATCGGCGCGGCGCGGACGGGCGGTTATGACACCCGACCCTTTATCGCTTTCGACGGCGCCGCCCGCAAAACCGCGTCTGCGCGGCCGCCAATTAGGAGGCGTGCGCGCCAATTAAGAGGCGTGTACGCGAATTAGGAGGCGTAGCGGACAATTAAGAGGCGTACGCGCGAATTAAGAGGCGTGCGCGCCAATTAAGAGGCGTACCGGACAATTAGGCGGCGTACGCGCCAATTAAGAGGCGCAGCGAACAATTAAGAGGCGTGCGCGCCAATTAAGAGGCGTGCGCGCGAATTGGACTGCTTCCCCGCGCGGGCCCGGCCCGGCCAGAAGAGCGTGGCCAGCTTATGCCTCGCGGTCTTCCGGAGGGGAGGTCACACGCCCGCCGGGCGCAGCCCGTCCGCCCGTGCGCAGCACGATCGGCCGCGTAGGCCGAAAGCGATGGGCGGCGGTATGACGAGTGAAAGTGACGGGAAGAGAAGACTAAATGCGTCCGAAATCGCGCAGCCCGCCGGGGGGCGTCCAGTCTGACGGTACCCAGCCGAGCACGACGGCCTCAGCCAGTGGCACGAAGCCGAGTTGCTCCAGACGCTTTCGCGCGGACGCATGATTGTCGTCGCCGAACTCGAACGAGTGGCCCGCGAAGGTGCCCGCTGGACCGTCGTCCGTTATCCTGCGAAAGCCGCACGACCCATCCCGGTAGCAGGTCAGCGTCGTGAACTCGGTAACGTCCCGTCGCAGGACGAACACCTCACGCCTTACGATCAACTCGGTGGGGTCGCCGTTGTGAAGCCGCCCGTGTGGCATGATTGATAGGATACGTCGCCCGGCTCCTCATTGCCTCCCTATTTCGTGGAGCGGATAAGGGGACGGAGCGGATAAGGGGACGGGAGGACGGGAGCGGATAAGCGGACGGGATCCGATTCGGCAGAGGACCCCGAACGGGCTGCGCCCGGCGGTGAAGGGCTCTCCCCTCCGGAAGACCGCGAGGCGTGAACGTGCCGGCGCTCTTCTGGCCGGGGCGGCACGCGCGAACGACGCACGATCACGCGGGCCCCCAAGGGGGGGCGGGCCGCGGTCGGAGGCGAAGAGTCCGAAGGGGGGCACGCCAAGGGGGGACCGGGCGGACGGGGGGGCGGCCCGCTGCCGACGAACGGGGGGGCGACGGTCGGCCGCTTGGCCGGCGTCCGGTATGATGGGCGGCGCCGACGGCGCTCGCCGCGGCTCGGGTGTTCCAAATGAATGACACGGTCAACCAATACGCCGATCGGTATCGCGCCTGGGGCCTCGACGGGGGGCCGGCGACCGGGGCGGAGGTCCGCGAGCTCGAACGGGCCGCGGGCGTCCGGCTGCCCGACTCGTACAAGGCGTACCTCCTGATCGCCGGGCGGCGGCCGCCGGGCGCGTGGGTCGGGTCCGACTGCGCGCTGGGCCAGCTGGCCCCGCTGCGGGCCGGCGCGGACGCGCTGTTGCGCGAGAACGGGCGGCCGCCCCTGCCGGCCGGCGCGTTCGTCTTCCTCATGCACCAGGGGTACCAGTTCTTCTACTTCGCGACCGACGACGACGCCGCCGCCCCCGACGACCCGCCGGTCTGGTACTACTTGGAAGCGGAGCCGGCGGCCGTCCGGAGCTTCGAGCGGTTCTCCGAGATGGTCGCGGCCGTCGCCGCGGAGAGCGCCCGGGGCTGAGGGCGCACGGTCAGGCGAGGCGCAGTTGGCCCCCCCGGCGTGCGGCGGGGGCGGCCGCCCGTCAGGGGGGGCCGCGCTCGGCAGTCCGATCTCCCCAGACCGGAAGGCCGGCCCCCTCGCACCGGCGGGCGGGCCGTGGCCCCGGCGAAGCGCGAACCCCGAACCGCGGCGGATCGGGGGGGCGCGGCGGATAGGGGGGGCGGCCCCCCCTTCGGCTTGAGGGCGGCCGGCGCTCGCCTCCGGTTGAGAACTCCCTCCGCTCTCACTTCCCTTCGCGCCGGCGGCGGCGGCGGCGCGCGGACGGGCTTGCGTCGGCCGTCCGTCCGTCCCGCGCTCGGAATGCCGACGTCGTCGTGGTAAACCTACGGACACACACACAGAATTGTTGAGGACGCTTCATGGCGAGCCGCACGTCGAATGGTAAGAATGCCGCAGACTTTCCGGGCGGCGCGCCCTACTCGGCCTCGGTTCGGCGCGCGTACGACGCGCGAGACGGATCGGTAGAGTTGAACGTCACGTCGCCCTTGCTCGACGCCGCGATTCACGGGCCGGGGCCGTTGCGGGTCATCGTGGCGACCGAATCGCGACCACGCTCGCCGGGGACGGCGATGGATGCGCTACAGGCCGAATCGCTTCGCGCTTACGTGACCGGACAGCCCCGGGTGCGCAGTGTCCTCGAGGCGGAACTCCGGAAGGACCGCGTCGAATGGACCGGCAAGCGATCGGCCCGCGGGACCGTGTGGGCACACGCGCGCGTGACAAGCCTCCTGCTCGCGCCGCGGCCGGCGGCCTCGAGTTCCGAACGGCCCGCGGGCTCGAAGGACGCGGCCCCGGGTCTCCCCCCCGCCCTCGCCGCCATCGTGGCCGCGCAACCGGACGACCGAGACGCGCGGACGTCGTTCCAAGTTGCGGTGCGGGTGGAGTGGGACCCCAGTCACGCGCCGCGACTGATCGACGTCCGCAACGGTAACGTGGTGGACGTCCAACTCGGATAACGTGCCGTCAGAGGGACGCGAGAAAGAGTAAAGAAAGAGTAAAGGAAAGAGTAAAGGGTCGGGAAAGAGTAAAGGGTCGGGTGTCATTCCGCGCAATGCCCGCCCCTCGAGAAAGAGTAAAGGGTCGAGAAAGAGTAAAGGAAAGAGTAAAGAAAGAGTAAAGGGTTGGACCTCCCCACGAACGGTGGGCGC
>DASPKW010000284.1:0-12153 GCA_035627895.1 Tepidisphaeraceae bacterium | reverse complement strand
ATCCCGGTAAAACCGATACGTCGCCCCAAACGCCTCCCCGGGCACCAGCAACCGCGTGCGTGTAAACCGGATCTCCATACCGCCAGTTTACACGCGCCGTGAAAAACCCAGCGCACTCTTCGAAAGCCTACGGAGCTTGCTCCGTGGGTCGTGCGGTGTTCACAACCGCGCCCTGCAACCCGCGGTCAACACCATCCGCGCGTGAATCGGTGCATCCTTGCGACAAACCGCTGTGAACGCGGTATGAATCGCAGGAAAGTTCCGCGCGGGCTCGCGCCCCCCGCCCGCCCACCATCTACCCAGCACGTGCGATTCATGAACCTCCGCCGACTGTCGATCGCCATCCTCCTCGCCCTGGCCCTCACGCCCGCCGCCGCCCGCGCTGCCGACGAGAACGAGGCCTACCGAAAGATGATGGCCGACCAGCGAAAGATGATGGAAAAGATCGTCATGGCGCGGCCCGAGCTGCGCCCGGGGCAGACGGTCCGCATGGACGAGCTCGTCCGCCTGACCGTCGCCGACGGCAAGCTGACCGCCACCTCCCCCCTGTTCGAGGGCGCCGCCAAGAAGAACGTCGGCCAGATGCGCGTCAAGGTCGAAGGCCTCGACGGCTGGGCCATGGTCATGGTCCAGCAGGTCGGCGGCCGCCCGGGCGGCACCGGGTGGTACCTCTCCTTCTCCCACACGTCCTACCTCGAGGACGGCGGTCAGCAGAACCTGAACATCAACGCCCAGCCGGGCATGGTCTCGATCTCCCGCAACTCCAACTCCATCCGCCGCAACTCAAACGTCTCGATCCAGGAGGTCCGCAACCGCCCGGAATTCGGCATCGGCGACGGCGTCACCCTCAACGTGTTCGAGGGCGACAACCGCGGCCGCAACCCGGTCAGCATCAACCTGACCGCCAAGGACTTCGCCGAACTCCGCCGCAAGAACGCCCGCGAGGTCGACCAGCACCTCCGACCCCTCCTCAAAGACCTCCGGCTCGAGGGCCTCTTCACGATCGAGCACGCCGCCGCCTGGCAGGTGTTCGCCGCCGAGTGGAAGCGCGACGACGTGATGGAGCGCCAGGTCAAACAGCTCGTGACCGCCCTCGACGCCGAGCAGTACGCCGACCGCGAAAAGGCGATGTCGTCCCTGCGGGCCATGGGCCCGGACGGCGCCCTGCTGCTCTACCACACGCTCGACCGCACCGGCCTGTCGCTCGAGCAGGTCGGCCGCGTCGACGCCCTGATCGCCGCCCACCCCTTCCTCCCGCGCGACCAGGTCGCCAAGCTCGGCGCCGACCCCGAGTTCCTGCTCGACTGCATGTACTCCGACGAGGCCGCCGTCCGCCACGTCGCCGCCGCCCGCCTTAAGCGTCTCGGCAAGGACGTGGAGATCGACGCCGACGCCCCCCGCCCCGCCCGCGCCGCCCAGATCGAAGCCGCCCGCCGAATCGTCGCACCCACCCCCACCACCAAGCAGACCGCCACGACCAAGCCCGCCGAGAAAACGTCGGTCACGCCGCCCCGCGCGGGATAGATGCAACGCGCAGGAAAGCCCACGGAACTTGTTCCGTGGGTTGCGTAGTCCGCGCGAGCGCTTCGTCTCCCCCAGCTCTCAATTGACGGGGCGCAGTGGTGTGCTACACCAGCCCCGCCTCCCTCAACGCCCCCTCCACCTCCCGCGCGTGCCCCGCGTCCCGCACCTCGCACGTCGCCGAGATCGTGACCAGCGCCGGGTCCGCCGGCCCGAACTGCCGGTCGTGCGCGATGTCCAAAATGCTCGCCCCCGCACCCGCCAGCACCCCCGCGAGCCGCGCCAAGCTCCCCGGCCGGTCCCCCACGCACACGGTGAACCGGCACAGCCGCCCGTCCGCCGCCAGCCCCCGCTCGATGATCCGCGCCAGCAGCGTCACGTCGATGTTCCCCCCGCACAGCACGAGCACCACCTTCTTCCCCGCCAGCCCGCAGCTCGGCGTCATCGCCGCCGCCAGCGGGACCGCCCCCGCCCCCTCCACCATCGTCTTCTCCAGTTCCAGCAGCTTCAGCACGCTCCGCGCGATCGTGGGCTCGTCCACCAAGAGCAGATCGTCCAACCGTGGCCGGATCAGGTCGAAACAGAGCTTCCCGATCTCCGCGATCGCCAACCCGTCCGCCAGCGTCGGCTTCGTCTCGATCCGCGTCACCTTCCCCGCCTTCAGCGACTCGTGCAGCGTCGGCGCGTTCGCCGGCTCCACCCCGACGATCCGCACGTCCGGCCGCAGCGCCTTCACCGCCGTCGCCACCCCCGCGATCAGCCCGCCCCCGCCCACCGGCACCACGATCGCCTCCACGTCCGGCACGTCCTCCAAAATCTCCAGCCCCAACGACCCCTGCCCGTCGATGATGTCCGCGTCATCAAACCCCGGCACGTACACCAGCCCCCGCTCCTTCTCCAACTCCATCGCGTGCCGCTTCGCCTCCTCATAAGCCTCCCCGTGCAGAATCACCTCCGCGCCGAACCCCCGGCAATTGCTCACCTTCACCAGCGGCGCCCACCGCGGCATCACCACCGTCACCGCAACCCCCAACTCGCGCCCGTGGTACGCCAGCGCCTGCGCATGATTCCCCGCGCTCGCCGCCACCACCCCCTTCACCCCCCGCTCTTTCAACAAGATCAGCTTGTTCCGAGCCCCCCTCTCCTTAAACGACCCCGTCACCTGTAGCCCATCCAGCTTGGAGTAAATCTCCGCCCCGCACAGCCGCGACAACGAATACGACCGCGGGCACGGACTGTGATAAACCGCCGCCCGAATCCGCTCCCGCGCCGCGCGAATGCTGTCTAGCGTGACCATCCCGCGACTGTCAATTGTCCATGGTCCGTTGTCAATCGTCCGAGACCGTCGCCGATCAACGATCAACCGTGCATTCGCGCACGAGCGTCGAAACTGTCATCCCGAGGTACTCCGAGGGATCTGGCCACGAACGTCGAGGCCCGCCCGACGTTCGCAATCGGCGCAGCACCACGAGCGACGCCTTCGATCGTTCGAGGCACGACCCTTCGCTGCGCTCAGGATGACGATCGGCGGCCCCTCGCCAACGCCGCGCACCCCCCGCGAGTATCACCCCACATGACCCACCTCCCGCGCTTCCTCCTCCTCCTATCCGCGTTCATCTGCGTTCATCTCCCGTTCCAAACCCACGCCGCCGAGCCCATCCGCATCGGCATCATCGGCTGCGACACCTCCCACGTCCCCGCCTTCACCAAACTCTTCAACGACCCCAAGGCCGAGGGCGACCTGGCCGGCTTCAAGGTCGTCGCCGCGTTCGCCGGCGGGTCGCCCGACATCCCCAAGTCCTCCACCGACCGCATCCCCAAGTTCGTCGAGGCCATCAAGGGCATGGGCGTCGAGATGGTCGACTCGATCCCCGAGCTCCTCAAGCGCGTCGACGCCGTCCTCCTCGAATCCGTCGACGGCCGCCCCCACCTCGAACAGGCCCGCCCGGTCCTCGAAGCCAAGAAGCTGCTCTTCATCGACAAGCCCCTCGCCGGCTCCCTCGCCGACGCCATCGCGATCCACGAGCTCGCCAAAAAGCACAACACGCCCTGGTTCAGCTGCTCCTCCATCCGCTTCGGCCCCAAGCTCCAGGCCCTCAAGACCGACCCGAAGATCGGCGACGTGGTCGGCGCCACCTCTTGGAGCCCCTGCTCCCTCGAAGAGCACCACCCCGACCTCTACTGGTACGGCGTCCACGGCGTCGAGGGCCTATACACCCTCATGGGCCCCGGCTGCGAGTCCGTCCAGCGCACCAGCACCCCCGGCGAAGACGTCGCCACCGGCGTCTGGGCCGGCGGCCGCGTCGGCATCTTCCGCGGCACCCGCGCCGCCAAGGGCGACTACGGCGTCGTCGTCCACGGCTCCAAGGGCGTCGGCGCCGTCACCGGCTTCGAAGGCTACAAGCCCCTGGTCGAACAGATCGGCAAGTTCTTCAAGACCGGCAAACCCCCCATTAACCCCGAGGAAACGATCGAGCTCTTCGCCTTCATGTCCGCCGCCGACGAATCCAAGGCCAAGGGCGGCGCGCCGGTCAAGATCGCCGACGTGATGGAAAAGGCCCGCGCCGAGGCGGCACAGAAGGTCGGTCAATAATCGGGCGTGCGGGGTGCCACGGCCACGCGCCGGACGACGTCGTGTACCGGATGCGTCAGCCGCGTGGCCGTGCTTCGAGCACCGACAGCGCTCCCGTGCCAACGCGCGGGCCACGCGACCGCGCGTTTCGATCTCCATGACCGTCGGGCGCGTGACCGTGGCACCCGACGTCTCCTCACCGCTTCTTCCCAATAAACCCCTTCAACTCCTCGAACGAAAGACAATTAATCACATCCCCCGGCGTCGCCCACGCCCGCCGCGCCACGCCGATCCCCCACCCGATCTCCTCGAACCCGTCCGTCGCGTGCGCGTCCGTGTCGATCGCCAGCTTACACCCCGCCCGCAGCGCCCCGCGCGCATTGACGTCACTCAAATCCAGCCGCGGCCACCCCGCGTTGATCTCCAGCGCCACTCCCGCCTTCGCCGCCGCCGCATAAACCCGCGCGAAGTCCAGCGGCAGTCCATCCCGCCGCCCGATTACCCGCCCCGTCGGGTGCCCGATGATGTTCACGTACCGCGTCTCGATCGCCCGCACGATCCGGTCCGTCGCCTTCTTCTCGTCCTGCGACAACGACACGTGCGGCGACGCCACCACGATGTCCAGTTCCTTCAGAATCGACTCGTCAAAATCCAGCCGCCCGTCCACGAGAATGTCCACCTCGCACCCCGCCAGCAACTTGATCCCCTTGATCCGCTCCCCCGCCTTGTGAATCGCCTTCACGTGCGCCAGCAGCCGCTCCTCGTTCAGCCCGTTCGCGATCACCTGGCTCTTCGAGTGATCCGTGATCGCCAGAAACGCGTACCCCCGCTCCCTCGCCGCCTCCGCCATCTCCTCGATCGTGTTCACCCCGTCGGATGCGGTCGTGTGCGTGTGCAGATCCCCCCGAATGTGCGCGACCGTGATCAGCTCCGGAATCGCCCGCTTCTCCGCCGCCTCGATCTCCCCCCGATCCTCCCGAAGTTCCGGCGGCACGAACTGCAAATCCAGCGCCTCGTAAACGGCCTCCTCCGTCTTCGCCGCCACCGCCTTCGCCGTCGGAGCGTGTCCGACCTGCTTCTCGACCCGCCCCCCACTCTTGGGCCGCTTCCCATCACCCTCGGCCTCTTCTGACTTCTGGCTTCTGACTTCTGACTTCTCAATCCGGTACAGCCCCCACTCGTTCAGCGTCAGCCCCATGTCGATCGCCCGGCCCCGCAGCCGCACGTTGTGCTCCTTCGACCCCGTAAAGTACAGCAGCGTCGCCCCGTAATGCTCCACCGGCACGATCCGCAGATCCACCTGCAACCCGCCCGCCGTCAAAACGCTCGCCTTCGCCCCCCCCTGCCCGAGCACCTTGCTCACCTCCGGCAGCTTCACGAACTCCCCCGTGATGAACTCCCCTTCCGCCTGATCCGACACCGCGCACACCAGATCCACGTCCCCCACCGTCTCCCTGAACCGCCGCAGCGACCCCGCCGCCTCCGCCCGCTTCACGCCCTTGATCTTCCGCACCTGCGCCAGCAGCGACTGCGCCACCGGCAGCGCCTCGGCGATGCCCATCCGCCCCGCGCTGCGCGCCAGCAGCTCGATCCCGTCCTTGATCGCCTGGATCTTCTTCTCGCCCACGCCCTTGACCCCCGCCAATTTCCCCTCCTCGATCGCCTTCTTAAGTTCGTCGATCGACGTGACCGCCCGCTCCTTCCACAGCAGCGCGATCGTCTTGGGGCCCAGCGACGGGATCTGCAGCATCGGGATCAGCCCCGCCGGAACCGACGCCGCCAGCTCCTCGTAATCCGCCGACCGCCCCTCCTTCACGTACTCCAGGATCACCTTCCTACTTCCCTCGCCGATCCCCTGGATCTCCTTGATCGTCCCGTCCGCGCAGCACTGCTTGACGTCGACCGTCAAATCCCGCAGCACCCGCGCCACCTTGTGAAACGCGATCGACTTGAACGGGTTCGCCCCCTTGATCTCCATGATCTGGGCCATCCGCTCGAACAGCCCCGCGAGCTTGGAATTCAGCGACATGCGGCTTAGGTTATCGCGGACCGCGTGCGGCGCGTAGCGCCGCGCACGCCGCCCTCCGCCAGCCTGATCAGTACCCCTCGCGCACCAGCTTCTCCAACACCTCCGGCTTGTCCGCGGAGATGCCGGCCAAGTGCTGGAACAACACCTCCCGCCGCTCGGCGACCTCCTCCTCCTTCGCCTTGCCCGTCGCCGCCGCCTCCACCTTCTCCACCAGTGCCGACAGATCGTTCAGGATGACCTGCAGGTCCTTGTGGACGATCGGCCGAAGTTTCTGGATCCGCCGCCGCGCATTGTTCGTCACGGTCACCGGGATTGATTGCCGCGTCGCGCGCTCGTGGCCCTTCAGGATCCGCTGGTACGGGTAGCTGATTACCGAGATCTCGTACAGCGACGCCCCGGCCGTCAGCGCCTGCGGCGGCCGGTTCTCCGCGATCGACACCAGCAGCTTGGCCGAGAAATGGTTCGGCGCCAGCGCCACGATCCGCCGGAGCGTCGCGAGCGTGTTGACGTCGCGCAGCGCGCCCCGCCCTGACTTGGAAAACTGCGGCTGAAGACCGGCGAACAGGCGAAGCGCCTCCGCCAGCGCCTGCGGCCGGTCGACGCGCACCAAATCAACCGCGTCCTGCACCGTCGCCACCCCGACCGTCTGGATGTCCCACAGCGCCGCGTCGCCGTTCAGCAACGCCATGTCCGCCAACGCGCTCTCATTCTCGGCCGGGATCGCCGCGTACAGGCACCCGTCCACCGTCGCCCCGCGCACCTTGGCCGCCACCGCCCCGACCTTCCGCACCTTCCAGTCGACCGTGACGTCCCCAGTGATCGCGCACTTCGGATCCAAATCGATCCCCTCCAGCGTCGACAGCAGCAACACCGCGAACGCCGCCCCCGCCGACCCGCCGTCGTGCTCCGTGTACTTCTCGCCGAAGCTCAGCGCGACCTCGCCGCCCCACCGGGGGTACCGGATCTTCACCGCGCGCACCGCTTCCTCCATCGACACTTCCATGTGCTCCCCCACGCGCCGGGCGGCGAACCGGGCCCCGCCGTCGCGCTCGCGCCGCGATTCCGCCGGCACCGTCGCGATCACGTCCGACGTGATCCCCGTCGCCGTGCCGTCGGCGGCCACGCGCACCATCATCGACGTCACCGACGTCAAATGCTTCTGCACCGGCTTCGCCTTGTCGCGGAACTCCGGCCGCTCGATCGGGCCCGGCTTGGCCGTCGGCGGGATCGGCCCGCCCGGTGGCGGCGGGACAACGCTCGTCACCGCCGGAGTGGCCGGCCTGGTGTTCTCCGTCGCCGTGCCCGAGGGAGTCATGGGCTTAACGGGCGTGGCGACCGGCGGCTTGGCGGTACCCGTGCCGGGCTTCGGGACGTCCATGCCCGGGATCGCCGGGGGCGCAGTGGTAGACGCCTGATTACCCGGGCCGACCGGGATCGCCGTGACCACGGCCGGCGCCGGCTTGACCACGTTGGTCGCGTCGAGCCGCCACGTGCGTACGGTCCCGTCGACGCTCCCCGTCGCGAACATGTTCGCCCCCGGCCACAGGACGATCGACGTCACGCCCCGCGTGTGGCCCTCGAACTTGCGGAGTTCCCGGCCCGTCGCGAACTCGATCTGGTACACGCGCCCCGCATTCGTGCCGACCAACGCCCAACTGCCGTCCGGGCTGACGGCCAGCCCGTACGCCCCTTCGCCGTGAACGGTGAACCGCCGGACCTCCCGGCCGTCCTTGGTGTTCAGCACGATCACGCCGTGGTCGTCGCACGGGATCAGCAGGTGAGCGCCGTCCGGCGTGAAGGCCATGCGGTGCAAACTCCCCTTCGGCTTCGGGGCGGACCACCGCTGGTCGCGCACCGCGTCCCACATGCGGACCGTGTCCTTGACCGCCACGAACGCCCGGCCCTCCGGCGCGAACTCGCTCGTATACCCGGCAGTCCAATTGTCCCGGAGCCCGGCGCCGGTCTCAATGTCGATCACGCGCGTGAAGTTCTGGCTCCCCGACACGAGCAGCGCCTTGTCGTCGGCCGAGAAGCTGACCGTGAAGCAGTTGGTCGGCAGCTTGAACGACTTGATGAGCTTGAGCGTCTTCAGGTCCCACAGGCGACACGTGTCGTCGTAGCTGGCCGACGCCAGGCGGGTGCCGTCGTGCGAGACGACGATGCAGTTGACCCGGTCGATGTGGCCGTCCAGCGTGTCGACCTCCTTCCCGGTCGCCGTGTCGTACACCCCGATCCGCCCCGCCTTGCCGGGCACGACGACGCGCTTGCCGCCATCAAACACGGCGATCGAATAGACGATGTCGCCCGCCCCCGTAATAACCTGCGGCGGCGGGAATTCGGCGGCCGTGGCCCCGCGCGCGAACGCGACCCAGACCAGCCCTGCAATTGCGGCGATCGATCGTCCGACCATGGCCAACCTCCCATTACCTCGACGCACTACCGATAACGACGTGAACAGCGCGAACTAAGCTAACCCGGACAACCGGTGACGAAAAGACCGTTCGGTCGAAGAATCGACGCCGCAAGCCGCACCCGGACGTCACGCGCCCCCGAGGGCCCACGGAACTGGTTCCGTGGGTTGGGTACGCCCGCACGCCCCGCCGCCTTCATATCAATCTGCGATCGCCGGATATTTATTCGCGCGCCGATCCCCGGGTCGGGTACAATGGGCGCAGGTAAGTCCGTCGAAACGAGTCGCCTCACGCCTGGGTTCGCCCGCACGTCTAGCTGCCCGCCTCCTCCTCCTACCTTCCCTGGGCCCGATTTTAAGCCCCTTTCGCACCCGACCCGGAAAGTAAAAAACGGGTCACGCCCCCCCGCTCGCTCGCCGGTCTCCGGCGTGCCGGCAGAAGCAAGGAGCCCCACCATGGGCAGCAAGATCTACGTCGGTAACCTCAGCTACGACGCCACCAGCTCGGACCTCGAGCAGATGTTCTCCGCCCACGGCCAAGTCCAGAGCGCCGAGGTCATCCAGGACCGCGACACCGGCCGGAGCAAGGGCTTCGGCTTCGTCCAGATGGGCTCGGACTCCGAGGCCCAGGCCGCCATCGCCGCGCTCAACGGCCAAGACTCCGGCGGTCGCCAGCTCACCGTCAACGAAGCCAAGCCCAAGGAAAACCGCTCCGGCGGCGGTGGCGGCGGCTACGGTGGCGGCGGCAGCCGCGGCGGCTCGGGCGGCGGCTACGGCGGCGGACGCTCCGGCGGCCGCGGCGGGTACTAATCGCACCCCAATCCCTGATGCGAATCAGGCTTGAGCAGTCCGGACGGCAGGGCCGCTTCAGCGGTCCTGTTTCCGGGCGCACGTTCCAAGCCTGATCCGATTGAAGATACCCCGACCGGGGGCCGCAGCGACCACGCCGCGGCCCCCGGTCTTTTTCGCGCCTCTGTAGCGCATTTCCCACTACTGACCGTGGGATATAGAAAGCCCACGGAACTTGTTCCGTGGGTTGCGTGGCTCTGGTGTCGATCGTCCGCAGCGAACCTGTCACCCGACACTAACGACCAACGATTGACTGCATCTCCCCCTTACGCAGTACTCGTTACGCTCAAATATGCCGCAACTTGTTCAACCCGTTCAGCGCCGCCACCTTGTACGCCTCCGCCAGCGTCGGGAAGTTGAACACGTTGTTGATGAAGAACTCGACCGTCCCGTTGAACGCCATCACGGCCTGCCCGATGTGGATCAGCTCCGTCGACCCCGTGCCGATCGCGTGCACGCCCAAAATCTGCAGCGTCTCCTGGTGGATCAGAAGCTTGAGCATGCCCGTGTCGTCGCCCAATAGCTGCCCGCGGGCGAGCTCCTTGTACTGCGCAATCCCGGCCTCGTACGGAATGCCCGCCTCCGTCAGTTGCTGCTCGGTCTTGCCGACCATCGAGATCTCGGGCACCGCGTAGATGCCGTACGGGAACAGCTCGGGAATCGACTTCGTCGGCTCGCCGTACGCGTGGCAGACCGCCAGTCGGCCCTGCTCCATCGACGTGCTCGCCAGCGCGGGGAAGCCGACCACGTCGCCCACCGCATAGATGTGCGGGACCGCGGTGCGGTAGTGCTCGTCGACCGGAATGCGCCCGCGGTCGTCGGCCGCCAGGCCCGCGGCGGGGAGGTTCAGCGGGTCCGTGTTCCCCTGCCGCCCCACCGCGAACAGCAGCGTCTGCGCCTTCAGCGTCTTGCCCGACTCGAGCGTCGCCTGCACCAGCGGGGCGTTCCACGCGTGACCGTTGAGCGCGACCGCCTCCGCCGTGCCCTTCGGCGGCACGCCCTCGGCCTCCCCGCCGGGGATCGACGCCGCCGGCCCGGGCGGCGCGTCCGCCGCCACCACCGCCGGCGACGGCTGCTTGATCAGTTCGATCTTCGCCACCTTCTCGTTCATGCGCAGGGTCATCCCCATCTGCCGCATGTGGTACTGGAACGCCTCGATGATCTCGCGGTCCAGAAACCCGAGCACCTCGTGCCGCCCCTCGACCAGCGTCACCTTCACCCCCAGCGTCGCCATCATGCACGCGTACTCGCACCCGATCACGCCCCCGCCCACCACGATCATCGACCGCGGGAGCTTGTCCATCTTCAGCAGCGAGTCCGACGAGAAGACGCTCTTGGAGTTGAACGGCACGCTCGTCGGCAGCGCCGGGCGCGTGCCGCACGCGACGACGAACTTGTCCGCCGTCACGTGCTCCTTCTCGCCCGGGCGGGTCACGAGCACGCACTTCGGGTCCTCGAACTTCGCCTCCCCCCAGATCAGGTCGATTCCGTTGCGGTCGAAGTGCGACCGCACCACCTGCAACTCGTGATGAATGACCTGCTGGCTGACGAAGATCAGGTCGGCCACAGTGATGTCGCGCTTCACGCGATACCCTTCGCCGAACAGCCCGCGCTTGGACGCCCCCGTCAGGTGCAGCACCGCCTCGCGCAGCGCCTTCGACGGAATCGTCCCCGTATTAATGGCGGCCCCCCCGACCGCCGAATGCTTCTCGATAATCGCGGCGTGCTTCCCAAGCTTCGCCGCCTGAATGGCGGCCTTCTGCCCGGCCGGACCGGTCCCGATAATGACAACGTCGTAATGGCGCATGGTGAAAGAGGGCAGCGCGGAGGGCTGGCGCCATCCTAGTGGGGAGACACGCGCCGCGAAAGGACGACGCGCCCGCCTCCGAACCGGGGTCAACCCAAAGCGGCTTGGTCACCTCTGGTGACCATTCCCCCCCAAGCGGGGGCGCGCCGCACGTCACGCCGGCGCTACCCCCCACCAGTCCAATCCAGAAAAATCTTCCGTCGCCACACCCGCGCCATCCCCCTTCCATGCGCGCCCGTCGCTACGCCCACGGGACACCGCCCGTAGAGTAGATCCCGCGCTCTTTCACAACCCGACCGCTCGTCCGTACCGAACCGGTACCGGAAAGTACCGAAGAGTCCCGGTTTTGCCCGGTTTTGCCCGATTTGTAGCCGTCCGTGACGCCGCCCCAACTCGTGCCTCCGTCTCGCGTTACGTGTCGCCCCCACGTTCAACCCTGCGCGGACCTCCAATTTTCGCAAAGCGGCTTGGTCACCGTGACCATGTCCAGCGCCGCAATCGCCAGGCCCAGTACCCTTGCGACCCACACCGCCGCTTTGTATCATTCCCGACCCTTTCCGCGCAGGCGGGGGCTTCTACTTTTTGACGACCCGTCCACTTGAGGTATCGCAATGTCGCTCGACCGTAGCCTGAAGGCCGCCAACTCGCTCATCCGCCACCGCAACGTCCTGACCCGCGGCGAGCGGCTCATCCGCCTCGCCGAAGCCGAAAAGTGGAACGAGAGCAAGCCGGTCCTCGGCCTCCCCAAGGTCGCCAACCGCAAGATGGCCATCGCCAAGGCCGAGAAGACCGAGACCGCCGAGGGCGCCACCCCGGCCGCCGGCGCAGCTCCGGCCGCCGGTGCCAAGGGCGCAGCCCCGGCCGCCAAGGGCGCCGCCCCCGCAGCCGGCGCCAAGGGCGCCGCCCCGGCCGCCAAGGCTGCCGCCCCCGCAGCCAAGAAGAAGTAACCCAAGTCACGTCCGCAA
>DASPKW010000283.1:0-38660 GCA_035627895.1 Tepidisphaeraceae bacterium | reverse complement strand
TCGCTCGAGGCCGACGGGGTGAAACTGTACGAGGCCCAGCTCAAGCAGAACCGCACGAACGTCACCGCCTACAAGCTGACCGACCCGGACGACAAACAGGCCACCGGCGCTCAGCGCGACGCGCTGACCGCCATGAAGGTGAAGGTCCCGCTGTACGGCGTCCGCCTGATCGAGCCGGGCAAGGACGCCGGCATGCACCTGTGGAACTTCGTCTACGTCGACAACGGCTGGCGGATGATCGGCAAGCTGCCGACGAAGTGAGGGCCGGCGGCACACGGCGATCCGACCCGGGGCGGCGCTCTGGTCGCCGGGGCCGGCGTGATCGGGAGGGCGAGGCTCCGTCCGAGCCGCGGGGACACCCCGCGCAATATCGAGCGGCTCGGACCGAACCGCGCCCTCCCCGCGTCGACCCCTCGCCAAGCCCACGCCGGCCGCGTAGAATCGCCCCTCCCCCTCGGGCGTGTAGCTCAATTGGCTAGAGCGTCTGTCTTACACACAGAAGGTTGTCGGATCGTGCCCGGCCACGCCCATTACCCCACGACGCGGACGGTCGCTCGACCTTTGTAAGTACGATCGGCGCGGCCGGCCCCGGCCACTCGTTGGGTTCGGCGGCGGGCTGGCTCGCCAGTGCGAGGGCGGACGCGGTCACGGGAGTCGGGGGACGGGGGTTCCGCCACGCGCCTACCGGTGCGCCGTCACCCCCACCTGCCGGCAATACGCCAGCACCGGGCACGTCGAGCACCGCGGCGCCCGCCCCGTGCACACGTGCTTCCCGAACGGCACGAGCAGCCGGTTGATGTCCACCCAGTGCCGCTTCGGCAGCTTCTCCTGCAGTTCGGCCATCGTCCGCTCCGGCGTCGTCGCCGCCACGTACCCCCACCGGTTCGTCACCCGGTGCACGTGCACGTCGACCGATATCAGCGCCTCACCGCACGCCACCCCCAGCGCCAAATGCGCACACTTGGGCCCCACGCCGCGGAACGACGTGAGCACGCCCGCGTCGCACGGCAGCACGCCCCCGAACTCGTCGACCGTCCGCCGGGCGATCGCGCGGACCGTCGCCGCCTTCGGGCGGTGGAACGTCACGGTGCGGATCAGCGCGTCGATCTCGTCCTCGCCGAGCCTCGCGAGCGCCGCCGGCGTCGGCGCCGCGCCCAGCAGGCGCAGCGCCGCCGGCAAACTCACCTCGTCCAGCGTCCGGATCGACAGCACGCACGCGACGAGTTGCTCGAACACGCTCGCGTGCCCGCGCCCGGCCAGCTCGAACATCGCCGCTTTGTCGAACGGCGCGATCGCCGTCTCGATCCGCGCGAGCACGTCGTCGACGTCGAACGGCCGCTTCCCGCGGACCGCCCCCCGCGCGGGAGCGGATACGCGGGCGGGCCGAACCACGTCGCGCGGCGTCGCCGGCTCATCGCCGCGCCCAGTTTGCGGTGAATCGTCCCTGACCCGGCGAGCGCGTCCGTGCTTGGCCATCCGAGTAGCGTACGCGCGGCCCGGCGCCCCCGTCAGCGCCCGTCCCGCGCGATGCCTACCGAACTCCTCTCGCGACTCCGGAACAAGCCGGGGCACAGCACACGGGCTCCGCCCGAAGCGCCGCCCCGGATCCGCCCCGCGCCCGAAGTCCCCCGCCTTCCTCGCCCCCGCCCCTCCCGCTATCCTCCCCACTCGCCCCCCCGCGATGCGCATCCTCCACGTCATCTCCGGCCTCGACCCCGCCAACGGCGGCCCCACCGTCGCCCTCGTCGGCCTCGCCGAAGCGCAAGCCCGCGCCGGCCTCGCCGTCTCCGTCCTCGCGACGTACCAGAACGAGACCGGCTTCCCCGTCGCGGGCCGCCTCCGCGCCGCCGGCGTCGCCGTCGAGCTCATCGGCCCCGCCACCGGCAAGCTCTCGCGCCACCCGCAACTGGCGACCGCCGTCGATGCCGCCGTCGCCAGTGCCGACGTCGTCCACGTCCACGCCCTCTGGGAAGACGTCCAGCACCGCGCGATGAAAAGCGCCGCCCGGCAACGCGTCCCCTACGTCGTCACGCCCCACGGCATGCTCTCCCCCTGGAGCTTCGCCAGCGGCGGCCTGGCCAACCGCCTCGGCAAGCGCGCCTACCTCGCCCTGCGCCTGGGCCCCAACCTTAGCCGCGCCGCCGCGCTCCACTTCACCACGACCGCCGAGCGCGACCTCGTCGCGCGGCTCAAACTCAACCGCCCCACGATCGTCGAACCCGTCGGCATCGACCTCGCCGAATTCGCCGACCTCCCGCCGCCTGCCGCGTTCCGCGCCACGCACCCCGAGCTCGGAAACGACCCCATCGTCCTCTTCCTCAGCCGCCTCAGCCCCCAAAAAGGCCTCGACGTCCTCATCCCCGCATTCGCTAAGATCGCACCACACACCCGCGCAAACCTCGTCCTCGCCGGACCCGACCGCGACGGGTACGAACCCACCGTCCGCGCCCTCGTGCGCGCCGCCAACCTCGAACACCGCGTCACCTTCACCGGCATGCTCCACGGCCAAGACCGCATCGCCGCCCTCACCGCCGCCGACCTCTTCGTCCTCCCCAGCCACCACGAAAACTTCGGCATCGTCGTCGCCGAAGCCATGGCCGCCGGCACGCCGGTGATCGTCTCCCGCGAAGTCAACGCCTGGCCCGACGTCGTCGAAGCAAACGCCGGCGCCGTCATCCCCCCCCGCGACCCGGTTGCGCTGGCGGAAGGGATGACCGCGTGGCTGCACGACCCTGAGCGCCGCCGTACCGCCGGGACCGCCGGACGAGCCTACGCCCTCGCCCACTACGGCTGGGACGGAATCGCCCGCCATTGGGTCGATCACTACCAAGCCCTCCGCTAATCCCGCGCCCGCGCGCGACCAATACGCCCACTCCCGTTTAGCCGCGACCCGAAGGGCAAGCGCAGCGCCGCCCGCAGGGGAGCGTGTGGACGGGACACCGGTGTCACGGGTCGCCCAGCGCGTCTGACGCCTGATTTCCGACCGATAACCGGCCCCCGCGCCCACCGCCCGACCGGCGCGGTCGCACGCGTCCGCGTGAACCCGCGCGCCGGACGAGCGAACGCGGCGCGAGCGCACGCCTCGGCCGGCGTCACGGGCCGTCCGGTAAAACCGGCGATCCGGCCGCTCCGGCTTGCCGGCGGGCGGCCTACGCGCGTCGCCGCGCCAACAACTCTTTCCACCGGGCAAGCCGCGCGCGCCGTCGGGGAAACAACTCTTCTCACCGGGCAAGCAACTCTTCCCACCGGGCAAGCCGCGCGCGCCGCGGGGCAAACAATTCTTTCCACCGGGCAAGTCGCGCGCGCCAGCGGGCAGCGTGACGGAACGATCGGCTAGCCCGGCAGGACGCGCAGGCCGCCCGGTGGGAAGAGTTGATTGCCCGCTGGCGCGCGCGGGCCGCTCGACCGAACGCGCGGCCGGTCCGGTGGAACGCGCGGACTGACCGTCGGGAGGAACGGATGGCCCCGCAGCGCGGGCCCCAACCGGCCCGGTCACCGCGGGATGGCGGGCCGGGCCTTCCGGGGCCGCGGTCGGAGGCGGAGAGTCCGCACACCCGCCGGGCGCAGCCCGCTTCCGCCCCGGCGCGCAGCGGCGATCGGCCGCGTAGGCCGAAGAACGTAGTAAGATGGGGGCCGAACAATCGGAGGTCGAACGCATGCTGAAGATCCCGCTCCCCGGTGGCTCCGGCCCTGCGAAATCCGGGGCGATCCAGTTCCGGGACGACTGGCCGGGCCCATTCCTGCGTGGTGACACGGCCATCATGGTCGGCCTCGCCATCCGCAATCTGCAGAAGGCGCTCGATCAGAGCCAGGATGGCGACGTGGCCTCTGCGCTGAGCAAGCTGGCGGTCGTCGCCGACCTCATCGAGCGAGAGGTGATCGTCAAGTGACTCGGGCGATACCGTCGATCGAGCGGGCGGGGCGGCGGGCGGACGACGACTATCGCGTGGGCGTCAGAAGATTGCCGCGAATGCGTATTTGCAAGACACTGCCCTCTAACCATGCCATTCGGCGCTAGACAACAGCAGATGCTCTTGGAGTTCGTACGGACGGAAGGACCGGGCGTGATTCACGCGCCGTACACGCCGGAGTTCGAAGCATTGTGCGCAAAGGTTGACGGCACGTCATCGATCGAGTCGAAGCACGCGATCTGGGAGCAGGTGATCCGCATCAGTGCTCGGCCGGAAGTTCCACCGGCAGCACCGGCAGCCACTGTCTCGCCGGGCCCGATGCCTGTGCCCCGCGACCCAGAGGTGAACGGCCCGCAGTTCCCTTCCCAAACCGCGGCCACCCCGACCTGTTCGACGATGGCACGCTCCTTCCGGCGCAGCCGTGGGACGCGCCGCGATCGCCCAATCTTTCCGCCGAACAGATCGCCGAACGCGACGAGCTAATCCGATGGGTCGCGGAGTCACGCCTGGGATCAATGGAACAGAAGGTCGCGTTCCTTCTCCATCACTTCCCGGAAACCCGCGAGAGCGATATCGCCCTCTGCATTCGTTACTGGCGGCGGTTTCAGGCAGACGTAATCGAGCAATGCGATCCCTTCGAATTGGAAGTGCTCTTCGGTCTCCACAAGTTGGAAACGATCGGGCGTATCCGCCGGCACATTCAAGAACTCGGGTTGTTTCGTGGAACGGAAGAAACGGCCCGGCAGCGCGGCCTCATCCAGCAGGAGTTTCACGAGTACCTCGCGGCTCACAAGGGAGCGCTGCCCGAAGTGCGGTTCTACCTTGACGAAACGGGATTGGAGGGCGGCAAGGCGTTCCTCGGCATCGGGGGCGTCTGCGTCATCAACTGGCAGCAGTACGAGAAGCACGGGGCCGCGCTCGCCCAGTGGCGGCGCGAACAGAACTGGCCGGAGCCGATTCACTTCGTCGAGATGGGATCAGACCGCGTAGACCGCGCCGTCGGGCTGCTCGCCGAACTCGATAAGAGGAGGGGTGGGCTATTGTTTCTAGGCTACGTGCTCAACTCGCGGGGTTTTTCGCACGCGGACCTTTTCTCCCTCTTCATTCAACTGGTCATTGACTCGTTGCGCGCCTTGAGGGACGCGAAGTGCCTTGAGGAGCCGCGGGCCGTGCGAATCATAAAGGAGGCCGAGACCGGCATCGACACGATGTATCTCGACAAGATGCACAAGCCGCTCAGCGATCTGATAGCCGTGGAGTTTCCCGGCCGCCTGCTCCTGCACCCGATCGAACCGGTGGTGAAGGGTTCGTGAGGTGCTGCTCGAATGCGTCGACCTCATCGCCGGCGGCGTCCAGCGGCGCGTCCTCTTCAAGGGGCAGCACCCAAAGGACCGGTTGGCGCAGACGATCGCCAACGTGACGGGCTTCGAGACCGCCGCGGACGCCGGCGCTCTGTACAAGATTTATCCATCCTGATTGAGGCGGGCTCGCCCGGTGGCGGGGAATGGGCGATCGCGGCGGCATAAAGGAAGGACGGAGTACCGGCGGGTGAGTCGTGGCCCTCCGAAGAATGAATCCCGAAGCGCGGCGTACCGCGGCGGCGGCGGCTTGAGGGAGGCTAGCTCTCGCCTCCCCCAAACCCCCTCCGCTCTCACTTCCCCTCGCGCCGGCGGCCGTCCTCGCCCGCGCGCGCGCCGTGGGCTGTCGCTTTTGATTGCCCCGAAGCGGTGATCGGCTGTAGGATTCGTGATTGACGCCCGGCCCCCTTTAGCTTGCCGCTGACCGCTTTGGCTTTCCTGACCCGTCTGGCTTCCCTCGGCTTTCCCCGGACACGATCCCATGCCCAAGGTTTTCACGGTACTCGCCGCCCTGCTGGGACTCGGCGGCACCGCACGTGCCGCCGACCCCGTGACGATTCGGAACGCCGACGACCACAACCGTGTTTACACGGCGGCGTGCGACATCATTCAGCCGTACATGAGGCTGCACGGGGTTCCCGACAAGAAGGTCACCCCCGATTCCGCGATCGAGTTGAATCGGGCCATCCGCACGCTCGATGCGGTCACGGCGTACGCGCCGACGAATTGGAACGCCTTCTGGATCAAGGGCAAGGCGTATCAAGCCATTGAAGATCGAAAGGCCGCCCGCGCCGCGTTCAAAAGCGCCTTCGACCTCCAGGACAAGCACCCGGACGTGGCGCGGGAGTACATGCTCGAATGCCTGCGTCTCGGCGACGGGGTGGAAGGGGTTCGTGTCGCACGCCATGCCGTCGCCTTGAGGCCGTCCGACGCCGGGCTCCGCGCCAACCTCGGGTTGGCGCTGATCATCGCGGCCGAGCCCAAAGAGGCGCTGACGGCCGTCGATGAGGCGCTACGCATCGACCCGCAAGATAAGATTTCCCACAACCTGCGTAACGTTGTGCTGAAGATCATCGCGGGCACTAAGCCCCAGCCCAAAACGCTGGACGAATTGGGGTCCTGACGGCGGCGTCGACCTCGCGCCCACCCTACGGGCGGGTCGCCGGCGCCACGCCACCTCTCGCGCTCGGCCCGCCCTCGCCCACCGGAACGACCCCGCCGCACGCCGGCGAGGCCCGCCCGAATCACCCGCCGGCTCTCCCGCGTGCGGCGGGGGCGGCCGTACGTGTTGCGCGTGGCAGTCCTATCTCATGACCCTTCGGCGTCGAACGTCGCGGGAGCGTGCGGGTCGCGCATCCGCAGATCGGCCCCCGGCGGCCCGGCCCACATTCCTCCCTTCGGCAGCCACCCCATCCGAACTCACCGAACCGCGCTCGCCCTCAGGCGTCCACACGCCCGCGCCACCCCCCGCCGCCCCATTCCAAACAAATCTTCCGCGATCCCACCCCGCCACGCCGTCCCCGTGCGCGCCCCTCATCACGTCCGCGTGACACCCCCCGTAACAGTAGACCGACCGCTCTTTGACATCCCCGCCACCCGCCCGATGCGACCTGAGGTTCGAGAGTACCCAAAGGTACCGGAAAGTCCCGAAAGGTACCGAAAAGTACCGGTTTGTCCCGATTTGTACCGGTTTCTCATTCCCCCCGCGGCCGCCCAAACCCTTCCGCCAACTCGCGTTACACCACGCCCACCCCGACGCCCCCGCCCCGGACTCAAATAAGTGCGCAGCGCATCCACGAAAGGAAGAGTTTCACGAATGAACACGAATGGTCACGAATGATCTGTTCCCCTATTCGTGTTCATTCGTGTTCATTCGTGAAACTCTCCCCCGCCAGAGGCCCACCCACCCCTTCGCCCCGCCGCCCCTCTCGACTACCATCCGCCGACCCCCCGAAACGGAGCCCCGCGCGTGCCGGTCAAGATCACCGTCGTCACCCCCAGCTACAACCAGGCCCGCTTCCTGGACGAGACGATCCGATCCGTCCTCCGCCAGCGCGACCAGATTCACGAATACTTCATCGTCGATGGCGGCAGCACCGACGACTCAGCCGACATCATCCGCCGGCACGCCGAAGCCGCGCCGGGCGCCATCGATTGGTGGGTCAGCGAGCGCGACGCCGGCCAGGCCGACGCGATCGCCAAGGGCTTCGCCCGCGCCACCGGCGACGTCCTCTGCTGGCTCAACTCCGACGACGTCTTCCTCCCCGGCGCCCTCGCCAAGGCCCGCGCCGCCTTCGACGCCCACCCCGACTGGGACGCCCTCACCGCCTGGCACGTCCGCATGGACGCCGACAGCCGGATTATCTCCATGCACCGCATCCCCGGCGAGAACCCGCGACTGGCGAAGTGGGGCATTCACCACGTCAACCAGCAGACCTGCTTCTTCAAGCGCGCCGCCTACGAGGCCGTCGGCGGGATCGACCGCAAGCTCCACTGCGTGCTCGACACCGACCTCTGGTGCCGCATGTTCGACAAGGGCACCCGCTGGGGCCACATCCCCGCCTACCTCGCCGCCTTCCGCCAACACGCTACCGCCAAAGGCACCGCCTGGACCACCGAGTACGCGCAGGAGGAAGAGTGGATGCGCCAAAACCACCCCCAGTACTGCGCCCGCACCACGAAACACACCCTGGGCCAATTCGCCTACCGCGTCACCCAAATCCTGACCGCCCGCCACCCCCGCGCCCTGGCCGACACCCGCCAACACCGCGGCCGCACCCTCACCGAAGTCTTCGGCTGACCGCCCCACGACCACGCCGGAGCCGGAGCCTCAGGCGACGGCCCGGGTCCCCACCCGTTGGCACCCCCGCCGTCCCGCGTTACACTGCCCGTCCCGCACTCGTAGCTCAATTGGATAGAGCATCGGTCTTCGGAACCGAGGGTTACAGGTTCGACTCCTGTCGAGTGCATTGGCCGCAAGTTCCGCGGCGGAGGGGGTTAGACGATGTCGCCCTGGTTGTTGATCCCGTCGTACACGGTGTTCGCCAGCGCCTGGAGCAGGGCGTTGGAATTGTAGATCGACCCGTCCCCGCCCGTGCTGAGGGCGTTGGTCGCCGACAAAATCTGCCAGACGGTCAGCGTCGAATAGTTGGCGACGCCGAACGCCGCGCCGCTCGTGCCGATGTTGTACGTGGCGGCCGCGAGCCCGCCGCCCCCGACGTCGAACCCGTACGCGGCCGCCGCGCTCCCGGCGAGCGCCGGGCTGGTCACGTACGCGGCCAGCGCGACCGCCAGCACCTGGGCGTCGAGCTTCATCCCCTTGACTTTGAACTTGGTAATGAAGAACGCGGCGACCTGGTCGTTGGTCTTGCCGGCCAGGTTGGTGGTGGCGGCGGCCCCGAACAGGTTCGGAAGGTTGGTCGCCAGCCAGTTGCCGAGGTGCTTCGCGGTCGGCCCGCCGTTGAGCGACCGGATGAGCGCCTGGCCGTTCTTGTTCTGCCAAAAGCCGATCGTGGCGGTCTGCCCCGTCCGCACGCCCGTGGCCGTCGTGCCCGGCCGCTCGCCGAAGTTCCAGTTGATCAGGTAATCGTTCGCCTCGATGCGCACGGTCGAGAAGACGTCGTTCCCGACCACCACGGCGTAGCCGCCGAGCGTCCCGACCGTTTCCTTCCCGTCGGCATATCCGGCGGGTTGAACCTCGTGCACCGAGTAGGTCCCCACCGGCACGTCCTGGAACCGGTACTCGCCATCGGAGTCGGTCACGGCGGTCCGGACGACCTGGCCGGCCGAGTTCTTCAGAACCACCTGCACGCCCGCGATGCCCGGCTCGCCGAAGTCGATCGTGCCGTCGTCGTCCTTGTCGAGGTAGACGAAGCCCGTGAGCGACCCGGTTCCGCCACCCCTGCCGCCGGTCCCCCCGCCGCCGTTCCAGTTCGCCGCGTCGGAGTCGAACACAGGCGCGAGCACCGGCGCGCCCGTCGGGCCGAGCGGCTGGCCGGTCACGGTCGCCGTGTTCGTGTGCGCGCCGGCCGTCACCACCTTGGTGGCCGTGTAGAGCCACACCTCGCCCTTGTCCAGCAGGCCGTTGAGGTTGTCGTCGCCGACGTTGTGGACGTTGTCGTTGTCGAGCACGGGCGTCGGCGTAAAGTCGTCGGCGGAGTTGCCGGGCGTCTCGTTGTCGTCGACGACCGTCACGCCCGCGAGCGGCGCGTCGCCGGGGTTGGTCACGACGAACGTGGACTCGACCAGCGAGCTGACGGCGACCGACGGCCCGGGGCCGACGTCCGCGTCGTCCCCGAAGCCCGGCGCGGGCGTCGGCGTGACCGGGCCGGGCGTCAAATCCGCGCCCTTCTCGTTCTCGACCGCCAGTTTGTTCTTGGCCGCCTCGAAGTCGCCCGTGGCGTACGCGTCCTTGACCAGCGCGATGATCTGGGCGGTCGTGTAGGCGTACGAGACGTTCGTGTTCGCCGCGTTCAGCAGGGCGGCGACCGCGTGGCGCCCCAGGGCGTTGGCCCCGCCCCCGCCCCGCCCCAGCGCCCCGAGTGGTCCAGTACGGTCGCCAGCGCGTCGGCGAACCCGCCCGCCGACAGGACGGCCTCGTGATGCTCGGTGCCTAGCGCCCGGGCCGCCAGCCGTGCGTACCCCAGCTCGTTGGCCTCGGGCTCCTCGAACCCGACGGCGAACGTCCGGACCGGCCCGTACCCGGACCGCGCCATCACCGCCGCGATCGCCGACGAGTCCAGCCCGCCCGACAGGAATACCCCGAGCGGCACGTCGGACATCAGGTGCGAGCGCACCGCGTCCTCGAACAATTCGCCCCACCGCGCGACCAGCGCCCCGTCGTCCGCCGATTCGGCAGGCACGTCGGCCCCATTCGCGCCGCCAGCGTCGGCCCCGGCCATGGGCAGGTCCCAGTACGGGCGGACGACGACGGCCCCGTCTCGGAGCGTCAGGTGGTGCCCGGGCGCCAGCCGGCGGACCCCGCGGAACAGCGTCTGCTCGTCGGTCACCGCCCGGTTCGCCAGGTGGTCGGGCAGCACCGCCTCGTTCAGTTCCGCCCCGACCCCGGCAGCGAGGACGGCTTTGATCTCCGACCCGAAATAAAACGTGCCGTCGGGCGCGTGGAGGTAGTACAACGGCTTGATCCCCAGCCGGTCGCGCGCCAGGAACAGTTCCTGCCGCGGGCCGTCCCAGATCGCCAGCGCGAACATCCCGCGCAGCCGGTCGACGCACCGGGCCCCGTACTCCTCGTACAAATGCAAGATCGGCTCGGTGTCGCTGCGCGTGTCGAACCGGTGCCCGCGGGCCTGGAGTTCGGCGCGGAGCTCGGCGTGGTTGTAGATCTCGCCGTTGAAGACGACGTGGAGCGTGCCGTCCTCGTTCGCCATCGGCTGGCGGCCCCCGGCCAGGTCGATGATGCTCAGGCGGCGGTGGCCGAGCGCGGCGTTGCGGTCGTAGTGGTAGCCGCTCCCGTCCGGGCCCCGGTGGGCCAGCGATTCGCACATCCGCTCGACGCTCGACCGGCTCGGGGATCGCCCGGACCTCGCGGGATGCACGATACCGATGATCCCACACATAGGCGAGGTTCCGAGCTATCACTGCGGCGCGCGAGACGAGCCGATTTGTGCGGGCACTCTTCTACTGGGTTTACTCGACCGCACAGGCGGGAGTCCCCTGACCACCACATGGTATCGCATCGGACAGAGCAAAACAAGGAATTTGAACTTAGTTTATAGTATGTTATCCTTAGTGACGCGAGGGCGTCGCCTTGGCGGGCGCGACTCCGGTGGGTTCCTTTTAGCCGGGGCTGCTTTCCCGGAGTATTGTTGAATCCGATGGAGCTCATAACGAACGCGACGGTCGACTGGCGGGTGCTGCACGGGGCCCACTTCCACGGGGCCAAAGTCCTGGTCACCGGCGGAGCCGGGTTTATCGGCTCCCACTTGGCCGAGGCCTTGGCCGCGCTGGGCGCCGAGGTCGTCGTCATCGATGATCTGAGCGGCGGCAGTCCCGATAACCTGGCCGGGTTCGAGCCGGTGCGCTTGGTCGAAGGCTCGATCCTGGATCAACCGCTCTTGGCGAACTGCATGGACGGCTGCCGGTACGTCTTCCACCAGGCCGCGCTCGGGTCGGTGCCGGGCAGCGTCGAGCAGCCGCGCCGGTACCACGACGCGAACACGACCGGGACGCTCAACGTCCTCGAGGCCGCCCGCGCCGCCGGCGTCACCCGCCTGATGTTCGCCGCCAGCGCCAGCGCGTACGGGGAGAACGGCGTCCCGTGGGTCGAGACGATGCCCGTCCAGGCCAAGAGCCCGTACGCCGCGACCAAGATCGCCGGCGAGGCGCTGTGCGCCGCGTACGCCGCCAACTACGCGCTCGACGCGGCCCCGCTCCGGTACTTCAACGTGTTCGGCCCCCGGCAGAACGCGAACAGCGCATACGCGGCCGCCATCGCCGCCTTTGCCAAGGCCCTGTTCGCCGGCCGCCGCCCGGCGATCTTCGGCGACGGCGAGCAGACCCGCGACTTCATCTTCGTCCGCAACGTCGTTCACGCGAACCTGCTCGCCGCCCGCCACACCGGCCGGATCAACGGACAGGTGCTCAACGTCGGCTGCGGGACGCGCATCAGCGTCAACCAGCTCGTCCGCCAGATGTCCGAGGCGATCGGCCGGACCGACCTGGCCCCCGACCACCGGCCCGAGCGCGCCGGCGATCTGAAGCACTCGTACGCCGACGTCTGCCGCGCCCGCGACGTCCTCGGCTTCTCCCCCGTCGTCGACTTCGTCCCCGGCCTCCGGGAGACGCTCGACTGGTACGCCGCCGCCTGCGCCGGGGCCGCCGCACCCGTCCCCGGATGACGGCCCCCTCGCCCGACGACCGCATGACGAACACCCGCGCCGACGCCGGAATCCCCCTCACGCGCTTCCCGCGGTTCCGCGCCGCCCTGGCGTGGCTTTACGCGCTCGGACTCGTCGCGGTCGCCCTGACCGCCTACCTCGCCGCGGACCGCTGGTGGCCCGCCACGCTCCTCGCGTACGCCCCGAAGTGGCCGTTGCTCGTCCCCCTTCCGGTGCTGCTGCTCCTCGCCCTCACCGCCCGCCGCAAGCGCCCGATCCTCCTGCCGCTCGCCCTGGCCATCCTGATCGCGGCCTTCGGCGTGCTCGGCGTCCGCGTGTCCCCCACCGCCCTCCTGCGCGACGCCCGCCCCGACGCGTTCAAAATCGTCACGCTCAACCTCCACCGCGGACAGACGCGCACGGCGGACCTGGCCGCGCTGATCGCCGCCGACCGCCCGGACGTGGCCGTCTTCCAAGGCTGGACCGACGCCCACCTGGCCGCGGTCCCCCAGGCCGACGGGTGGCACCACCGCAGCGACGGCGCGTTGTTCGTCGCCAGCCGCCACCCGGTCGTCGACGCCCACGACCTCGCCCTCGACAAGCTCCCGGCGCGCCCGCCCGACAGCGGCGTCGGTCTGGCCGTCCGGTACACGCTCGACACCCCCGCCGCCGGGCGGGTGCACGTGATCAACGTCCACCTCGCCTCGCCCCACGCGGCGTTCGACTGGTTGCGCGCCCACGGCCGCGCCGCCGGGCCGGTCATCGACGCCAACAGCGCCCGCCGCGCGCGCGAGTCGCAGATCGTCGCCGACCACGCCGCCACCCTGACCGGCCCGGTGATCATCGCCGGCGACTTCAACACCCCGCCCGACAGCACGGTCTACCGCGCCGCCTGGGCCGCCTTCGACAACGCCTTCACGGAGGCCGGCTCCGGCCTGGGCTACACCTACGTGATCCGCCGCGTCCAGCTCCGCATCGACCACGTCCTCGTCGCGGGCGGGATCATCACGTACCGCTGCCGCGTCGAACGGAACGTCGGCTCGCCCCACCGCCCGTTGTTTGCCGAGCTGCTGCTCCCGGCCGCGTCGGGGCAAGCATCCACCCGCCCCTAGGCGATTCCCCTGTGCGCATCCAATAATCTACTTGCAATAAATACTATTTTATCTAAGCTGTGCGACGGAGTGAGTCGGGGGAGAATTCTGCAGGTACGGAGGTCTCAGATGTCGCGCGTTTTTCAATGGTTGGCCGCCGCACTGGTCAGTTCATGCTTGGCCCATGCGCCTTCCGTACGAGCTGGGTCGATCACGTTCCAGCAGGGGGTGTCGCCGACCGGCCTTTACAACGCCGGCGGTGTCACGATCCGAAGTGATCAGGCGACCACGAATCAGAACGGCGGCGCGCAGGCGGATCAGATCATTGTCGGGCGAAACGGCACCCCGGTACTCCGCGGCCTACTCGAATTCGATCTGTCGGCGATCGAAGCGGCGGCCGACGGTCATCCCTACTGGATCAACAGCGTGTCGTTAACGCTCGTCGCGTTCCACGCGGGGAATGCGGCCACCGGGCCCGCGCGGTACGACCTCCTCCACTTCGGCAACAATCTCGACTTCGACGAGGCCGCCGTGACGTGGGATAATGCCCCGAAAAACGTGATGCCGAACGGGTCCGGTGGCGAGACGACCGGCACGCCCCTGGCTGATGTCACGTACAATCCCAACCTCGGTACGGGCGTGACGGCCTCAAAGGTGTTCCTCGATTCCGCCGCGTTTCGGGCCGCCGTGACCGGTGCGCTGGGGGGGGCCGACAACACGCTCCGTTTGATGCTGAAGGCGAACAGCGAGTCCGGTGTGAACTTCACCCGCTTCTTCTCCGACGACGCCGCCAACCTCTTATTCCGCCCCGCGCTCACCGTCGAGTTCACCGTCGCGCCGCTTCCGGGGGTCGTGGCGGTCGGCGCCGTGCTGCTCGGTGGCATTGGCGGCCGACGTATACTCCGCCGACCCGAGCGGCGACCGTCCTGACCGGGCCCGCGTGCCCAACCCGCGCGGGAACTCGGACCAAGGCCGCCGACTCGCCGCTCGACGCCGAAGTCTTGCACCTCCAGCGCCTTTTGTTTCACGCGACGTAATCGCCTGCGCCGGTGCCCATCTGCCGCACCGACGAACTATTTGACAGCGGTTCTAGGGCGTGGCACGACGGAAAAGCGGGACGGCTCGTAAAACAGTTGTAATGGTGCAGCGAGTTTACTACTATGGATCTTGCCGGGCCGCCTTGGAAGTGACGGCTTCCCCGCCGTGCGCGGACGCCGACGTTCACCCGTTGCGAAGACTGCCACCGATGTTGCAAGCCGCGCCCCGCACCTCGATCGCCCGCCGGACCTACGCGTCCCTGTACAACCGCCTGCGCGGCGCGATGTCCCGGCACGATTGGCTGGCGCATGCGCTCCGCGTCGTCCGGTTCGGCGCCGTCGCCGGGCCGCTCCGCCCCGCCCTGATCAAGTTCTGCCGCGGGCGGTCGCGGAACGAGCCGGTCCCCGTACGCCCGGACAGCATCTTCCGCGACTTCGACCCCGCGGCCGCCGCCGCATCCCTCCGCGCCGAAGGTTACGCCCGCGGCCTGCTCCTGCCCCCCGAGCTCGTCGACCGCCTCGCGGGCCATTTCGGGCCGGTCCGGTCGCACGTCCTGACCAACCCCCACAACGACTGTCCCGCCGTCCTCGAGGTCGCCCACGACCCCGGGCTCGTTGACGTCGCCCGCCGGTACCTGGGGGCCGAGCCCATCCTCTACGGCACGCACATCTGGGGCACGCCGGCCGGGACCGCGAGCGCGCACGGCAGCCGGTTTCACTTCGACGTCCCCGACGTCAAGTCGATGGTCGCCTTCTTCTACCTGTGCGACGTCGACCGCCAGGCGACGCCCCACGTCGTCGTCCGCGGCACGCACGACCGCAAGACGTTCCGCCAGATGCTCCGCATCTACCTCCCCGACGACGAGGCCCGCCGGAGCTACGGCGACCGCGTCACGGTCATCACGGGCCCGCGGGGCACCGGGTTTTGCGAAGAGCAGACGATCTTCCACAAGGCCCTGTCCGGCTCCACCAAGCCGCGGGTCATCTTGGCCGTCACGTACACGCTCCGTCGCCGCCCGCCGCGCTCCGGGGCCGTCGCGCGCCCCTGATAACCCCCTCGAACTCCGCCGCGTGACGAGCGCCCTGCTCGATTTCACGCCGCCAGCCCCCCGACCCGCCGCGGGGTCGCCGCCGGTTCGCCTTGCCCACCTCGCGTGAGATCTCCCCGCCCTCGACGGGCGAGCCCCGTCGTCGCGCGCTCCTCAAACTTGTTACCCAAACCTTCGCAAATTTTAGTAGCGTTGCGTTTTCGACAGCTTTGTTACGGAATACTTGCGACCTATTTTGATGTGGTGTAGAATTCTCAAAGAAAGCCGCTAGACTTCTCAAACGGAAAATGCTTATATTTGGTTAGGCAAATGCCGAAGTAGAAAGTGCCGAACGGATCTGGGATCTTGAGAGAGAATACAATTATGCTGCTCTCCAACGTCAACGATCTTGCCGAAAAGATCCGCTCGCTCCAAGAGGACCGGCTGAAACACCTGAAGGCGATCGAGGAGATCGACCGGGTCCTCGACCGTGTGAATAACGTCTTGGGCACCGTCGAGACGGCCGGCGCCAATGGTAATCCGGCTCCGCCGGCCCGCGGCGCCGGCGACGTGGACCGGGCAGAGCCGGGGGCGGCCCGCCACAAGCGGGGCCGGTTCGCCAAGGTGGCGGAGGCGTCCGTGCTGGACTTCATCCGAGACAACGGCACGCCGTCGACCGCCGAGATCAACGCCCACTGGCGGCGCGAGGGGCGCAAGGGTACGGCCAACGTGACCCTGTTCAAACTGCTGCGCGAAGGCCGGATCCGCCGGATCGCCGACGATTCGGTGCGCGGGAGCCGCTACACCGCCGCCAAGATCGGCGCCGCCGCGGCCTCTTAGCCGGAGACGGCTCACGCGACTCTCGTCGTGCGCGGCTCCCCGCTTACGCTTCGTCGGCCAGAATCAGATGACGCAGGCGACCGCCCGCTCGGCAGTCGCTCATGCGCGACAGCGCAACCCGGATTCGGATCAACCGCGCACTCACTTGTGTGACCGTCATGGCCACATAATCAGTCGCGCGGGCCAAGTCCGCCGATTCGCGGGTTTCTACCCCGCCGACCTCCCCCGGGGCCACGCACAGACATTGGGTCGTCTCGTGCAACCGCGCCGCCTCGCCCAAGACCCGGCGCAGGCACGCTTCCATCTCGCCAAAACCACGATTCCATCCCATAACCCACCCGTCCTTTAGTAAGTTTGGGCGAAACCTAGCATCTCCACAGAGGAATCGCAAGTTAATTACTAGGTATGTCAGCGGGCGTCGGAGTCGTCCCGCATGCCGCACAGCACTTTGTGCATGCGGCGGAGACGGTCGTGCAGGTCGTCGAGCGTCGTCGCCACGGATTGCGCCAGTTCCTCAAAACTTGCCTCCAATGCGTCCGGGGCGGCATCTTCGTTGCGCCGCAACTGGCTCAACGACGCTTGCACCGAACGCCCTTCTGAAAGCAACTCGTTGAGGCTGGCGGCCAGGTGGTCTAGCGAATCGTTCACGCTCATGTCGCGCGTCCCGCTAATTGTGGGTCTCGGAGATCGCCCGTGGCCGGTGAAAATCGGCCGGCGGATATACCGGCCGGGAGCATACACGCCTTCCGACCAAATTTCTCTCGTATTTTGCGAAAACAAAATATGAGTACCGCGCCATCAATTGGCACTTACAAACTCAGTTCTCGCAGCCCTTCCGCGCCCCGCGCGATGTGCGGTAGGACCGCCTGCTGCCCAGATGGGCAGTCCCAACAAATGTTCGATTGGTGCCCAAGCCCGGCATCGCAGATCGAGCGATTCGCGCAAGCGGCCGGTCGTGCACTGGACCGGTCAGGCCGGGTACGCGTGGCCCGCACGCTCCGAACTTCCCGAGTCCGGTGGGCGTGGACCGCTCTTTCAACTCGGTGTAACGACGGGGCAACGGTGCGTCCGAAGCCGAACGGGCGGCCGGGTCAAAGCCGGCCGAGCCGGCAGTTCAGCGTCGTCGCTTCGAGCCGTGCGATCACGTCGTTTACGCGCCGCAGGCGCTCGGTGACGTCCGCCAGCGTACCGGTGACGAAATCGGCCGCATCGACGAACGACGCGTCGGCCGCGCCCGCCTCGCCGACCGGCCGCCGCGCCGTGCGCAGCTGTTCCGCCGCCCCGCGTACGGTCGCCGCCAGTGACAATAGTCCGTCCAAGCTTCGCCCCATGAGGGCGCAGTCGTTTTGAAGGCGCATGCTTCCACCCACTATCTGAATTTTCGCGTTCGATTGGCAGTCCCGAATTTACCCGGGCAACGGGTCCCACACAAGCTAAGGGATACCGGCACTAAGTTAATTTGTTGAAATTCCGCATTGGATCGTCGTTAGCCTTTGTATTTTCACGTCAAATAACTATATTGAATGAGCGGCTGCGATTCTGGATCGCCATGGGGCAGTGCCCCGTCTAGCGATTTACCGCCATATCTCCTCGTAAATACTATTTAATGGCACCACAGACCGAACAGCCCGCGGTGTACCTGGACCTGCTGGTGTCGGACGCGCCCGTCGAGGGTGGGGCGCCTTCCGGTCTGGGCGGAGACTTGTCCGAGCGAATCCGTCGGCTGCAGGACTTCCGCCGACGGCACCTCGAGGCCGTCTCCGCGATCGACCGCGCGCTCAGTCAGATCAACCACACGCTCGGCGACGTCGACGTCCTCAACGAGGCGCTGGTGGCCGACGACGGCGTGCGGCCGTCGGCCCGCGCCGAACCCGGCGTGCGCCGCAAGGGCCGGTTCGCCCTGACCGCCGAGGTCTCCGTCCTCGAGTTCGTCCGCCAGCAGGGGGCCCCCACGACCGCCCAGATCAACGACCACTGGCGGCGCGAGGGGCGCCGGGGCACGGCCAACGTGACCGTCCTCCGCCTGCTCCGGCAAAACCGCATCCGCCGCCAGCACGACCCGGCCGTCCGGGGCAGCCGGTACATGGCCGTCGACGCCGCGGGTCCGGTCTGCGGTTGAACGCCGCCCGCGCGACAGTGCCGCCGCGTCCGCCGAAGCGAACACCCATCGCGTCTTCGCGACCGCCGCCGCCTTTTAGGTGCCTCGCGGAGAACGGCCCTGAGGGAGCTGCCGTGACCGCGTGCACCCCCGTTACGGCGGGCGCCCCTCGCGGTCCTTGCTCCGCCTATCCGCGGCGGGCGTGCCTCCGCTCTGCCACTCCCAATACGTTACGACTTTTGACATAGATCCCACGCGACCGGCGCGCGGGAAACTTTCGGCTTGAAAGATTCCCATATGGGAATATAATAGCCTGGCCCGTGCACGAATGCCGGGCGACTGCCGCCCCCTCCCCCGACGGAGAATCCCGCATGAACGCCACCACGACCCACCCGAAAGCCGACGTCGTCTCCCGCGACCAGTGGCTCGCCGCCCGCGTCGCGCTGCTCGCCAAGGAAAAGGCCCTCACCCGCCAGCGGGACGCCCTCGCCCGCGAGCGTCAAGCCCTCCCGTGGGTGCGCGTGGACACCGACTACGTGTTCGACACCCCGACCGGCCCGCGGTCGCTGGCCGACCTGTTCGCCGGTCGCTCCCAACTCGCCGTCTACCACTTCATGTTCGGCCCCGACTGGGCCGAGGGTTGCCCGAGCTGCTCGTACGTGTGCGACCACCTCGACGGCGCCGTCCCCCACCTCGCCGCCCGCGACACCACCCTCGTCATGGTCTCCCGCGCCCCGCTCGCCAGGATCCAGCCGTTCAAACAGCGCATGGGCTGGCAGTTCCCCTGGGTCTCGTCTTTCGCCAACTCCTTCAACCACGATTTCGGCGTCTACTTCACTCCCGAGGAGCAGGCCACCGGCGCCGTCCACTACAACTACGCGACCGCGCCCTTCCCCAGCGCCGAAGCCCCCGGCCTGAGCGTTTTTTACAAGGACCCCGCGACCGGCGAGATCTTCCACACGTACTCCACCTACGCCCGCGGCCTCGACCCGCTCCTGGCGACCTACGTCGTCCTCGACAGCACCCCAAAGGGCCGCGACGAGGAGGCCCTCGCCTTCGGCATGCAGTGGCTTCGCCACCACGACAAGTACGATGCCGCCGGCCCCGCCTTTGCCGACGCCGACAAGCCGTACTGGCCCGATGTCGCCGGCGCGTCTTCGGAGCCCGCGTCGTGCTGCGGGTGTGGCCCGAAGGCAGGAGGTGCATCGTGACCGGCGCGTGCTGCCACGGGGCGGTCCGAAACGCGCGGCGGTCGGCCTCCTGGCTCGCGCCAGCCGCCGTGCTCTTGCTCATGCCCAAGTGCCCGATGTGCGTGGCCGCGTACGTCGCGGCCGCGACGGGCTTGTCGATCTCCGCCGGCACCGCAGGCTGGCTGCGCCTCGGGTTGATCGCCGGCAGCACGGCCGTGCTCCTCTATCTCGTTTGGCGCACGTTCCACCGACATCGGCGGCGGCCCGCGTCGTTATCGGCGACCCACGCATAGCAGGGGGGCGGCGGCGGCGCACGTGCGGGGCCGAAGCCCCGACGGCTATCGGTCCGCGCGGACGTTCCGGAACGTGACCGAATACCGCAGCCGCGGCACGGCGAGGATGCTGTGCTCCCACGCCGTCCGCGCCGGGCCACTCAACAGGTACGCCGAGCGCGCCGCCAGCGGCACGGTCCGCCGTTCCCACCGCGCGCCGGACCGTCGGCGGAACCGGAAGTCGCATCCGGACCCCAGCGAGACTCCGACCACCTCGTCGAACTCGGGCTTGTCGCGGTGCCAGCCGATCCCGGTCCCCGGCGCGTACTCGGTCACGAGCACGTGCTGGAACGACGCGGGCTCGAACCCGGCCAGCGCCGCGGCGCGCGCCCGCAGCGGCATCAGGAACGCCGGCACGTCGTCCGCGCGAACCAGGCCCCGGCCCTCGAAGTCGTACCGCCACCCGAACGACACGACACGCCGCTTCCCCTCGTGGCCGTGGAACTGAAAGTTCGCGAAGGGGAGCCCTTCGATCTGCCCCACGAGCTCGCGCTCCTCGTCCGCCGACACGAGCTCCGGCTGATACCGAAAGCCCTCGGGCCCGTCCGGCCCGTCCCCAAACCCGAAGAGCGCCAGTTGCTCATCTCGACTCATGGCGTTGCCGGCCCGGTATCGCGGGCGACCGAAATAAGCCGGGGCAGAGACGCACGGGCTTTGCCCGACGTGCCGCCCCGGATCCCAGACGCACGTCTTTAATTCACCGACGGGTCCTCCGGGATTTGCCCCGGGTCCAGCCCCGGCCACATCTTGGTCAGCGACAGCTTCCGAACCAGGTCCGACCACAAATGCTCGTCGGCCGAGAAGATCTGGTCCGGTCGCGCCGGCGTCGTCAGCCAGCTCCCCTCGGCCATCTCCGCCTCGAGCTGCCCCGGCGACCACCCCGCGTACCCCACGAAGAACTTCGACTCCGTCGCGTTCTCCCCCACGAACTTCTCGATCGTGTCCTTCCGCGTGCAGAAGAACACGCCCGGCACCACCTCGATCTCCGAGAACAACTCGTCCTTGTGCACGACCATCAGCGGCCCCTCGCACGGGCCGCCCTGGCACAACGTCCCCCCCACGTCGCACGGCTGGTGCTCGGCCACCTCCCGCCACATCTCCGCGACCGTCGTCGACAGCGGCCGGTTCAACACCAGCCCCAGCGCCCCCTCGTCGTTGTGCTGAACGAGCAGCACGACCGTGTGGAAAAAGTTCGGGTCGATCAGCCGGGGCGACGCGACCAGGAAATGTCCCTGCAGCGAATTCATGGGCCGACCGATCGTACACGACGTCGGCGCTCGCGGGAACGGGAGATGAACGGCTCTCTCGTCGCCCCGCGATGGCGGCGTGGTATCCTCATCTCGCATGCGGCGCATCCTCATCATCGGCCCGCCCGGCGCCGGCAAGTCGACCCTCGCCCGCCGCCTCGGCGCCGCGCTCGACCTGCCCGTGATCCACCTTGACCGCCACTTCTGGCGGCCCGGGTGGGTGATGATGGGCCGCGACGCGTTCGACCGCGACGTCGAGCGCCTGCTCGAGGCCGATGACTGGGTGATCGACGGCAACTACCAGCGCAACCTCGACCTCCGCCTGTCCCGGGCCGACACGGTCGTCTACCTCGACTGCCCGCGCTGGCGGTGCCTCGCCCGCGTCGCCAAGCGCATCTTCACGTGCGCGGTCCTCGGCGGCCACCGGCCCGACATGCCCGACGACTGCCCCGAGCGCGTCGACTGGGAGTTCATCGAGTACATCTGGCACTTCGACCGCGACACGCGCCCGCCGACCGAGGCGTGCCTCGCCCGCTGGCCCGCCGTCCGCCGGATCACCCTCCGCGGTCCCGCCGCCGCGGAGGCGTGGCTCGCCGAGATGACCGGATCGCGCGCGCCGGCCTCGACCGCTTCAATCGCGCTGCCCTCGCCCCTATAACACCGGCATGGTCCGCAAAGCCGTCATTCCCGCCGCCGGTTTCGGCACGCGCATGCTCCCCGCCGCCAAGGCCGTCCCGAAGGAAATGCTCCCCGTCCTCGACCGCCCGACGATCCAGTACGTCGTCGAAGAGGCCGCCGCCGCCGGCGCGGCCGACGTCCTGCTCGTCACCTCCCGCGACAAGCGCGCGATCGAGGACCACTTCGACCGCAGTCCCGAGCTCGAGTCCCGCCTGGCGAGCTCCGGCAAGTCCGCCCTCCTCGCCTCGATCGACGCGCTGATGGCCAAGGTGAAGATCCACGCCACCCGCCAGGCCGAGCAGAAGGGCCTCGGCCACGCCGTCCTGCAGGCCCGCCCTCACGTGGGGGACGAACCGTTCTTGTGCCTTCTTGGAGATACGATCTTCAGTCCGCGCACGCCGGGCGCGCCTCTCCCGTGCCGGCAACTCGTCGACGCGTACGCGCACCTCCAGACCCCCATCATCGGCCTCGAACAAGTCCTTCCCGACAAAGTCGAGCGCTACGGCATCGTCGGCGGGGCCGAGATTTCCCCCGGCGTCTTCCGCCTCGACACGCTCGTCGAAAAACCCGCCCGCGCGTCCGCCCCGTCGAACCTCGCGATCGCCGCCCGCTACGTCCTTACGCCCGACCTCTTCGACTGCCTCGACCAGACCCCCGCCGGCAAGGGCGGCGAGATCCAGCTCACCGACGCACTCAAACTCCTCCTCGCCCGCCGCCCGATCCACGGCGTCGTCCTCCAGTCCAAACGCCACGACATCGGCAACCCCGTGGACTGGCTCAAAACCAACCTCTACCTCGCCCGCAAAGACCCCACCCTCTGGCGCGAGATCGTCGACCTAGTGCAGAGAATGAAGGACGAAGGATGATCCTCACGCAACAAGCCGGGGCACAGTGAACGGGCTTCGCCCGAAGCGCCGCACCGGATCCGACGCAAAAGGAACGAGGCTCGCGCAATCGCGCGAGCCTCGTTGCTTAACTCTTCTTAGCGCCTTTGCGACCCTCCCCGCTGCGCCTTCCTACTTCAGATCCGCCAACTTCCCCACCGGAAACGCGTTCACAATCTTCATCGTGTCCGCCGACGTCAAATTCGACGTGCGGATCGTCAGCACGTACCGCTTGGTCACCCACACCTGGATCTCGCCGTGCTTGTCGGCCTTGTTCCACTTCTCGTAGCCGGGGTGCTTGGCGTCGCCGATCTTGACCGTCTTCTCGTACCCGTCGTCCGACTCGTTGTCGACGTCGAGCGTCGACCACGCCGCGGCCGCCGCACCGATGCCCGCCGCGGACCCGCCAAAGTCCTGGATCTCGACCTCGATCCGCGGGTGCTTGGCGTTCTCGTCCTCCCCGTCGTCCGCCTTCCCGTACGTCGCCCGCGCGGTCGACACGGACATGTCGCCGAACTTGTTCTTCTCCCCGCCCGCCTTCGACCGCTTCAGCCCGCCCAACTCCTCCGGGAGGATTTCCTTGAGCTTGCGGAAATCGATCGCCTCGCGCGCCGGCTCCGCCGACGGCTTCTTTTCCTCCCCGTACGACGTGCGGGCGACGAAACCACTGATCCCAATGGCGACCGCGGCGGCGACGCAGAACCGGGCAATCTTCTTCACGGGCCAACTCCTTCGACGGAAAACCAAAACGAAATCGATCAACAGTGGCGGGAATGTACCGTCCCTAAAATTCCCCTCAACTGCCCCGAAAGGGTCTGTCCCATCACGACTTGCCGCGGACTTGCCGCCCGGTAATCTGCTGCTCATATTGCGCATTTCCAGCATGCCCCCTCAATGCGCCGGCCGGACCGCCCCTTTACTCCTCCACGTTCCCCATCTCCAGCACGATCGACGGCGGCGACAACTCCGCGATCAGCCCCAGCACCCGCCCCGCCCCCTCGGCCGACGCCTCCGCCTTGTCCCGCGCCGACTTGAGCGCCCCGACCGCCCGGTAGCCCACCGCCCGCACCGCCGCCTCCGCACGCTCGACGCGCTCGGCGTCGGCCGACAGCGCGATCTCGGCCACGTGCTTCTTCAACTCCGCCTCGGGCAGCTTCCGCTCCGCCGCCCGCGTGTGGGCGATCAGCTTCTTGAGATCCGCGCGCCGGGCCGCATCCATGTCCTCCGCCGCGATCGCGTGCACGACCGTCATCGCCTTCAAATCGTGAATCTCCTTCTCGCGCAGATCGCCCTTCGCGTCCGGCCAGACCGGCGGGCGCCCCATCTTGAAGTCCTGCTCGGGCCGCAGCAGCAGCACGAACGTCTTCCCGACCGCGCCGCGCGTGACGGCGCCGCACGGCGCCGCCCCCGCCACCGGCGCGACCGGACGCGCGCCGGCCGTCCCCTTCACGTTCGGGTCGTCCGCCCGCCCGAAAAACCGGATCGCCTCCACCCGGTGCTTCGCCTTCGCCGACCCGTCCAGCGCCGACACGACCTCGAACGAGTACAGCCGGTACCAGTAGACCGCCGTCACGTCCGGCCCGCGCTTGCCGTCCGCGCCCTTGGGCCCCTTGACCGACACCGCCCGGATCTCGCACCGCTCCGACACCTCCACCAGCCGCGCCTCGACGACCACGCTCGCCCACTGCACCGCCAGCGCGTCGAGTTCCCCGCGCACGCACGCGCCGGCGCGCCCCGGCACGACGACGACGACCCACCACGCGATCAACCCCAGTGCGGTCCGAAGCATCATGTGTGTGCGCGCCTTCCCGGTTCACGAGCGCGTCGAGGAGGAGCAGCAGGGGGGGGCGCGGTGTGCCCACTTCAGTGGGCATGCCAACGACCCCAGTCCGTCCGTCCGATTACCAAAAACGCGCGCCACGAATGATACCCGCGCGGGCGGGATTTTTGTTGCATTGCCGACCGCCCGGGGCAAACTGAGCAGTTGGGAACAATCAGGAGTGCGCGGATGGAAAATCGAGACCAACTGCCGGGCGACGGCCCCGGCACCCGCCCCAAAAAGTCGGCCAAAACCAAGGCGAATTCGCGCGCCGGCCGCGCCGCCCCCAGGGGCCGCCGCAAGCGCGAGCCCCTCCCCGCCTACCACGTCGTCCTCCTCGACGACAACGACCACACCGACGTGTACGTCGTCGAGATGCTCCACAAGCTGTTCGGCCACGCCCCCGAGCACGGCCGCGAGATGGCCCGCGTCGTCACCACCGCCGGCCGGGTCGTCGTCCACACGACCCACAAGGAACTCGCCGAGCTCAAGCGCGACCAGATCTGCGCCTACGGCGCCGACCCCCGCGTCGAGTGCAGCGCCGGCTCCATGAGCGCGATCATCGAACCGGCGCAAGCGTGAACCCCATCGCACGGGCATCGTCTGCGTGTCGGACGAGTGAAACATGAAGACATGAAACATGAAGAGGCACTTCGAACTTACGAGCGCCTCTTCATGTTTCATGTCTTCACGTTTCGACTTTCTTACCGCCCCATCGTCAGCAACCACGCGCTCATCCCCACCACGCCCGTCGCCGCCAGCACCCCGATCCCGATCGCCGCGCCGATCACCACCCGCCGCACGCGCGACGTTTCCCGCACCGGCGCCGCCACGACCGCCGGCAGGTACCGCTCTTCCGCCTGCAGTGACAGGTCCGCGTCCTGCCGCCGCAGCGCCGTGATCTCGCGATAGATCGGCGACACCTTCGGCAGCGCCCGCCGCTTCGGCTTGGCCGCCACCGCCGTCGCCGTCGCCGTCCCTCCGCCGTCGACCGGCGCCGGGAAGAACTCCAGCCCCTCGACCTCCGCCTCCTGAGTCACCCGACGGCGCCCGCCGCGTGAACCATCCTCCCCGCGACTCGACGCCACCGTCTGCGCGAGCTCCACCAGCAAGTCCGGAGACGGCTCAAACCCCTCCGTCGGGTCCACCGGCCGTGGCTGTGGGTACGCCATCCCCGCCGGGTGCCAGCCGACGCCGTCCTCGTCGTTCCGCGCCTCCCCGTCGTCCACCAGCACGAAGTCGGTCACGGTGCCGGTCAGCGCCTCGTGCGGGTCCGCCGGGCGGATCAACCGGTCCGGCCGGGGCCTGGTCGACGCGTGCTCGAACGGCCCCGTGCGGTACGTGAGCCGCGTCCGCCCCATCCGCAGGCCGTCGCCGTCCTTGAGGACTTGCGCCTGCACCTTTTGCCACCCGACGCGCGTCCCGTTCTTGCTGCCCAGGTCGACCACGCGCCACGACGCGCCCGCGCCGATCGGCTCCAGCCGGCAGTGCGTCCGCGACAACAGCAGGTCGCGCACCGCCACCCCGCACTCGGGCGACCGCCCGACCGTCACCGGCCGGGAAAGCTCGACCCGCTGCAACTCTTCGCCATTCGCGTGAACGATAATCCAGGGCATAGTTAGACCTGACTGGTCTATCGGGGGGCGATGCGACGGACCGATAATTTTCGCTCGCACCACGCACGTTCGCAGAGTAACTTCTCGGATTGCACGTCGTTGCCGCGGGGTGAAGGGATCGGAACGCAAAGCCGGGAGGGCTGAGAATGCGGACAGTTCAGCGTACGACAAGTGCGCCCGAATCCGTCAGCGGTTGCCGTAGGCGGCTCCTTCCTCGGCGCGCGGTGTGCACCGGCGGCGCCCTCGCGGCCTGCCTCGCCGTCGCCGCCCCAGCGTCGGGGCAGACCGCAGTCTACAACAACCTCACCACCTACCTTAACAACGGCGTCGCCAACCTCGGGGCGGACAACGACGGCGAGGGCGGTCTCAAGACCCTCATGATCGCCGACGACCTCACGCTCGCGCCCGGCAGCGCCGGGAAGCCGATCAACAGCTTCAGTTTCACGGTCCGAAACTTCCACGGCACCTCGCTCACCGCCCGCACGCGCGTCACGATCTATGCCGACAACGGCGCCAACGCCCCCGGCCAACTGCTCCACAACACCACCTTCGCCCCGGACACCCACGCCCCCGCGTCCATCCAGACCTTTACGTTCCCCGCCCAGCAGGGCATCTTTTTCAACGTCCCGGCGAGCGGCAAGATCTGGGTCGGCATGGCGTTCGACAACCGGCTGGGCATGCTGCCCATCACCGCCGACCAGCTCGACCAGCTCGGCCAGGGCGCGTACGGCCCGCCCACGATCGGCTCCAGCGCCAACACCGTCTTCATCTCCAACGCCGTCGGCAACTACCAGGTCGACAACCCCGTCGGCCACCTCGAGAACACCGGCTTCAGCCTCGGCTGGAGCATCTCCGAGCGCCTCCCGGCCGAGGTCTCCTGGAATGCCGGCACCGGCACGTGGAACACCTCCATCCAAGCCTGGACCGGCGGCTCCCCCGACGCCACCCGGTACGTCAACAATGACAAGGCGACGTTCGCCCGTGACGAAGGGGGGAACATTTTCGTCGCCGCCGGAATCGCGCCCTTCTCGACCACCGTCAGCGCCGCCGCCGGCACCTACACGTTCGTCGACCAGGGCATCCAGACCGGCACGCTCACCAAGAAGAACTTCGGCCGCCTCGTCCTCGCCAACTCCAACACGTTCACCGGCAACACGACGGTCTTCAACTCCGGCACGATCGCCGCCAACGGCAGCGGCGCCCACCTCACGCTCAACAGCGCCGCGGGCAACGCCCTCTCCGGCGACCTCCACATCGGCGTCGCCGACCCCGCCGCCACCGGCGTGGCCAAGGTCAGCCTGGCCCAACCGAACCAGATTTCCGACACGCGCGCCGTCTACTTCGACAGCCCCGCCGGCCGGTTCGCCTACCTTTCACTCCGCGGCAATTCCGAGACCGTCGCCGGCATCGTCTCGACCGACACAGGCGGCGCGATCGAGAACGGAAACCTCAACGGCGCGGTCAACACCGACGCGACGCTCACGCTCGCCCCGCCCGCCGCCACCACGCACGCCTACACGGGCATCATCCGCAGCGCGGACGCCGCCGGCGGAACTGGGAAACTGAACATCGCCGTCAACGGCCCGGGCACGCAGGTGCTGGGCGCCGGCGGTGCGTACACGTACACCGGCGCGACCACCGTCAACGCCGGCACCCTCCGCGTCAACGGCTCGATCGCCGCGTCGTCCGGCGTCGCCGTCGGCACCGGTGGGCGGTTCGTTGCCGGTTCGACCCAGTCGGTCAAGGGGCTGAACATGTCGACCGGGTCCGGGCAGGCCGAGATCGCCAACGTGCCCGCCTCGCTACTCGTGCTCACCGTCGGCGACGGGTCGACCACGGCCACGGCCCTGCAGCTCGGCGTTACGTCCAAGATCGATGTCCGCCGCAACGCGATGGTCATCAACTACGCGGCCGGCATCACCCAGCCGGACATCGACGCCCGCACCGCCGCCGTCGTCGCCGTCCGCGCGCGAATCCTCGCCGGGTTCAACGGCGGCGATTGGCTGGGGGCGGCCGGGATCACGTCGAGCGACGCGGCCGCCAGCATCAATTCCGGCCAACTGCTGGCGATCGGGTACGCGACGACCGCCGACCTGCTTGGAACCGGCGTGACCGGCGGCCCGGTCAACCTCGGCCAGGGCGTGACGCCGACGGTCGACGACACCGGCTTGATCGTCCGCCTGACGCTCGCGGGCGACGCCGACATGAACGGCGTGGTCGGCCTGAACGACCTGGTCCGGCTGGCGAACCACTACGGGTCGGCCGGCGAGTGGTTCACCGGCGACTTCGACTACAACGGCGCGGTCGGGCTCAACGACTTGGTCCAACTGGCGAACAACTACGGGGCGACCCTCGCCGGCCCGACCACCCCTGCCCCCGACTTCGCGGCCGACTGGGCACTCGCCCAGGAACTCGCAGCCGCAGGGGTGACCGATCTCCCGGCCCAACCCGTACCCGAGCCTGGCACGCTGGGTTCCGCCGGCGTCGCGGCCGTCACGCTGCTCTTCAAGCGCCGGCGGCGGTCCGGGCCCGCGAGCGCCTGACCGACGTTCAACACCTCAATCGGATTTCCAAAACCGAAGAGCCCGCGAGAACACATCCCGCGGGCTCTTCAAATCTCCGATTCTCGTCCGCGGCTCACTTCTTCGGCGTCGTCACCGTCTTCTCCGCGCCACCCGCCGGCGCCGCCGCCTTCGCCTCGAGCTGCGCCTTGAGCTCCGCCGCCAGCTTCCGGGCCGCGTCGAGCTCCAGCCGCGCCGCCGTCACCGCCTGCTGGGCCGTGCCGACCTGCGCCTGGAGCGCCTGCTGCTCCGCCCGCGCGGCCGCATTGGCCGCCTCGAGCTCCCGCACCTTCTCGCGCATCGCCGCGTTCGCCGCCTCGCTCGCCTTGAGCTCCGTCGCCGCCTTCGTCCCGGCCGTCGTCAGCGAGTGCTTGGCCAGGTCCAGCTCGGCCTTCGCCTTCGCCAGTTCGGCCCGCGCTTCGGTCGTCCGCTTGGCGCTCAGCTCCTTCTCCGCCTGCGCCGCCCCGAGCTGCTTCTTGTAGTCGTCGGCCGACTTGGTCACTTCGGCCAGCTCCTTTTGGAGCTTCTCGCGGTCGTCGCTCACCTTGGTGATCTGCGCCTTGACCTCGTCGTTCTCGCGCGTCACGTCCGCCACCTGCGCCTTGAGCGCCCCCACCTCGCGCGAGTTGGTCTCCGCCATCGCGATTTCCGCCTTGCTCGGCCCGCACCCGCCGCCCGCGACCGCCATGAGCATCCCGACCACCGCCACCGACCCGACCGACCACACGCGTTGCATCACACCGCCTCCTGAACAAAGTGAACCTGTCGGGCCATCCCCGACGGACGACACCGCACTCTACAGGTGCCCCCGAATCGGTGCAAACACGTTACGTTCGCACCGGACGACCGCTGGTATGATTCAAGTCGCGGTGACAGAGCCGTCGAAGCGGCCCCGCCGGCGTGCAATCAATGAGGACCCGTATGGTATTCCCCTTGGGCCGCCTACTCGCTTTCGCCGTGCTGCTCGCGCCGTTCGCCCGCGCCGCCGACGGGCCGCCCGCGCGCCCCGCCGCCGCGCCGCCGCCGCCGCCGCCGCCCTCGCCGGAACTCGCCGCCAAGTGCCAGGCCCTGCTCGACACGTGGAAGGCCCGCTTCGACGAGGAGCAGATGAACTACCTCGTCGCCCCGCCGTTCGTCATCGCCGGCAACGGCACCGCCGAGGAGGTCCGCCAGTACCGCGACCGCACGATCCTCGCCGCCGCCAAGTGCCTCCAGAAGCAGTTCTTCAAGAAGCAGCCGACCGAGCCGGTCCTGATCCTCCTCTTCGAGCGCGAGGGCATCTACAAGCGCCTGGCCAAGAAGTGGTTCGACGACGACGACGTCCCCTACTACGGATTCTTCCGCCACGACAACGTCATGCTCATGAACGTCGGCACCGGCACCGGCACGCTCGTCCACGAACTGACCCACGCCCTGATCAAGCCCGACTTCCCCGACGTCCCGAGCTGGTTCAACGAGGGCCTAGCCAGCCTCTACGAGCAGTGCTCGCTGGCGATCGACGACACGATCTGGGGCCACGAGAACTGGCGCCTGCCCGCCCTGCAGAAGGCGATCGCCGCCAAGACCCTCCGCCCGCTCGAAGAGCTCATCCGCGACGACGAGTTCTACAAGGCCGAGAACGTCGGCCTGAATTACGCCCAAGCCCGCTACCTCATGTATTACCTGCAGGAGAAGAAGCTGCTGCGGAAGTATTACGAACAGTTCCGCGACAACGCCAAGGACGACCCGACCGGATTGGATACGCTGAAGAAGCTCGTGGGCCCTGCTAGCTTGGCAGATTTCGAAACGCAATGGCGCGAATGGGTGATGACGCTGAAGTTCCGTTCGCGGTAAGGTACGCGTCGAACCGGTCTCGCTCCTCCTTCGCGGCGCGCCCCGTCGGCGTACCCCTTATTTCGGCCGAGCCCGGTTCCGGTGGCCCCCGACGTGACGTGCGTTTCGCCCGACAATTCGTCGGCGAATTCGCCCCAACGTCAACGGCCTTCGACGCGTCTTGGTAATTGAATATGCACCGGGCGCCGCCGCCGCGAAGGTCGTGTCGGCGTGCCCCGGTCGATCCCGTTCACCGCGCCAGCCTTCAGAGCAATGCGGTAGAGGAGTCTCCCATGCAGCGTTTCGCCAAGTTCATGGCCGTTCTCGCCCTCGTCGGTTTCTGTGGCGTCGCCATCGCGGCGGACAAGCCGGCCGGCGACAAGCCCGCCGCCAAGAAGGCCGCCGGCCTCGCCGGCGAAGTCGTCTCGGTCGACGGCACGAACGTCAAGATCAAGAAGAACGACGGCACCGAGGTCACCGTCGCGACCGACGCGACCACGGCCGTCATGATCGATGGCAAGGAAGCCAAGGTCGCCGACCTCAAGGCCGGCCAGAAGGTCCGCGTCGCCCCCGAGTCCGGCACCGCGACCAAGATCCAGGTCGGTGGCGGCGGCAAGAAGCCCAAGGCCGACAAGTAAGTCACGCCGCGATCGTCACGATCGTAGCCCGCACATCCAAGAACCCACCGGCGCACCGCGCCGGTGGGTTCTTGCGTTTCCTGTCCCAATTGCGACGGCTCACGGAGGAGGGGGGGCGCGGTGTGCCCACTTCAGTGGGCATGCCGGATCGTCCCCGAGTTTCCCCCACCTCTTGCCCCTCCCTTTCAAACCCGCCGCCTGCGCATAAGATTCCCCCTTCACGCTTCAGACGCGCACGACCCAAGACACTTATGCCCACCAACAACCCCTTCAACGCCCGTCAGACCCTCAAGACCAAGGCCGGCGACTTCACCTACTACCGCCTCGCCGCCCTCCAGGAGGCCGGCGTCGCCAACATCGACAAGTTGCCGGTCTCGATCAAGGTGCTCGTCGAGTCCTGCCTCCGCAACCTCGACGGGTTCGAGGTGACCGAGGACGACGTCAAGCGCGTCGCCAACTGGAGCCCGGCCGGCAACGAGCCGCGCGAGGTCCCGTTCAAGGTCGCCCGCGTCATCCTCCAGGACTTCACCGGCGTCCCATGCGTCGTCGACCTCGCCTCCATGCGCTCGGCCATGGCCCGGGCCGGCGGCGACCCCCAGAAGATCAACCCGCTCGTCCCCGTCGACCTGGTCATCGACCACTCCGTCCAGGTCGACGAGTACGCGAGCCCGCTCGCCCTCCTGAACAACACCAAGCTCGAGTTCGAGCGCAACCGCGAGCGCTACGAGTTCCTGAAGTGGGGCCAGAAGGCGTTCAACAACTTCTCCGTCGTCCCGCCAGGCACCGGCATCGTCCACCAGGTCAACCTCGAACATTTGGCCAAGGTCGTCTTCACCAAGGACGGCGTCGCCTACCCCGACACCCTCGTCGGCACCGACTCCCACACCACCATGATCAACGGCCTGGGCGTCGTCGGCTGGGGCGTCGGCGGCATCGAGGCCGAGGCCTGCATGCTCGGCCAACCCATGTACCTCGTCATCCCCGACGTCGTCGGGTTCAAGCTCACCGGCAAGCTGCCCGAGGGCTCGACCGCGACCGACCTGGTCCTGGTCATCACCCAACTCCTCCGCAAGTTCGGCGTCGTCGAGAAGTTCGTCGAGTTTTACGGCGACGGCCTGGCCCACATGTCCTTGGCCGACCGTGCCACCATCGCCAACATGGCCCCCGAGTACGGCGCCACGATCGGCTTCTTCCCCGTCGACGAGCAGACCCTCGCCTACCTCCGCCAGACCGGCCGAACGCCCGAGCAGATCGACCTGGTCGAGAAGTACTGCAAGGAGCAGGGACTCTGGCGGCAGGACAAGCACGAGCCGGCGTTCACGCAGGCGCTCGAGCTCGATTTGTCGACCGTCGAACCCTCCCTCGCCGGCCCGCGCCGCCCGCAGGACCGCATCGCCCTGTCGGCCATGAAGCCCAAGTTCCTCGACGACCTCGAGAAGACCTTCGACCGCGCCGCCGTCGCCAACTCGCGCCGCGCCAAGGCCAAGGGCGGCAACGGCGCCACCGCCGTCGCCGAGCACGTCGTCGACGGCACCGACTTCCACTACCGCGGCCGGGACCTCACCCTCCGCCACGGCGACGTCGTCATCGCCGCCATCACCAGCTGCACCAACACGTCCAACCCGTCGGTCATGCTCGCCGCCGGCCTGCTCGCCAAGAAGGCCGTCGAGCGCGGGCTCGCCGTCCGCCCGCACGTCAAGACGTCCCTCGCCCCCGGCAGCCGCGTCGTCACCGACTACTTCGACAAGGCCGGCCTCTCCGAATACCTCGACAAGCTCGGCTTCAACACCGTCGGCTACGGCTGCACGACCTGCATCGGCAACTCCGGCCCGCTCCCCGACGAGGTCGCCGGCGCGATCACCGCGGGCGGCCTGGTCGCCACCAGCGTCCTCTCGGGCAACCGCAACTTCGAGGGCCGGATCAACCCGCACGTCAAGGCCAACTACCTCGCCAGCCCGCCGCTGGTCGTCGCCTACGCGCTGGCCGGCACGGTCGACATCGACTTCCACAACGAGCCGCTCGGGCAGGGGGCCGACGGCCCCGTCTTCCTGAAAGACATCTGGCCCACCCAGGCCGAGGTCAGCGCCACCATGTCCTCCTGCATCGACGCCGTCATGTTCAAGAAGCAGTACGCCGGCGTCGGCGAGAAGAGCCCCGAGTGGAACGCCATCCCCGTCAAGGGCGGCGAACTCTTCGAGTGGGACCGCGCCTCGACCTACATCCAGGAACCCCCGTTCTTCACCGCCCTCTCGCCCGAGGCGGCGCCGATCCAGCCGATCACCAACGGCAAGGTCCTCGTCCTCGTCGGCGACAGCGTGACGACCGACCACATCTCCCCCGCCGGCAACATCAAGAAGGACAGCCCGGCCGGGAAGTACCTCATGGACAACGGCGTCCAGGTCGCCGACTTCAACCAGTACGGCGCACGCCGCGGCGCAGACCAGGTCATGACCCGCGGCACGTTCGCCAACATCCGCCTCAAGAACCTCCTCGCCCCCGGCACCGAGGGCGGCGTGACCAAGTACCTCCCCACCGCCGAGGTCATGCCGATCTACGACGCGTCGCTGCTCTACAAGCAGGTCGGCACCCCCCTGATCGTCATCGCCGGCAAGGACTACGGCATGGGCAGCTCGCGCGACTGGGCCGCCAAAGGCACGTTCCTCCTCGGCATCAAGGCCGTCATCGCCGAGAGCTACGAGCGCATCCACCGCTCGAACCTCGTCGGCATGGGCGTGCTACCCCTCGTCTTCGCCAAGGGCGAGGGCCGCAACTCGCTCGGCCTGACCGGCGAAGAGACCTACGAGATCGTCGGCCTGAACGACGCGCTCCGGCCGATGCAGAAACTCCAGGTCATCGCCACCGCCCCCGACGGCACCCGCAAGGAGTTCATGACCCACTGCCGCATCGACACCCCCGTCGAACTCGACTACTACCGCAACGGCGGCATCCTCCAAACCGTCCTGCGCCGCATCCTCAAGGGCAAGTAGAGGACATCAACTCGAGCGGTACAAACGAAAGCCCACGGTGCTCGCACCGTGGGCTTCTCGTTTTTCGAGTATCAGCTCTGGGCCTTCTCCGCGCCCTTTGCGCCTCTGCGGTGAATCGTCCCTTCGAACCTCACCCCAGAATTGACCCCCGGATCCGCCGCTCCTCCGTCGGGCTCGACCCGTGCCCGCCCGCCCCGTCGGGGAGCAGGCACGTGAACTCCGCCCCGATCCCGTACTGCCCGTCCCGCAGTTCCCGCGCGTGCGCGACGGTGCACAGGAACTGGGCGCACGGCCCGTCCTCGCGCGGCAGCCGCACCACGAACTGGCTCCCCCGCTTCATCGTCCGCGCGAACAGGATGTTTACCCCGCGCGACGACACGTCCCGCACCATCGCCGTCACCGGCGTCGCCCACCGCCCGTCCTCCACCGGGATCACGCTCACCAGCGCTCGCGGGTGCGCACGCGGCGCCCGCCGATGCTCCGTCTCCCGCCCCGTCGCCACACCCCCGTGCTCGAGCTCCCGCGTGATCTCCGAAAACTGTTCCGCGCTAAGCAGCATCACCCCGTTTATCGAACCATCCGCCGCGCACCTTCAACTCACAACAAGCCGGGGCAGAGCGCACGGGCTTCGCCCGAAGCGCCGCCCCGGATCGTGCGTCGCGAATGCGCGTCCGATAACCCGCGCCTACTTCAACTTCCCGATCACCGCGTCCGCGAACGCGTCCGTCCCGCCCTTCCCACCCAAGTCCCGCGTCAGCGATTCCGGCTTCCCCTCCGCAAGCACCGCGTCGTAGGCCGCCTTGACCCGCGACGCGATCGCCTCCTCGTGGATGTGGTTCAGCATCATCACGCCGCTCATGATCACCGCCAGCGGGTTGGCCACGCCCTTGCCCGCGATGTCCGGCGCGCTCCCGTGCACCGCCTCGAACACCGCCGCGTCGTCCCCGATGTTCGCGCCCGGCGTCACCCCCAGCCCGCCCACCAGCCCCGCGCACATGTCGCTGACCAAATCCCCGTACAGATTCTCCATCAGCAGCACGTCGAACTTCGTCGGGTCCTGAATCAGCTTCATGCACCCGGCGTCGATGATCACCTCTTCGTACTCGATGTTCGGGTAGTCCTCCTCCTGGATCCGCTGGGCGCACTTGAGGAACAGCCCGTCCGTCAGCTTCATGATGTTCGCCTTGTGGAACACCGTCACGCGCTTGCGGTGCCGCCGGTTCGCGTACTTGAACGCGTACTTCGCGATCCGTAGGCACGCCGCCTCGCTCGCGACCTTCAAGCTCGTCACCACGCCCGGCACGACCTCGCTCTCGATACCGCTGTACAGCCCCTCCGTGTTCTCCCGCACGATCACCATGTCCACGTCCGTGTACCGCGTTTTGACCCCCGGCATGCTCCGCACCGGCCGCACCGCCGCGTACAAGTTCAGCTTCTGCCGCAGCTGCACGTTCACGCTCTTGAACCCCTTGCCGACCGGCGTCGTCACCGGCCCCTTGAGCGCCACCTTGTGCGCGCGGATCGCCGCCAGCGTCCGCTCGGGCAGCACGTTATCGAACCCCTGGTCGATCGCCGTCGCCCCCGCCGGCAGCTCCACCCACTCTACGCTCAGCCCCGCCGCCTCCAGCACCCGCCGCCCCGCCCGCGTCACCTCCGGCCCGATCCCGTCCCCCGGAATCATCACGATCGTGTGCTTCGCCATGCTCGATACGCTCCTTGCGCGGTACGTGTGCCCCCGCGCGCCCATCATAGGGACCGCCGCCCACTTGCAAACGCCCCGCTTCAGTGGGGCAGACATTCTTGTCTGCCCTGCACCGCGCGTCGGTCGCGCTATGTGAACCACCGAAAGCGCCCCCGAAAGCCCACGGAGCTTGCTCCGTGGGTTGCTCGCCGCTCCCCCACCGCGCTCCCTACAATCCATTACACCACCCCCCATGCCCGCCTCGCCCACTCAAAACCTCTGGCACAAGACCCCCGCCTCCCTCACCCCCCGTCCCACCTGGCGCGACGCCCGCCCCGGCCCGGCCTACCGCTTCTACGGCGGCGGCACCGACCGCCTCCACGTCGCCGGCGACCTCCTCCGCGTCTCCCCGCGCCCCGCGTACGCCGTCCTGTTCGTCTCCGGCGCCGCCGTCATCGTGCTGTTCGTCGCCGTCGCCTTCCTGGCCATCCCCGACCCCGGTCACCGCGTCCTCTTCGGCGTCTTCGGGCCGATCCTCTGCGCGATCCTCGTCGCCGCCATGGCCGTCTTCCTGGCCCACCACGCCAAACTCGGCGACTACCTCGTCGTCGACCGCGCCGCCCGACTCGTCCGCCTCCCGCGCCTCGGCCGCGAGTTCCCCTACGCCGACATCGTCGCGTTCCAATCCATCACCGGCCGATCGGAAGCCTCCGCCGACCCCGAGACCGACCTCAACCTCCTCGTCCGCGATCCCGCCACCGGCGACACCGTCCGCTACCACGTCCTCGCCGGCCCCCGCCGCGCGCACCTCAAGCAGCTCGTCGAATTCTCAGGCCTCCCCATGCAAGACCTCACCCGCGGCTACCGCGGCCGCCGCGACACCGACCGCGACTCCGCCGCGCCATGAACGCCCGCTACTTCCCCGGCACCAGCTCGTAAAACCCGATCCGATCGCGCTTCAACCACCCCTTCTCAACCAACTCCTCCCACACCTCCGCCCCAAACCCGCTCGGCGGCTGCATCGAGACGATCTTGCTCCGCGACGACCCCGACAGCGGCGACCGCCCCAGCCGCGAATCGTCATCGAGCTGCGTCACCTTCCACCGCTTCTTAAACGCCTTGAACGCCCGCTTCAACTCTTCATCCGTCGACGGCATGCGCGCATCTCCTGTTGAGTGACGCGGCGTAGTGTACTGCGCCTTTACGCATTAATCGTTACTCGTTACGCCTCCGACCATCACCCCACCTCCCCATCCCCCCATCATCCTCTGCGATACGTCCCCGGCTCCACCCGCATCCCCACCGCCATCCGGTTCCACGCGTTGATCGCCGCAATCGCCCATGACAAATCCGCGATCTCCTTCTCCGAAAAGTGCGGTCGCAGCGCCTCGAAGTCCGCGTCCGGCGCCCCCGTCTGCGCGAGGTTCGTCAGCGCCTCGGTCCACCCCAACGCCGCCCGCTCCTTCGGCGTGTAGTACGGCGCCTCGCGCCACGCCGTCAGCCCGTACAACCGCTGCTCCGTCTCCCCGCCCGCCCGCGCGTCCTTCCAGTGCATGTCGATGCAGTACCCACACCCGTTGATCTGCGACGCCCGCACTTTGACCAGGTGAATCAGCCCGTGATCCAGCCCGCTCCCCCGCACGTACGTCTCGAGCCCCACCATCGCCTTGAACCCGCCCGCCGCGGCCGTCATGTAGTCGATTCGTTGTTTCTGCATGCGCGATCGTAGGCACGGTGCGCGACTGCCCTGTTCAGGTCCATGTGCCCAGTTGCAAAACGAAAAACGAAAAGACGTAAAGCATTCATCGGACGCCCCGTTCGCCTTACGTTTTTCATCTTTTCGTTTTCCGTTCTCTCGCTCATCCCTGATCAATCCTCAACTGCATCGCCTCACAGCTCAAACACCGAAACAAATACCCCGTCGGCCCCTTCTCCCGGTCCAACGTGTTCAACAGCCGCGTCGCCGCCCCGCCCGAGATCCCCAACTGGTGCACGATGTACATCATCGCCGCCCCCTCCACCCGCAGATACTTCGCCTTGATCTCCTTCGATCCCACCGGCTCCACGAACGCCATCGCGTCGTCACAACACGCCGGCCAAACCGCCCCGTCCTGCCACGTCGCATACCCAGGCGTCCGCTCCACAATCTCATTCCGCGCCCCCTCCGGCACACCCTCCTCAAACCCCTCGGAGTCGAAGAACTCCACCCCCAGCTTCGCGTGCGCCGACCCGTCCGCGATGCACCACGGGCACACCATCGGCTCATCCTCATCTTCCGAAATCACCGGCCCCGCATACGCGTACCCCCGCTTCTGCTCACACACCGCGCACCCCGCTTGCGACGCGACCACGCTCCCACTCCGGATCGGATCCGGATGATATCGAAACGACGGCAGCGACATCCGCACTCCAAATCACTGTCCCGATTGCCGAGAAACGTCCGACCTGTCATCCCGAGGTACTCCGAGGGATCTGGCCCCGAACGTCAAGGCCCGTCCGACGTTGGCGAGACGCAATCGAACACGAGGAAAGCCGCATCCGAAACTGCCCACCGCTCACCGCCCACTGCCTACTGCCTACTGCCTACTGCCTACTGCCTACTGCCTACTGCCTACTATTCCCGCCACCGTCTCCGCCACGTACTCCACCTCCGCCGCCTCCAACTCCGGATAAATCGGCAGCGCCAGCACCTCCCCGCTCGCCGCCTCCGACACCGGAAACTCCCCCCGCTTGTGCCCCAAATACGCAAAGCACGGCTGCAGGTGCAGCGGCAGCGGGTAGTACACCGCGCTCCCGATCCCCGCCTCCGCCAGCTTCGCCTTCACCCCGTCCCGGTCCGGCACCCGGATCACGTACTGATTGTAAATGCTCCAGTTACCGTCCAAAATCCTCGGCATCTTCGCCCGCGTCCCCGCCAGGCGCTCGTTATAAATCGCCGCGTTGCGCCGCCGCCCCTCGTGCCACGAGTCCAGGTGTTTCAGCTTAATGTCCAGCACCGCCGCCTGGATCGCCGCCA
>DASPKW010000282.1:0-7665 GCA_035627895.1 Tepidisphaeraceae bacterium | reverse complement strand
GCAGGTCGGCATGGGCGGCGTGTACGTCATGGACTCGCCCAACCTCTACTTCTTCCCGCTCGACGAGTCGGGCGACAAGCCCGCCGGCGAGCCGCAGATCGTCCTCGAGGGCTGGAACTGGAAGGGCCAGCACAACGTCCCCAACTCGATGACGTGGGGCCCGGACGGCTGGCTCTACGGCCTCAACGGCATCACGGTCGATTCGAACGTGAAGGTCGCCGGGGCGCCCGAGTCCGAGCGCGTGAAGGTGAACTGCGGCGTGTGGCGCTACCACCCGGTCAAGAAAAAGTTCGAGCGCTTCGCCGAGGGCACCACCAACCCCTGGGGCCTCGACTACGACGCGCGCGGCCAGCTCTTCATGTCCAACAACGTCGTCGCCCACCTCTGGCACGTCATCCAGGGCGCCCACTACAAGCGCATGCGCGGCAAGTCGTTCAGCCCGTACGTGTTCGACTACCAGATCGACACGATCGCCGACCACCTCCACTGGGGCGGCGGCGACTGGCAGAAGGGCCGCGGGCAGGCGGTCAACTCCGTCACCGGCGGCGGCCACTCCCACGCCGGGCTCTCGCTCTACCAGGGCGACACCTTCCCCGCCGAGTACCGCAACACGTTCTTCATGATCAACACGCACGGCCACCGCGTGAACAACGACGCCGTCGCGCGCAAGGGCAGCGGCTACACCTCCGCCCACCGCCCCGACTTCATGCACGCCAACGACAAGTGGTTCCGCGGCGTCACCGTCCACACCGGCCCCGAAGGCGCGCTCTACGTGTCCGACTGGTCCGACACCGGCGAGTGCCACCAGTACGACCACCCCGACATCAACCACGGCCGCCTCTTCCGCATCGCCTACCAGGGCACCAAGGCCGTCAAGGTCGACCTCGACAAGGAATCGGACGCCGCGCTCGTGAAGATGCAGACGCTGACCAACGAGTGGATGGTCCGCAACGCCCGAACGGTCCTCCGCGACCGCGCCGTCGCCGGCAAACTCTCGGCCGAGGGCAAGGCCGCGATCACGGAGTTGTTCGAGAAGTCCGCCGACCCCGTCCACAAACTCCGCGGCCTCTGGACGATGCACCAATGCGGCCTGGCAGACGAAGCTCGTTTGATCAAGGCCCTCGAGGATAGCGACGAATACGTCCGCGCCTGGGCGGTCCAGCTTCTGTGCGAAGACGCAAACCCGTCCGCCGCCGCCCTCGAGAAGTTCGCCGCGCTGGCAAAGGCCGACGAATCACCCCTCGTTCGCCTCTACCTCGCGGCCGCCATGCAGCGCACGCCCGTCGAAAAGCGCTGGCCCGTCCTCGAGCCGCTCGTCGCCCGCGAGGCGGACGGGCAGGATCAGAACCTCCCGCAGATGTACTGGTACGCCCTCGAGGCCGTCATCGGCGCCGACCCCAAGGCCGCGGCATCGACGATCATCCCCAAGCTCAAGATCGCCAAGCACCGCGAACTGGCCGTCCGCCGCATGACCGCGAAGTGAGCGCGCGGGATCGGTAGCCGCGAGTATCCAGTCCCGGAGGGGACGACAGACAATCGCCCAGGGCGTAAGCCCTGGGTTTTGTCGTAATGCGATAGACAAAGCCCCGGAGGGGCGACAGAGCGCGCCTGCGCGGTTCGGCTCCGCTTCCCGTGACGACCCCAGACGCCGCGCTTCCACCGCACGCGCGCCTCAACACTGCGCCCCGCTTCATGTTTCATGTCTTCATGTTTCACGTTTCGCGCACTCACCCCGTCATCGCCCGCCACGCCGCGTACGCGATCACGTACCCGTAGACCAGCCCGACCGCGACCCCCCCGAGCACGATCCCCGTCCACGCCTGCAGCCGCGCCCCCACGACCCCCGCGCTGTACGGACGCCGGTGCGCCCGCACCTGCCACAGGACCCCCATTCCCAGCAGCACGCCGACCACCGCCACGAACACCGGGAACGACGCCCACAGGTCCCCCGACATCCACGGCCCGTCGGCCACCGCCCCGACCGACCGCCGCCACTTCCCCACGACCGGCCACGCCACGCCCGTCACCAACCCGACGCCCCCGGCCCACGCCGACGCCGGCCCCATCCACCCCGGCGCCGGCCGGACCGGCACAAGGTCGCCGTCGTCGTCGGCGCGGTCGGCGATCACGTGGTCGTGCGGCATGGGAACTCGGTGCGGTCCTGCCGACGACGGTACCGGCGCGCCCGCCGGTGAGGGCGGCGCGCCCGCGGCCCCCGAGCGCTGCATTGCGTCACGGTGCGGCATCGAACGGCACTCAGAATATGACCCGCCGAAGCGCCTCGGCAAGGTGAATCGGATTCCCGTCGGGGGATTGCGGACGACCGGCCGCGCTACAACCGGCGCAGCCGGACTGCGCGCCCAAGCGCGGAACGTTATCGGGCCTCACGATCTTCACGAGCCTACGCGAAAGCCCACGGAGCTTGCTCCGTGGGTTGCTCGATTCCCCCCCGCCATCTCAAGGCTTCCCCGCCCCCTTCACCGCGCGCGTCGCCGCCGCGTTCCGCAGCGCCTCGAGGTAGATCGCCGGCACCGGCTCCCAGTCCATCGTCGGGTTCCCCTTCGCGTCCACCGTCACCCGGTACAGCCGCTCGGGGATCATCGGCTGGTACGACGCCTTCCCCGTCGCCACCTCCACGCCCTTCTCCTCGCGGAGTTGTTTGTCGTCCACCAGCCGCCAGAAGTTCTTCCACAGGTCGCGCTCGAACGCGATCGCCTCGGCCGCGTCCTTGTTGTCGACGTCCGCCCGGTAGAACCCCGGCACGTCGTTCGGGTCGTCGATCCGCGGCGCCTCGCTCGGCACCTGGGCGTCCCCGAAGATCCGGTCGAACAGCACGATCCCGTGCCCGCGCAGCGGGTCGTTGTTGACCATGAAGTCCTGCTTGAACCGGATCGACAGCGCCGTCAGGTACACCATGTTCCCGCGCACCGTGAACGACCGCCCCGGCTTGATCGTCGTCCCGTCCCGCCCGATTTCCTGGAACAGCACGTCCGTCACCAGCACCCCGTTTTCCTTCCGCTGCCCCGTCACCAGCAGTTGCGCCACCCGCTTCTCGTCCGTCAGCCGCTGCACGTACGCCTGCAGCTTCTTCGTCTTTTCCTTCTCCGTCCGAAGGTCGATCTCGGCCTGCGGCGTTCGGTAGAAGTAGTACAGGCCGAACGAGAGCCCCGCGCTCAGCACGGCCAGGGTCAGAAGGCGGGTAAGGTTGCGCACCATGACGTAAACAGCTTATCGGCCCAACCCCCGGTTGGGCATTGAGGGACGCGGGAAACTTTATAAAAGCGCGCCCCCAAGCGCGTCGTCAGCCTCTTGTAGCCGCCCCGCTTGCGGGGCGCGTCAAGCGGCGCTGCCGGGGTTCGAGATTCGACCAATGTCGGGCGCGGACGCGCACCCAAACCCCTTTTCGTCGTCGGGCGCAGCTAGACGCGCCCCACAAGCGGGGCGGCTACAAGAGGGATCGGGTGCCCACGAAGGAAACTCAATTCCGCGGCGCCACCGGCACCGGCGACCCCGTGCTCGCCCGCTGACCCGGCCGCTCGATCTCCGCCGGCTTGCTCAGGTCCGCCGGGGCGCCCCAGATCTTCCGCAGCGTCGCCTCGTCCGTCGGCAGGATCGTCACCTTCGCCTCCTCGTTGAACGACGCCAGCCACTTCCCGTCCGGGCTCATGTAGTGGATCGTCACCGCGCCCTCGAGCCGCACGCGGTCCGTGATCGGGACCGCCCGCACCTGCTTGCCGTCGATCGTCACTTCCTTCTCGAACCCGACGTCCACGTAGCGGTGAACGACCGCCCGCTGGTCGCCCACGTACGTCTGGAACAGGTACGTGTGCGCCTTGTTCACCGGGATCAGCCGCGGCAGCATCACGCCGACCGCCTGCGGGATGTACCACGGGCTGGGCGTGTAATACTCCGGCTCCACCAGCCGCTTGTCCCGGTTCGGCCGCGTCACGCTCAGCCGGTACGACTCCACGTCCCGCATCGGCGGGGCCTTCGGGTCCTTCGGGTTGGGCAGCAGGTTCTCGCGGTCCACCTTGCGGACCATCGCCAACTCGGAGAACCCGAACTCGGCGTTGTTGGTCTTGTCCTCCTTGGGCGTCCCCTTCTCGGTCACCACGTTGACCACGTGCGCCCAGTCCTCGTGCTTGCGGCTCAGCGACGTGAACAGCTGCGACCCCACGTCGACCTGGGTCGTGCCCTGGGCGGGCTTGCCGTCCGCCGCCGGGGCCGGCGTCCCGTCCACCGTCCGCGACCGGATCGAGATCAAAACCCCATCGTGCATCCGCCCCGGGTTGTTGCGGACGTCGCGCCCCTCGATGAAGTCCTCGTACACGACCGAGTACCCGATGTCCTTGCCGTCCTTGACCAGCCGGAGCCACTGCTCGGGGATCATCGCGTCGCGGATGCGCTTGCCGCCGTTGTGCCCCCACTCGACGAACAGCGCCCGCGTCCGGAACAGCCGCTGCACCTGGTCCTTGCGGATCCACGACTGGTCCAGCACCTGGATCGTGTCCAGCATCTGCTTGAAGCCCTCGGCCGCCAGCCGCTCACCGGCGTCGTCCTCGGGCTTGCCGGTCTTGGCCGCCGGCGTCGTCAGGTTGAACACAAAGTAGTTCTGGTCGTCGACCTGGAAGATCGCCTGCTGCCGAAGGAACTTCTCGGTGCCGAGCGTGATGTGCAAAATCGCGATGCCCACCGCGTACTCGCGGACGTTGACGATCTCCTGCCGCTCGACCACCGCCGTCCGGTTGGTCTTCATGATCTCGGCGACGGTCCAGTCGAGCAGGCCCATGCTGTCCCCGCCCGGCCGGGTGACGAGCTGCCCGGTCTTCGGGTCCTTCTCGACGACCGGATCGCCTTTGACCGACTGCAGCAGCATCGGCCGGCCCAGCGACAGCTTGGTCACCTTGAGCAGCCACTGCCGCTCGTCGTGGGCGAACTCGGCGATCACGTTCCCCTCGGCCCCCGGCTGCTTCTTGATGATCGTGCACCCGGCCGGCGGACGGAACGAGATCCCCGCCACCGGATTCTCGTAATTCTCGGCCAGCAAGTTGCCCGCGACCGGCGGGGCGTCCGCGCCGAGGTTGAGCTTCTCGAACCCCTTGATCGGCGTCGGATCGGCGGGCTGGGCCGTCGACGTCGACGCGAACAGCCCCAAGCCGAGGGCCGACAGGGCAAGAATTCGGCGGGCCGCGAGAAGTCGAAATCCGCTGGGCATGAAGGTTCCTCGTCCAGGGTGTGTCAATCGATGGTGTGCTCGGCGAGCCCGCTTCAGCGGGCGGGCGGCGCAGCCGGACAGTGCACCGGGCCGGCACCCGCGCGGGCCGCGCATTCTCCCCACGCCCCCAGTCCGATGCAAATTATCGCGAGGAATCCGCCCCCTTTTCCGCCACTCACTGCCCCCCCATCCGTAAGCCCGCCCACGATCGGCGCATAAAAAAGGACCAGGGGTGAAGAAGGAAGGGGGGGAACCTTCTCCGGGGAGTACCCTGGTCCAGATCGTAAGTGCTCAGTTGTCGTCGAAACACGCAGCCAAAACCAACGATTCCGACGCACGCGATATTACAGAATTACCCGCCGAGTTCAAGTCTGTTTTGACGTAATTTCACTCATGTGACCAGACGTTCTGCGCTATATCGCATATGCTTGCGTAGCGAGGAGCGCATTTCATGTCGTTTCGACCGGGGTGAGGTTAAACTGCGCGCATGCTCCTCCCGCGTTTCGCCCGGCTCGCCCTCGCGTTCGCTTGTCTGACAATGAGCGCCCGGGCCGCGGCGCCCCACCCGTCCGAACTCATCCGGGCTGACAGCAGTCTCTTCGCCACACCCAAGTCGACCCCGGCTGAGGGGTTCACCCCCGTCGACGCGCGCATCCGCGCCGTCTGGATCGACGCCAAACCGCTCGCCGGCAAGCCGACCCGCGCCTTCGCCTGGATCGGCCTGCCCAAGATCGAGCCGGGCAAGAAAATCCCCGGCATGGTGCTGGTGCACGGCGGCGGCGGCACCGCGTTCGACACGTGGGTCAAGCTCTGGGTCGACCGCGGGTACGCCGCGATCGTCGTCGACACCTGCGGCCAAGTCCCCAAAGGCACCTACGGCAAGTGGGAGCGCAACCCGCAGGGCGGCCCGCCCGGCTGGGGCGGGTTCGACCAGGCCGACGCGAAGATCGAAGACCAGTGGCCCTATCACGCCGTCACCGCCGCCGTCCTTTCGCACTCGCTGCTCCGCGCCCAGGTCGGCGTCGACCCCGACCGCATCGGCCTCACCGGCATCTCGTGGGGCGGGTACCTCACCTGCCTGATCTCCGGCGTCGACAACCGCTTCAAACTCGCCGCCCCGGTCTACGGCTGCGGCTTCATCGACGAGTGCACGTGGTCCAAGAAGCTCACGGACATGGGCGACAAGGGCAAGCTCTGGCTCGCCAACTGGGACCCGCGCTACTGGCTGCCCGCCTCCAACCTCCCCACGCTCTGGGTCACCGGCACCAACGACTTCGCCTACCCGATGGGTGCGCTCCAGAAGAGCTACCGCCTGCCCACCGGCGAGCGCACCCTCTGCGTGCGCCTCCGCATGAAGCACGGCCACGGCGCCGCCGGCGAAGCCCCGGCCGAGATCGCCGCCTTCGCCGACGCGATCCTCAAGACCGGCGACGCCAAAGGCCCGGGCCTGCCAAAGGTCACCGGCCAAGGCGCCGACAAGACCCCCGCCGGCGAAGTCGCCTGGGCCACGTTCACCAGCCGCACGGCCGTCGCCAAGGCCGAACTGCTCTACACCCCTGACGCCGGCCCGTGGCAGAAGCGCACCTGGGTCGCGATCCCCGCGACCGTCGGCGACGACTACCGCGTGACCGCCAAGGTCCCCGCCGCCGCCAAGGTCTACTATCTCAACCTGATCGACGAGCACGGCAACGTCGTGAGCACGGAGCACGTCGGAGACTGATGCGCGGCGCGCGTCCCCCGCGCGAGTCCGTGTGCGCAGCACACCCGCTTGCGGGTTAGCAGGCCCGCCAACCCAAGAAAAACCAAGGCGCCAACCGCCCCCGGGCACCAAACCCGTTGCGACGCGCCCCTGTTTTTCCTTCCCGTCCCCACGCTCCCCCGCTACCATCCGGCACCGCGACCCGCCCATGACCCCCACCCCCGGCCCTTATCGCGTCGACCGCGTCGAGACCCCCCAGGGCCCGCACTGGCGCCTCGCCGGCCCCGGCCTCCCCCCGTCCAAGGCCTACCACGGCGACGAGTTCCGCGACAAGCTCGCCGAGATCGCCCACCTCATGAACTTCGCGTACGACCAGGGCAGGGGGGTCGAGGCGCCGACCACGTCGACCTCCGTCCAGCGCCACAAGTAGGAATTGCTGCGCCAGGGGGGCGCGGTGTGCTCACTTCAGTGAGCATGCCGGGCCGCGTGGATGAACTGGTCACTCTCAACTTCCCGCTCCATAATCCGCCTCATGCCCCGCACCCTCCTCACCGCGCTCCTCCTCCTCCTCACCTCCCTCCCCACCCGCGCCGCCGACGCCCCCAAAGTCGTCTGCTTCGGCGACAGCATCACCAAAGCGGGCTACCCCAAACTCCTCGGCGAGATCCTCAAGCTCGACGTCGTCAACGCCGGCGCCGGCGGGCACACGACCGCCATGGGCCTCAAACGCATGCAGAAGCACGTGCTCGAC
>DASPKW010000281.1:0-2270 GCA_035627895.1 Tepidisphaeraceae bacterium | reverse complement strand
ACGTCGCGCCGCGCCATGACCGAACGGACATCGCCATGCGAACACCCTCCCGGAACACAAATGATCGATCGACGCGCACGCAGACGTGACGAGGCGGCCCGATACCTCGGAGTTATGAAATATACCGTGCGTCCACGTTCGCGTGAAAGCCGCGTGGCAGAATTTCACCAGCCCCGGTGGGTTGTGGATGTCGCGTGCCTTCGCCGATCCGGATTTGACTTGTTCCGGCGCGCCCATTAGGTTTGCGCGGCAGTTTGAAGCTGACCTTTCACGACGCTCGAGGGTAAGTTTTGGCTGCGACGGTCGTCATCCCCGCCCGGTACGGATCCACTCGTTTTCCCGCCAAAATTCTCGCCTCATCGACCGGGCGGCCCCTCGTACAACACGTGGTGGATCAGGCGCTTAAGTGCCAGCGGGTGGGCCGCGTCCTGGTCGCGACCGACGATGAGCGGATCGCCGGTGCACTCAAACCGTTCGGCACCGAGGTCGTCATGACCTCGCCCGACCACCAAAGCGGGACGGACCGCATCGCCGAAGTCGCGCGCGGGGGCCTGACTGACCCGATCATCGTCAACGTGCAGGGGGACGAGCCGGAGATCGAGCCCGCGATCATCGACGGACTGATCCGCCTGCTCGAAGACCCCCCTGCCGACGGCGGCCCGACCGACATGGCGACGGCGGCGACGCGCTTCCCCGCCGGGGCGGACGTGAACGATCCGAATCTTGTCAAAGTGGTGGCCGGCGTCGGCGGGCGCGCCCTGTATTTTTCCCGTTCGCCAATTCCGTTCCGTCGAGAGCCAACTTCCTTAGGTCATCCCGCGTATTATCTGCATCTGGGGATCTACGCTTACCGCCGTGAATTCCTGCTGCGGTTCGCCTCTTGGGCTCCGACGGCCTTGGAGCAAACCGAAAAGCTGGAACAACTCCGCGTGCTCGAGCACGGCGGGACCATCCGGGTCCTGGCCGTCGAACGGGCCACGCACGGGATCGACACGGCAGAGCAGTACGAAGCGTTCGTGGCGCGGTGGAAACTACGGGCCAGTGGCACTTGAGTGCCACTGTCGTGGTGGCGGGGGTTTTCGATTTGAGGTTGGGTATTTGAAGCGCGGTGGCGGAAAACGGTCACCGGGGAAGAACACAATGAGCAACGAAGAACTGCTGGCCAAGATCGGCGCGACGACGGACGAGACGGAGTTCTACACGCCGACCCCGCCGGGGTACCGGCGCGGGCAGCACAAGTACGTGATCGTCGTCGGGACGGTCATGAGCGGCCTGGGCAAGGGCATCTTCTCCTCGTCGCTGGCCAAGCTCTTGCAGGACAAGGGCTTGAAGGTCGCCCCGATCAAGATGGAGGGGTACTACAACATCGACAGCGGCACGCTCAACCCGTACCGGCACGGCGAGGTGTTCGTGCTGGACGACGGGATGGAGACCGACATGGACCTGGGCACGTACGAGCGGCTGCTCGACCAGGACCTGTCGGCCGCCAACTTCACGACCAACGGGCAGGTCTTCCGCGAGGTGCTGCGGAAGGAGCGCGAGGGCGAGTACCTTGGGCGCGACGTCCAGACGATCCCGCACGTGACGGGCGAGATCAAGATGAAGCTCCGCCAGCTCGCCGCCAAGAGCGACGCGGACGTCGTATTCGTCGAGGTGGGCGGGACGGTGGGCGACCTGGAGAACTCGAACTACCTCGAGGCCTGTCGCCAGCTGGCGTACGAGGAGGGCGAGGGGTCGGTCGTGTTCGTCGCGCTGACGTACGTGCTCGAGCCCGGGGCGCTGGGCGAGCAGAAGTCCAAGGCGGCCCAGCTCGGCATCAAGCGGCTGATGGAGCTGGGCATCATGCCCCACCTGCTCGCCTGCCGGGCGAGCAATCCGGTGAAGGACAAGGTGCGGGAAAAGATCTCGATGTACACGAACGTGCCGATGCGGCGCGTGTTCTCGATGCACGACGTGTCGAGCATCTACCTGATCCCCGAGTCGATGCGCGAGGCCGGGATCGACCGCGAGGTGCTGACGATGCTGGACCTGCACGACCGCGTGAACCAGCGGGTCGAGGACGCCAACCGGAACAAGTGGCGGAACTACGTCGAGCAGATCCTCAAGCCCAAGAAGCAGCACGTGACGATCGCGGTCACGGGCAAGTACACGGCCCTGCGGGACGCGTACGCGTCGATCATCAAGTCGGTCGAGCACTGCTCTGCGCACCTGAACGTCGACGTGCAGATGAAGTGGCTCGACACGACCGACGTTGACGCCAAGAACGTGGC
>DASPKW010000280.1:0-28163 GCA_035627895.1 Tepidisphaeraceae bacterium | reverse complement strand
CCCAGAAGAACGCCCTCGACAAGCGCGTCGGCGGGAAGGGCAAGACGGGGTACATCGTCCGCGAGGCGACGCTGGCCGAGTACAAGGCCAACCCGCTCAAGCCGCACTCGACGACCCACAACGTCCTGCCGCTGCAGTTGTTCAACAACCCGAGCAAGTTCAACACGCCCAACGCGTGGGGGATGGCCGTCGACCTGAACACGTGCACCGGGTGCAACGCGTGCGTGGTCGCGTGCCAGGCGGAGAACAACGTCCCGGTGGTCGGCAAGGACCAGGTGCTGATGCACCGGGAGATGCACTGGCTGCGGATCGACCGGTACTTCAAGGGGACGGCCCCGGCCGGCGGGACGGCGGCGGACGACCCGAACCCGACGGTCGTCCACCAGCCGATGATGTGCGTACACTGCGAGACGGCCCCGTGCGAGCAGGTCTGCCCGGTCGCGGCGACCGTGCACGACACCGAGGGCCTGAACACGATGGTCTACAACCGGTGCATCGGCACCCGGTACTGCTCGAACAACTGCCCGTACAAGGTGCGGCGGTTCAACTACTTCGACTGGCACGCCAAGAGCCCGCGGGTCGACCGCCCGGCCCCGTACCACGGGTTCCCCGACGCGCAGCAGAACGACCCGAACCAGATCGATCCGGTCCGCCGCCTCGTCTACAACCCGGACGTGACCGTGCGGATGCGCGGGGTGATGGAGAAGTGCACCTACTGCACGCAGCGCCTCCAGCAGGCGAAGATCGCCCGGCGGAACGCGGCGTTCGCGGCGAACGGGAGCGAGAAGGGCTCCGAGGTCGTGCCGGACGGCGAGGTGATGACCGCGTGCGCCCAGGCGTGCGCGACCCGCGCGATCACGTTCGGGAACCTGAACGACCCGCGCGGCGAGCTGGTCAAGCTGCACAAGAACCCGCGGGCGTACGAGGTGCTCGCCGAGCTGAACACCAAGCCGCGGACGCGCTACCTGGCGAAGCTGCGGAACCCGGCCGAGGGCGAGAAGGCCTGACGCGTGGCGCGTCGAGTGTGCGGAAGTCGGATGAGGCGGCCCGTCGTCGTCGGTCGCGACCCTTGTGAAATGAAGTCCGAACAGTCATGAGCACCACCACCATCGAACCCCTCGTCCTCCCCCGCGTGAACGGGGAGATCGACAACACGACCGACGACCCGCGGTACCGGGCGCCGCTCGTGACCAGCGAGCTCTCGTTCAAGGACGTGACCAACGCGGTCGCGAACGTCGCCGAGCGCCCGACGACGACCGTGTGGAAGGTCGCGTTCGCGATCGCGCTGGGCTTCCTGGGGATGCTCGGGTACACGCTGTACAAGCTGTTCTTCACGGGCGTCGGCGTGTGGGGCAACAACCAGCCCGCGTCGTGGGCGTTCGACATCATCAACTTCGTGTTCTGGGTCGGCATCGGCCACGCCGGGACGCTGATCAGCGCCATCCTGTTCCTGTTCCGCCAGAACTGGCGGACGGGCATCAACCGGTTCGCCGAGGCGATGACGATCTTCGCGGTCATCTGCGCCGCCATGTTCCCCGGCGTGCACGTCGGGCGGCCGTGGCTCGCCTACTGGCTGTTCCCGCTGCCGAACCAGATGCAGATGTGGCCGCAGTTCCGCAGCCCCCTGCTGTGGGACGTGTTCGCGGTCAGCACGTACGCGAGCGTGTCGCTGCTGTTCTGGTACATCGGGATGATCCCGGACCTGGCGACGCTGCGGGACCGGGCCAAGAGCCGGGCGGCCCAGATCGGGTATGGCATCTTCGCCCTGGGATGGACCGGCTCCTGCCGCCACTGGCACCGGTACGAGCGGGCCTACCTGCTTTTGTCGGCCCTGGCGACGCCGCTCGTGTTGTCCGTGCACTCGGTCGTGTCGTTCGACTTCGCGACCAGTCAGCTGCCCGGGTGGCACACGACGATCTTCCCGCCGTACTTCGTCGCGGGCGCCGTGTTCGGCGGGTTCGCGATGGTGCTTCTGCTGGCCATCCCCGCGCGGCAGTACTTCGGGCTCAAGGACATCATCACGCTCCGGCACATCGAGAACATGTGCAAGGTCATGCTCGCCACGGGCCTGATCGTCGCGTACGGGTACTCGATGGAGTTCTTCGTCGCCTGGTACAGCGGGTCGCACTACGAGCGGTTCACGTTCTGGAACCGGGCGTTCGGCCCGTACGCGTGGGCGTTCGGCATCATGGTGTTCTGCAACGTGCTGGCGCCGCAGATCCTGTGGTCGAAGCGGATGCGGAAGAACCTGTTCGTCGTGATGGCCGTGTCGTTCTTCGTCACGGTGGGCATGTGGTTCGAGCGGTTCGTGATCATCGTGACGTCGCTGACGCGCGACTTCCTGCCGTCGAGTTGGTGGATGTACAGGCCGACCGACATCGACCTGATGATGCTGGCCGGGAGCTTCGGGCTGTTCTTCACGTTGTTCTTCCTGTTCGTGCGGTACCTGCCGGTCGTGGCGATCGCGGAAGTGAAGTCGATCATGCCCCAGGCGCACATCCACCCGGAGACGCAGGGCGAGCACAGCGGCGACGAGCACCGGTCGGACTACGGGCCGGACGAGCACCACCGCCCGGCGCACGGCGGGAACGGCAACGGGGCCCACTAGCCCGCGGGCCGCAACGGTAAGCGAGACCTGACCCAGACTTGCCTGAGAGCAGTGACGTTATGAGCACCGCGATCGAAACACACGACACCGAAGTGGTCGGGTCCGACGACGTCGAGACGCCGGAGTTGGTCGGCCTGCTCGCCGAGTTCAACGACGTCGACTCGGTCGCCCGGGCCGCGCGGACGGTCCGGCGGGCCGGGTTCACCCGGTGGGACGTGCACAGCCCGTTCCCGATCCACGGGATCGACTACGCGATGGGCATCCGCCCGACCCGCCTGCCGTGGATCGTGCTGGGCGCGGGCCTGACGGGCCTGTCGGGCGGCATCCTCCTCCAGTGGTGGACCAACGCGTTCGACTACCCGTTCTTCATCTCCGGCAAGCCCGTCTGGAGTCTGCCGGCGAACATCCCGGTCATCTTCGAACTGACCATCCTGCTGTCGGCGTTCACGACCGGCCTGGGCATGCTGGCGCTCAACGGCTTGCCCCGCTGGTCGAACCCCCTGCTCAAGAGCGACCGGTTCCGGCAGGTGACGGACGACAAATTCTTCATCGTGATCGACGCGACGGACAAGAAGTTCGACGAGGCCGGGACGACCCGGCTCCTCCAGGAGGCGGGGGCGACCGCCGTGGAGCGCGTGGAAGACTGACCGCGACCCGATAGCCGACGACTACGAGCGTAAACGCGACCGGACACACAGCAATGGCGAACCACGAAGACGAACAACTCCCCCCCGGCGTCCCCCCGGTGACGTTTGCGCCGGTGGCCCCGCGGCTGCGGCGGCCGCCGTTCTGGATGATCTCGCTGCTCGTGTGCATGGTGCTGGCGAGCTGGGTGCCGCTGGTGCTGTTCGCGCGGGCGAAGATGCGAAAGTCGGACTCGCCGCGCGTCCACATCATCCAGGACATGGGGACGCAGCCGCGGTTTCGCGAGCAGCAGACCAGCGAGTTGTTCGCCGACGGCCGGGCCGACCGCCCGCGCATCCCGGGGACCGTCGCCCGCGGACAGGCCGAACTCGACGACCATTTGGAGCGCGGGTTCACGCGCGGGGCCGACGGCAAGGCGGCGTTCGCGACCGGGTTCCCGGCGGGCGTGAAGGTCGACGACAACTTCCTCAAGCGAGGGCAGCTCAGGTTCAACACGTTCTGCGCCCCCTGCCACGGGATCGACGGCGCGGGCGCGGGGATGTTCGCGGTGCGGTCGGCCGAGCTGGGGACGCCGCTCAACCCGACGTCGGTTCATATGCCGGCGGTCAAGGAGCGGGCGGACGGGCATTTGTACAACACGATCAACGTCGGGATCCGGAACATGCCGGCGTACGGCGGTCAGATCGGCGTGCAGGACCGGTGGGCGATCGTCGCCTACGTGCGGGCGCTGCAGATCGCCGAGCCGCCGGTCGTCGCCGCGACGCCGCCGGCCGGTGGCACGCCGTCGAACGCGCCGGGGCAGCCCGTGCCGAGCGGCGGGGGCGGGGGCACGGGATCGAACCCGCAAGGCCGGTCGAACGACCTGCCGGCCGGGACGTCGGCGGCGGTAGTGAACTGAACGATCGGCGACGGAGCAACGTCGGGGCGGACTGAGTCGGACGCACCTGCGGTTTGGAGACAGCTACAGTGGCAAGTCATTCGCACATCAAGCCCTTGGCCGAGCCGGCGCCCGAGGAATTTCGGCGCAAGAGCCGCGGCGCGTTCGTGGTGACCGCGGCCGCGGGCGTGATCGGGATCGGGGCGGCGGTCGTCCTCGGGTTCCTCGAGCACCAGAGCCACCACGATTACTTCCGGCGGTTCTTCTTCTCGTACCTGACCGCGTTTGCGTACTTCCTGGCGATCGGGATCGGGGCGATGGCGTTCGTGCTGGTCCAGTACCTGGCGCGGGCCGGGTGGAGCGTGCAGGTCCGCCGGATCGCCGAGAACCTGATGATGACCGTGCCGGTCATGGGGCTGCTGGCACTGCCACTGCTGTACACCGTGCTGTCGCAGAAGGGCGATCTGTACGTGTGGGCACTGCCGGACGACCAGTCGCTGGCCCACCACGACGACGCGGAGCCCCCCAAGGCGGTCGAGCAGGCCAAGTCGAAGGACGCGCCGCAGTCGTCCGCCGCGAAAGACGCGGGGGCGCACAAGGGCGAAGCCGCGTCGGCCGGCGGGCACGAGGCGGGCGAGCACCACTCGCAAACCCACCGCCCGTTCAAGCTCGACGAGCTGACGTACATGAAGCGGCCGTGGCTGAACCCGTGGTTCTTCACGATCCGGATCGTGTTCTACTTCGCGGTCTGGACCGCGATCGCCGTCTACTACCGCCGGCACTCGGTCGCGCAGGACGCCGACGGGAATATCGAGCACACGGAGTTGATGCAGAAGTGGTCGGGGATCTCGATCGTCGTCCTGCTGCTGACGATGACGTTCGCGGTGTTCGACCTGTTCATGTCGCTGGACCCGCACTGGTTCAGCACGATGTTCGGCGTCTACTACGCCGCGGGCGCGTTCCTGACGTTCTTCGCGACAATGATCATCCTGGTCGCGCTGTCCCGCCGGTGGGGCGCGCTCCGCGGGGTGACCAAGGACCACTTCCACGATTTGGGCAAGTTCCAGTTCGGGTTCACGTTCTTCTGGGGCTACGTGGCGTTCAGCCAGTTCATGCTCCTGTGGTACGCGAACCTGCCGGAGACGACGCCGTGGTTCAGCCGCCGCGGCGCGACGACGGCGTTCCCGACCGAAGCTCAGGTGGTGGCGGCGGGCGGGAGCTACGAGAAGGCCCTGAATCAAGTGATCCCGGACTTCGGCGCGTCGTGGCGGCCGGTCGCGATCGTCCTGCTCGTCGGGCACCTGCTGATCCCGTTCGCCGGCCTGCTGTCCAGGCACGTGAAGCGGAAACTCGGGACGGCGCTCTTCTGGGCGGTCTGGGCCCTGGCGTTCCACTACGTGAACATGTACTGGATCGTGATGCCCGAAATGCGGACCGGGTTCCACCCGGCGCTGATCGACCTGGCGTGTTTCGTCGGGATCCTCGGGATTTTTGCGGCGACGTGGCTCAAGGTCTCGGCGAGCGCCCGGCTCGTGCCGGCGCAAGACCCGCGGCTCCCGGAATCGGTTGCGTTTACGAACATTTAGGCGCCGGCACGGGCATACGATTAGGACTCCGTCAGGGGCCCGCCGCGGCGGGCGAGCGAAAGAGGTAAGACCATGGCCATCCGACAGGAAGCGAACACGCCGCTGATCGTGACGATCGGGGTCGTCTCCGCGCTGCTGCTGGTGGTGATCACGTTCGGGGTCGAGGCGTGGTTCCTGTACGAGGAAGAGTACGAGGTACGGGACAAGTGGCAGAAGAGTACGAACGTCGCGCTCGACGACATGCGCAAGGAGCAGACGGCGAACATCACGGCCAAGGCCAAGAAGCCGATCGACCGGGCGATGAAGGACGTGGTCGCGAAGTACGGGTCGACGCGGGCCGAGGCGAAGTAGGCGCTTTGTCGCAGGAGAGATCCGGCGGGTCGGGGCGGTCGTAAGAGACTCATGTTCGATCGATTGAAACATCTTCTGGGCGTCACGGTGCTGGCCGCGGGCCTGGCGGCGCAGGCGGACGCGCCGCCGACCCCGGCGGAGCAGCGCGGGCCGGCGCAGCCGGTGCAGCGCGACCCGGGGTCGATCCTGATCGGCCCCGGCCGCATGGAGCCGGTGCCGGACGAACTCAAGAACGTCACGGTCGACGAGAAGCTCGCGGCCGAACTACCGCTGGACGCGCCGTTCACCGACGACGCGGGCAATCGCGTGACGCTTCGGAAGTACTTCGACGGCGGCAAGCCGGTGATCCTGCAGCTCGGGTACTACGGGTGCCCGATGCTGTGCGACCTGGTCTCGCAGGGCACGGTCAACGCGCTCCGCGACGTGTCGCTCGAGGCGGGCAAGGACTACGACGTCGTGTTCGTCAGCGTCGACCCGGCCGAGACCCGCGAGCTGGCCTATTTGAAGAAGACCAACTTCCTCCGTGCGTACGGCCGCGGGGGCCCCGAGGGCTGGCACTTCCTGGTCGGGCGCGAGGCGCCGATCAACGAGGTGGCCAAGGCGGTCGGGTTCCAGTTCAAATGGGTGCCGTCGGCGGGCCAGTTCTCCCATCCGGCGGCGATCGTCCTGTGCACGCCGGATGGGAAGGTGTCCCGTTACCTGTACGGCGTGAAGTTCGACCCCCAGGTGCTCCAGCAGGCGCTGACCGACGCGCGGGCGAAGAAGATCGTCGAGACGGTCGAGCGGTTCGTGATGACGTGCCTCCAGTACGACGGCCGGCAGGGCAAGCACTCGTCGGCCGCTCTGTGGATGGTGCGGATTGGCGGGATCCTGACGGTCGTGGCGCTGGGTATGACGCTCTGGGTGCTGTTCGGCCGCGAGCGGGCACGACTCGCCCGCGAGACCGTCACCCCCGGTGGTGACGGCCCGGCGCCCCCGGATGCTCGAACCTGACGGGACCGACGACCGAGACGCGACGAAGACGACGACCACGACACTGACCCTTCGGGCGAATGACTATGTTGACTGCGTACCTGGCCCAAGCCAACGACCCGACCTTCTGGCTGCCCAAGCAGGCGTCGACCGTGTCGGACAACGTCGACGGGCTGTTCACGTTCGTGTACTGGCTGAGCGTCTTCTTCTTCCTGGTGATCACGGCGATGGTCGTGTACTTCACCCTGAAGTACCGCCACCGCCCGGGCCAGACGCGCGAGTCGGCCGCCGGTCACTCGACGGCGCTCGAGCTCACGTGGACGATCATCCCGACCCTGCTCGTGCTGCCGATCTTTTATTACGGCTTCCGCGGGTTCATGGACATGCAGGTCGAGCCCCCGAACCCGTACGAGATCAACGTGATCGGGAAGATGTGGAGCTGGACGTACGAGTACCCGGGCGGGGTGATCACGGACGAACTGCACATCCCGAAGGACGTGCCGGTGCGGTTCGTTCTGCGGTCGGACGACGTTTTGCACAGCTTTTTCATCCCCGAGTTCCGCACGAAGAAGGACGTGGTGCCCGGGCGGTACAACCGGTACTGGGTGAAGGCGACCCAGCTCTCGCCCGAGGGCGGGACCAAGCCGTGGGACATCTTCTGCGCCGAATATTGCGGCGACAACCACTCGACGATGCTGTCCAAGGTCTGGGTGCACGAGAAGCCCGAGTTCGACGCGTGGTTCAAGAAGGCGTCGGACCCGTACATCGGGCGGTCGCTGATCCAGGTCGGCGAGACGTTCTACAAGCAGCGGGGGTGCGCGACGTGCCACTCGACCGAAAAGGACGCGGTCATCCAAGGCCCGAGCTTCCGCAACCTGTTCGGGTCGCAGGTCGAGATGACCGACGGCACCAAATTGACGGCCGACGAGAACTACATCCGCGAGTCGGTCCTGTACCCGCAGGCCAAGATCCACAAGGGCTTTGGCGCGGTGATGCCGAGCTTCCTCGGCCAGTTCACCGACCGGGACATTGACGCGATCAACTGGTTTCTCAAGTCGATCAGCGACAAGTACCCGAAGGAGAACCTCGGGCCGGGCGGCGTGATCGGCACCGGCTCGGAGCCGCCCGCGGGCGGTAAGCCGACGCCGAACCTGCAGCCGGGCGCGCAAGGCTCGCCGGCCGGTGGCGGTGCGTCCACCGGGACGGGCGGCGCCGTCACCAGGCCCGCGACGACCGCCCCGGGCGCCAAGCCCGGCACGGCGGCGCCGGCGACCCCGCCCAAGCCGTCGACCGGCATCCCCGACCCGGCCCCGACGCCGGCCCCGAAGTAACCCGGCCGCCGCCGCCCCCGCGACCGCCGCCCGCAGACGCAGACGACCGCTACGGAGTACACCGATGTCCGCCACCGCCCTCCCCTTCCCCGCCGACCACTCGCAGCCGCACGCCGGCCACGGGCACGCGCCCGGCGGGAACTACCTGACGCACGGCAAAGGCGTCATGTCCTGGCTGTTCACGCTCGACCACAAGCGGATCGCGATCATGTACATGATCGCGATCCTGGCCTCGTTCTTCATCGGCGGGGTGTTCGCGATCCTGCTCCGCACGCTCCTCTGGGCCCCGCCCGTCGCCGACCCGAACAACGCGATGGCCATGCGCGCGGCCACCGCCGCGTACCAGTTCTACAACCACGTCTTCACGCTCCACGGCGCGGTGATGGTGTTCATGTTCATCATCCCGGCGGTGCCGGCGATCATGGGCAACTTCGTGCTGCCGATGCAGCTCGGGGCCAAGGACGTCGCCTTCCCGCGGCTGAATCTGCTGTCATTCTACTGCTGGCTCGGCGGGGCGCTCTTCTTCGTGTACGTCCTGATCTCGGGCGTCCTCCATTCCGCGTTCGGCACCAATCTGCCCGGCGGGTTCGGCCTGGACACCGGGTGGACGTTCTACACCCCCTACTCGACCGCCAAGTCCGCCGGCGCCGTCATTCCCGCCACGCTCGGCGCGTTCATCCTCGGGTTCAGCTCGATCCTGACGGGCCTGAACTTCATCGCGACGATCCACATGCTCCGCCCCAAGGGCATGACGTGGTTCCGCATGCCGCTGTTCCTGTGGGCGACCTACTCGACGTCGGTCATCCAGGTGCTGGCGACGCCGGTGCTGGCGATCACGCTCCTCCTGCTCATCGCCGAGCGCGCCTTGGGCGTGGGCATCTTCGACCCCGCCCTCGGCGGTGACCCGGTCCTGTACCAGCACTTCTTCTGGTTCTACAGTCACCCGGCCGTGTACATCATGGTGCTGCCGGCGATGGGCGTGATCTCCGAGCTGATCGCCGTCTTCAGCCGCCGGCACATCTTCGGGTACAACTTCATCGCGTTTTCCTCGATCGCGATCGCCCTGCTCAGCTTCATCGTGTGGGGCCACCACATGTTCGTGTCGGGCCAGTCGACCCTGGCCAACGCGATCTTCTCGCTGCTGACGTTCAGCGTCGCGATCCCGTCGGCGATCAAGGTGTTCAACTGGGCGAGCACGCTCTACAAGGGCGACATCCGCCTCAAGACCCCGATGCTGTACGCGCTCGGGTTCGTCATGCTGTTCACGATCGGCGGGCTGACCGGGCTGTTCCTCGGGGCACTCTCGGTCGACGTCCACCTGACCGACACGTACTTCGTCGTCGCCCACTTCCACTACGTGATGATGGGCTCGACCCTGTTCGCCTTCCTGGGCGGCATGTACTACTGGTGGCCGAAGATGTTCGGCAAGATGTACAGCGAGTACGTCGGGCGGATCGCGTTCGTGATCATCTTCGTCGGGTTCAACCTGACGTTCTTCCCGCAGTTCGTGATGGGCTCGCACGGCATGCCGCGGCGGTACGCGAGCTACCCGGACCGCCCGATGTTCGTGACCAACCACCGGTTGTCGACGAGCGGGGCGTACATCATGGCGTCCGGGCTGGTGCTCGTGGCGTTCAACTGGGTGCACTCGCTCCGCCGCGGCCGGCGGGCGCCGGCCAACCCGTGGGGCGCGAACACGCTCGAGTGGCGGACCCCCAGCCCGCCCCCGCACGACAACTTCCCCGGCCCGGCCCCGGTCGCCGACGACCCGTACGACTTCCACGGCTGGAAGGAAAACCCGGACGGGAGCTGGTACCTCGACGAAGCCGAGAAGAAGAAGTACGCGGACTCGTCGCACCACTAGACTGATCCCGACGGGCCAGGGGCACTTAAGTGCCACTGCCGGCGACGAACTCCCGACCGACACTCCCTGACTTTTCTCAGGACGACATGAGCACCGCAGCGACCCCCCCCACGACCGAACACGGCCACGCCGACGCCCACGCCGGGAACGGCCACGGGCACGGACACAACCCGCACCTGGCCCACCACTTCGACACGCCCGAGCAGCAGTTCGCCTCGGGCAAGCTGGGCATCTGGCTGTTCCTGGCGACCGAAATCCTGATGTTCGGCGGGTTGTTCTGCGCCTACTCGGTCTACCGCCACAACCACCCCGACGTCTTCTCGTTCGCCCACCACGCGCTGAACAAGTGGCTCGGCGGCATCAACACGATCGTCCTGATCGCGTCGTCGCTTACGATGGCGTGGGGCGTCCGCGCGGCCCAGCTCGGCAAGACCAAGCAGCTCGTCTGGTGCCTGATCGCGACGATCCTCGGCGGTTACATCTTCATGGGGATCAAGGCGGTCGAGTACCGCGACAAGTGGGCCCACAACCTCGGCGCCGGGCGGAACAACGAGTTCTCCGTCCCCATCGCCGGCGGCGCACTGCCCAAGGCGGAGACCAAGGCCGAAGGCGAGAAGGGCGGCATGATGCCCGCGACGCCCGCCTCGACCGACGCGAAGAAGGGCGATCACGCGGCCCCCGCGCCGTCGTCGGTCCCGGGCCACTCGGCCAAGGTCGAACACGCCGGTCACACCGCCAGGCCCGCCGCCGCGACCAGCCAGCCGATCGCGGCGGTCGCCGACCCGAACGCGGGTTCCCCCGACGCCTCGCTGATCCGCCCGCCGGCCTACGTGCCGGGCAGCGGGATCGTCGCCAAGTCCCGGGCGGCCGCGGACGCCCACCACGAGGTACACGTCGACCGCGCGGCCGACATGTACCTGAAGATGGGCCACCTCGACCAACAGCGCGTCTACACGTTCTTCCAAACGTATTTCGTCATGACCGGGCTGCACGGCATCCACGTGCTGGTCGGCATGGCCCTGATCTTCTGGATCCTCCTGCGGGCCGTCGGTAGGCCGCACCGCGGGTGGGTGCTGCCGCTCGGGATGCTGTCGCTGACCGCGTTCCTGTTCTACCTGCTGTTGATCCTGCCGCGCAACGCGCACACGACCGCCGGCCTGGGCGTGCTCGCGACCACCGGGTGGGTCACGCTCGCCCTGTTCGGCGTCTGGTTCGTCGTGGCGTACATGCGGGCCAAGGCGGCGCGGATGGCCCCGCAGCCGGAGTTCGGGCCCGAGTACTTCACGCCCGTCGACCTGGTCGGGCTGTACTGGCACATCGTCGATCTGATCTGGATCTTCCTGTTCCCGCTGCTGTACCTGATCCACTAAACCCCTTCGGCCGGTCGCGCGCCGCCCGGCGACCGATTGACAGATGACTCTGCAGACCCCGGACGAACACATGGCCCACGTCGACCAAGGACAGTCCTTCTTGCAAGCCAAAGCCCACAACCCCGCCAACGTCCACGCCCAGGGGCACACGCACGTGGTGCCGCCGAAGATCCTGTTCGGGACGTTCGCCGCCCTGCTCGTGCTGACGGTGATCACGGTCGCGGTCACGCTGGTCGACCTGGGCCCGTTGAACATCTGGGTCGCGCTGATCGTGGCCGTCATCAAGGCCGCGCTGGTCGCGCTCTACTTCATGCACCTGCGGTGGGACAACCCGTTCAACGCGATGATCCTCGTGTGCGCCCTGTTCTTCGTCGCGATCATGATCGGGACGACGATCCTGGACTCGAAGGAGTACAAGCCCAACTACGACCCGCCGCGCAGCGGCCAGGCGATGTCGGGCAGCCAGCCGTGACGGCGCGCCCGCGACAATAGGACACAGGAGAAACCCCGGAATTCCGGGGTTTTTTCACATCCGGCGCACCTAAGATCGCACGCACGCACGTGTGAGGCCCAGTTCCAATCGTGTGCCGGCGCGACGTCGCCGGTGCCCGAACAAGCGACGCAGAGTGGTACGGCTTCGTCCGAAGCGCCGCCCCGCAACCGTGAAGGAAAGCCCGACGCGGACGCACGCCGATCCGATCCCGATTCTCCCCCATCAAGACGATCCAGGATTCTGCGAGGAACGACATGTCGACCGATCCCAACGACCCCCCTGCCGACGATTCGCGGCCCGAGACGCCCGCCCTGCGTCCGCCCGGCGACGGCAAGCGCTCGCTCGGCGCGTTCGGCATGTGGCTCTTCCTCGCCGCCCTGTTCATGCTCTTCGCCGCGAGCATCGTCGGGTACGTGATCATTCGTAACCAGGCCACCCGACTGCCCGAGGCCCCGATCAAGGGCGCCGCCACGCGGCCGATCGTCCCGCTCCAGTCGCTGCAGTTCCCCACCACCCTTTGGGTGAGCACCGTACTGGTCATCGGCGTGAGCGTCGCGATGTGGGTCGCCCACGCGTACTTCCGCCGGGGCCTGCAGCGGCCGTACCGCAAGGCGCTGATCGCCGCCCTGGCGCTGGGGGCCGGGTTCGTCACGGTGCAGACGCCCGCGATGATCCAGCTCATTAAGACCAACCAGGCGGCGATGGCCCAGCGGCACCACTTCTACATGCTGGTGTTCTTCCTGGTGCTGCTGCACGCGCTGCACGTTCTGGGCGGGATGATCGCGCTGGCGCGCCTCGCCCTGCGCTCGCAGCACGGCGGGTACGACCCGGCTAACCCGGACCCGGTCACGCTGGTGGGCATGTACTGGCACTTCCTCGACTTGATCTGGATCGTCATGTTCGGGACGTTCGTCCTGATGAAGTAGGCGAAAGACGGGCAAAACGAAAAGCCGAAAAACGTAAAGCGGAGCGCCCGGCATCCGTGGGCGCCCGCTCTACGTTTTTCGTCGTTTCGGTTTGCCCTGCCTTCCAACTGCCGGGCCGTCCGGAACTGTCGCATTTCACCCCTCCCGGTCGATAACTCCTGTCGGGTCTTCGCGCACCCGTTGCGCCCGTGCGCGCAGGTTTTGACTGGAGGGATCCGCGTGGCAGGTCCGATAACAGTACGGTTACGCAAGCTTCCCGGGGCGGTGGACGTTCCACTGCCGCGGTTCGCGACCGAGCACGCCGCCGGGGCCGATCTGCACGCCGCCGTCGCCGGGCCCGTCACGCTGGCTCCGGGCGAGCTCCTGCTGATCCCGTGCGGGTTCGCGATGGCGCTGCCGCCGGGGTACGAGGCGCAGGTGAGGCCGCGGAGCGGGCTGTCGTCGAAGCACGGGATCGCGCCGATCAACTCGCCCGGCACGATCGACGCCGACTACCGGGGCGAGGTGCAGGTGCCGCTGGTCAACCACGGGTCGGCCCCGTTCACGGTCGAGCCGGGCATGCGAATCGCGCAGATGGTGATCGCCGCTGTGCCGACCGTGTCGTTTGTGGAAGTTCAGGAGTTGGACGACACGGCGCGCGGCACGGGTGGGTTCGGACACACCGGCGCGTGACGCCGGGCGGGGCCACTTCAGCGGCTCTGCTAACAGCAAGGAAAGCTTCCCATGAACACCCCACTGGACGCGCTCCGCAAGCGGAGCGGCTAACAGAGAACGACGCAACCGTAGTACTGCCGACTGCTCACCGCCGACCGCCGACTATTCCCATGGACCACCCCAGCATGCTCCGCCGCGTCGTGTTCGTCGTGTTCGCCGGCGTGTGGCTGTTCTTCCTGCTCGCCCTGGGCAGCTTCCAGCCGACCGACTGGCCGAGCCACGCCGTCTACCCGTACGGCCCGGTCAAGAACGTCTGCGGCGCCGCCGGGTCGTTCACGGCGTACCACCTCTACACGATCCTCGGGCAGGGCGTGATCCCCCTGTTGTTCTTCTCCGGCGTGTGCATCGCGCTGTTCGCGTACGGCAACCGCGTCAGCGATTTGTGGCTCCGCCTCATCGGCCTGAGCCTGCTGGCGGTGGCGTTCGCGGCGGTCGTGCACCTGATCCGGCCCGGGTCGTCGTCCGGCCTGCCGGAAGGCAACGGCGGCATCCTCGGGATCGGGGCGGCCGAGTTCCTGCGGGCCCGGTGCAACGGCCTGCTCACCGCACTCATTCTCGTCTGCACGTTCGTGGTCGGCCTGCTGCTCTGCGCGGACGATCTGGTCGTCCGTGCGCCCCGCGTGATCGGCAAGTGCGTCCGCACCGTGCGCGACCGCGCCCCGGCGATCGGCGAGCGCCTGGGCAGCATCCGCATGCCCCAGTTCCCCCGCCTGCTGCCGGTCCCGCGCCCGGCCGACGAAGATCTGGACGACCGTCGCCCGGTTCGCACCGGCCCGATCTCGCGCGTCACGACCGACGACGTCGACGGGATGGAGGACGAGGACGACGCCCCGGCGGTCATCCCCGCGTCGCGCCGCCTGCCCGCCGGCCGGCCTGAGCCGGTCAAGGCCCGCCGGGCCCTCAAGGGCGGCGACCCGTCGGACGAGATCCGCCTCGAGTACGACAACGACGCGCCCGTGACGCCGGCGGAAGATTCGGCCTGGCGAGACGACGAAGACCCCGCCCCGGCCGCCCCCGCGACGATCCCGCCGATCGAGCATTCGCAGGTCGCCCGGCCCGCGCCTGTCGCTGCCGTCGTCGCCGACGCGCCCGTTGCTACGGCTCCCGCGCCCGCGGCCCGACCCGCGCCGGTGATCAAGTCGGCGGCGTCGAAGATCGCCGCCGCCGGCGGAAACGCTGGGCCAATGGTCGCCGCGCCCATGGCTGGGCAGGCCATTCCGCCTGTGATGAAGGCCGTGCCGCCCGCCGTCGCCCAGCAGCCCCCAGTGCCGCTGGACGAACTGGGCGAAGCCCAATCCGAAGACGAGGGCGACTCGGAGGAATCGGACGACGATTACGAGACGCTCATCCAGGAGCACGCCGAGCAGCTCGCCGCGCCGGCCGAGGGTGCCACGACCGCCGGCAGCCCCGCCCCGCTGTTCCGCGGGCCGCCTCCGTTCAAGGCGCGCACGCCCGCCACGCCGCCGCCGCCCAAGGAACTGGGCGTTTACAACCTGCCCGGATGGGATCACTTGGCCGACGCCGAGAATGGGTACGCCGAAGCCCAGGAGCAGTTCGTCCGCGAGAAGGCCGCCGTCCTCGAGCAGGCGCTCCGCGAGTTCAACATCGACTCTCACGTCGTCGAGATCGACACCGGCCCGGTCATCACGATGTACGAGATCAGCCTGGCACCGGGCGTGAAGGTGTCGGCCATCACGGCGCTTCAGAACGACATCGCCCGCGCCCTGTCGGCCCAAAGCGTCCGAATCGTCGCGCCGATTCCGGGCAAGAACACCGTCGGCATCGAGGTCCCGAACAACGAGAAGGAAAAGGTCCGCCTGAAGGAGCTGATGCAGCTCGCGCCGGACAACATGCGCAAGATGGCGATCCCGCTCTTCCTCGGGAAAGACGTGAGCGGCAACCCGCTGATCGTCGATTTGGCGAAGATGCCCCACTGCCTGATCGCCGGAACGACCGGCTCCGGTAAGTCGGTCTGCATCAACACAATCATCATGTCGATCATGTACATGCAGCGGCCCGACCACGTGAAGCTCATCCTGGTCGACCCGAAGGTCGTCGAGATGGCGCCGTTCAAGGACATCCCGCATTTGCTCGCGCCGGTCATCAACGACGCGGCCAAGGCGATCAGCGTCCTCGAGTGGGCGTGCGAGAAGATGGACGAGCGGTACGAGCTGCTGGCCGAGGCGGGGGTGCGGTCGATCGCCCAGTACAACCAGATGACGCGCGACGAGCTGATCGAACGCTTTCAGCCCGGCTCCCCGGAAGAGGAGGCCAAGATCCCCAAGTTCCTGCCGTACTGGGTCATCATCATCGATGAGCTGGCCGACCTGATGATGAACGGCGGCAAGGAATGCGAGGCGTTCGTCGTCCGGCTGGCGCAGAAGGCCCGGGCCGTCGGCATCCACCTGATCGTCGCGACCCAGCGCCCGCAGGCGAGCGTGGTCACGGGCCTGATCAAGGCCAACCTCCCGAGCAAGATCGCCTTCCGCGTCAACACGCGCATGGACAGCCGGATCGTGATCGATCAGAACGGCGCCGAGCTGCTCCTGGGCTACGGCGACATGCTGTACCTCGACCCGACCAAGCCCAAGCCGATCCGCTCGCAGGGCACGTACATCGACGACAAGGAAGTGAAGGACTCGGTCAAGATCGTCCGGTCGGCGGCCGAGGCGCAGTACGAACCCGAGCTCGTGCAGATCAAGGCCAAGTTCAACTCCGAGGACATGAAGAACGACGACATGTTCGACGACGCCGTGAAGGTCGTCCTGGAGACCAAGCGGGGCAGCGTGTCGCTCCTGCAGCGCCGCCTGAACATCGGCTACGGCCGCGCGGCCAAGCTGATCGAGATGATGGCGCAGGCGGGCCTGGTCGGCGAGTACAAGGGCACCCAGAGCCGCGAGGCCACAATCACGCTCGAGGAGTGGGAGCAGATGAAGGCCCAGCAGGCCGCGGACGAGGAGAGCGGGATGACGGTGTAGCTCGGCCCGCACGGTGCCGACCGCGCGACCGTGCCGCTTGCGGCTTCGCCCCGTTCCTTTGCAAGCGGGTGCCGATCCAAGCCGCGCCCCGCTCAACTTCTCAACACGCCCCCGGTAACATGTGTGCCGCGCCGCAGCCGGCGCGGAGTCCTGACGCCCCCGGAGACGTGAGATGCCTAACCCGCGGCGGTTTTCGCCCCGAATTGCCCTGCTTTCGAGCGTACTCGCGCTGGTGACCTCGCCCGCCGGCGCCGCCAAGCCGCCGGTCGATCCGCCGGACGTGCGCTACCGCACGCACATCCAGGAGGCGACCGACACCGCCGGGCGCATCCGCGACTCGGCCAACGCGATCGAGGCCGACAACGCGCGCTACCTCGCCTTCATGCGGGCCGACCTAGCCAAGCTCCGCGAGCAGTGCGAAATCGAGGCCAAGCTGTACGAGCGCGTCGCGCAGGCGTACAAGGCCGACGACATCGAGAACGTCCGTAAGCACCGCGCGGAGATCGCGATACACGAGCGCCGGCGGAACGTCTGGAAGGTGCGGATCGGCGAGCTGCGCCTCCGCCAGGCTCAGGCCGCCCCCGCCGAGGCACTGTACGTCGAGGAGTCGCGATGGATCCCGGCCGGCGCGGTGGCCGCGCTCGACGCGCTGATCGACGCGAAGCGGGCCGCCGCCGAGGCCTGGGGCCGCGCCGCCGAGGCGCTGACGCCCGAGGCCGACCCGGCCGCCGCGACCGCCGTCCGCGAGACCGCCTACGCAGCCGAGGCCGAGCGCGAGATCGCCCAATGGCGGTTCGAGGCGGTCCTGTACCGCGAGCGGATCACACCCGACAAAACCGCCAGCTCGCCGGAGATGGCCCGGGCCGTCGAGCGAATCGATGCCGTGCTCGCCCAGCGCGAGAAGATCCGCCGGGCCGAGGTCGAGCGCGACCGCCTGACCCGCGCCGCCGAGCGTGAGCTCCACGACGCCCAGCGCGCGTTCCGCGAAGCGTACGAGGCCGCCGTCGCCGAGCGCGCTCGCCAGAAGGCCGCGAAGCGATGAGTGGAGACACAGGACGCAACCCGAAACGTGCCATCTCGTGCCGTCCCGTCGCGCACTCACACCGTTTTCGATTGCCTCTGCACTTTCGACCTTTGAATTGTCACATGCCCCGCCTCCTCCTCTTCCTCTCCCTCGCTTTCCTTCTCGGCGCGGGCCGCGTCCAGACGCGCGACGGCAAGTCGCTCGCCGGCGACGTCGCGCTCGACGCGGGCCACGTGGTCGTCACGACAAACGGCGCTGCCGCGCGCATACCGCTCGACCAAGTCGCATCGGCCGAGCTTGCCGTGACGCCGACGCCCAAGACCGAGGTCGCCACCACCGGAACGCTGCCGGCCGGGTGGAAGAGCCAGGACCTCGGCCGCGTAAAGAGCCCGGGCTCGGCCAAGTGCGATTCCGGCGGACTATTCACGCTCACCGCATCCGGCTGGGGCGCGTTCGGCGCGACCGACTCGCTCCACTACGCCTACCGCACGCTCGACGGCGACGGGCAGATCATCGCGCGCGTCGCGAAGCTCGATGACACCGCCGGCCCGACAATCGCCGGCGTGATGATCCGCCAGTCGCTCGCCCCCGACAGCCCGATGGCCACGGCGACCCTTTACCCGACCGGCGAAGTCCGCATGGGGAAGCGGCCGATGTTCCCGACCCGCGGATTCCGCGGCGGCGACGAGGCCCTGAAGAACCCGACCGCGTGGGTCCGCCTGACACGTAAGGGGACGGCCGTCGCGGCGTTCCGCTCGACCGACGGGAAGTTCTGGGAACACATCGAGACCCGACAGATCCCGCTGACCGGCCCGGTCCTCGTCGGCGTGTGCGCCTTCACGACCGGCAACGACTGGACCGGCTCGGCCACGGTCGACTCCGTCCAGGTCATTCCCGGCGCCCCCGGCTTCACCTACTTCCCCGGCTCCGACCCGCTGGCCGCCGGCGTCGTGTTCACCGACGGCTCGGCGACCGCGTGCGACGTGATCGGCGTCACCCCGACCGCCGTCCGCGCGCTCATCGACGGCCGCGGCGTCGTCTTCCCCCGTGAGGCCGTCGCCCGCATTGTCTTCAACCCGATGCCCGCCGATCTGCCCGCGCCCGGCGCCCCGTCCGCCCTCCTGACCAGCGGCGACCTCTTCGATGGTGACCTCGCCGACATCACCATGGTCGCGCCGGTTTACGGCCAACCCAAGATCCCCCGCGCCACGTTCCGCAACGTCCTGTTTGGCAACAAGACGTTCGACGCCCGGACCCAACTCGTCGCGATCGACCTCGCCCCACTTACGCCCACGCCTGCCGCTTGGGAGCTCCGAACGACCGATGGGTCGATCGTCCGCGCGCAGAAGATCGCGCTCGATAAGGCCGGCGTGACCGTCGACGACGAACCCGCCCCGCGCCCTGACATCGTCACCATTCGTAAGCCGTAGCGCGGGCACTGCCCACCGCCCCGAAATTACTTCGGCAGCCCCACCGTGATCACCTGCTGCGCCGCCAGCACCCGCCCCGTCAGCGAATCGGCGAACGTCACCTTCAGCGTCAACTCCGCGTGTTTCGGCGGCGTCTGCCACGGCAGCTTCAGCAGGTAGTTGTACTGAAACGCCGCCCCGAGCCATTTGGGCCGGGCCTGCTCCGCCGACAGTTCCCAGTGCCCGATCCGGTTGTTCTCGCCGAGCGCCAGGTCGAACAAATCGACCGTGATCGCGCCGGCGGCCTTCAGCTTCTGCCCCTCGTCATCGAGCGGCGTGAGCTGCACCTTGATCCCCTCGTCGCCCGGCTTCTTCGGGTCCTCGTCCCACCCGCCGGTCAGCCGCCCCAGCTCAATCGAGTGAGCGGTGAACAGCCCTTGGAGTAGGGCATGTGGGAGCACCGCGGCGGTCGATGACGCCGGGCGGGTTTCGAGGGCCCGGATCGTCGCCGCGTCCGCCTCGCGCTGGCGCTGGACCAGTTCGAGCCGCTCCCGCAGTTCCTGGTTCTGCTTCCGCAACTCGACGTTCGCCGCGTTGGGCCCGCCGCACCCGGCGAGCGTCGCGATCCCGATCGGCAGCACGATGAAGCGCAACGACGCGCGGAGGCGCCGGGTGTTGCGGCGCCTCCGCGCGTCGGAGGTGTGATCATCGGTGGTCATGCTCGGGGAGCGCTGGGACGTGCCTCACTGAAGTGAGCACGCCGGTGGCTCAGTCCTTGTCGTCGTCGAGGTCGTCCTTCTTCGCCGTCACGGCGCGCTCGGGGGCGCGGTCCTGCACCTTGTCGGCGCACCCGTACTCGACCGCCTCCTCCGCGAACAGCCACTTGTTCCGGTCGAAGTCGCGCTTGATCGTGTCGTAGTCTTTGCCCGTGTACTCGCCCATCATCTTGTACAGGCGGTCGCGCAGCCGGAGCATGTGCTTGGCCTCGATCCCGAGGTCCGTCGCCTGCCCCTGGAGCACGCCGCCGATCAGCGGCTGGTGCAGCATGACCTGCGAGTTGGGCAGCACGAACCGCTTGCCCTTGGTGCCGGCCGACAGCAGGACCGCGCCCATCGACGCCGCCATGCCGATGCACGTCGTCGCCACGTCGCACCGCAAATGGTGCATCGTGTCGATGATGCCGAACCCGGCCGACACCGACCCGCCTGGCGAGTTCACGTAGAACTGGATGTCCGTCTTCGGGTCGTCGTTAGACAGGAAGAGCAGCTGCGCGATGATCGCGCCGGCCGAGTCGTCCGTCACGGGGCCGTTGAGCAGGATGATCCGGTCCTTGAGCAGGCGTGAGTAAATGTCGTACGCGCGCTCACCGCGACCGGACTTCTCGATGACGATGGGGATCAGCGTGTTTTGCATGGAAAAGTTCTCGTTCGCTTACCGGTCTTCTGTGCGGTTTTCTCCGCGTCCTCTGCGCCTCTGCGGCGAGTTTTGTCTACCGCTCGACGATCTGCAACTCGTTCCCTTCCGGGTCCCGGAACGAAACGATCCGACCGCCGCCCAGCGCCGTCCCGGGCTCGCCCAGGAACGTCACGCCCGCGGCCGACAAGTCTCGGTGCGCCGCGTCGAAGTCGCTCACCCGCAGCGCCAGGTGCCTTAGACCCGGACTGAACCGCGGCGCCTCTTCGGGCCGACCGCCCGGCTCGCGCGCCGGCATCAGCTCGATCACCGGCCCGTCGCCGACGCGGTCGACGTACCCGACGATCGCCGCCGGCGGCTGCTTTCCGTCCGCCGCGATCACCCGCATCCCGAGCACCCGGCAATACCATTCGATTTGCGCCGCCGAGTCGGCACACGCGATCGCGGGATGGTCGATGGCGGTGAAAAGCATGGTGAGTTGCGAGTTGCGAGTCTCCAGTTGCGAGTAAACGCGGGCGGAACATCCACTCGCAACTCGCAACTCACCACTCGCAACTACTTCGTCTTATTCCCGTCGACCGCCGTCGCGGCCGCCGGCGAATCCTCGCCCAGCACTTCGTCGCAGATCCCGTACGCCACGGCCGCCTTGGCGTCGAAGAACCGGTCGCGCTCCGAGTCCTCGCGGACGCGGTCGAACGTCTGGCCCGTGCACGCGGCCATGATGCCAATGAGTTGGTCCTTGGTCTTGAGGATCTCCTCGGCCTGGATCTCGATGTCCGCCGCCTGCCCGGTGATGCCGCCGAGGGGCTGGTGGATCATGACCTTGGCCGAAGGCAGGATGTACCGCTTGCCCTTCTTGCCCGCCATGAACACGACGGCCCCGCCGCTCTCGGCCCGGCCGATGCAGTACGTGGCGATGTCGCACGACAGGAACTTCATGATGTCGTACATCGCCAGCGTGTCGTCGACGACCCCGCCCGGCGAGTTGATGTAGAAGTTGATGTCGGCCTCGCGCTTCATGCTCTGCAGGTAGAGCATCTGCATGATCACGCGCGTCGCCGACGCGTGGTGGATCTCACCGACGAGGAACACGACCCGGTTCTCGAGCAGGAGCTCTTCGAGCGTCATCTCGCGGTACCGGTTGTACCCGCCGCCCGGGCCCGGGGCGGCCATCGGCATCATCATCGGCATCGGGCGGAACAGCCCACCGCCCGGGAACGTGTCCGCGCCGACTGCCGCGGCCGTCGCGCGAACCGTGTCCGCCGCAGGTCCCCCCTGCCCGGTCACCGAGCCGATGTAATCCGCCGCCCGCGCGACGGCGCGGGGGTCAATCGTCTTGAGGTTCAAATCGTGCATCATTTCCTCTGGTATCGGGTATCCGGGCGGTCCCGTCCGCGCGAACGCGACAGAACCATCGATCGCGGCGGATCGTACGCGCGCCCCTACCCAAATTCAATCAACGGGGATGCCCCGGCGCGCGACTGATAATCGGGGCCGCGCGGGCGCTACTACCGTCATCCTGAGCGCAGCGAAGGATCCAGCCCGGAATCCCAGTGCCCGCCGATTTGCGGAAATGCGTCCGAACTGTCATTCCGAGGTACGCCGAGGAATCTAGCCGGCGCGTCGGGGCCGGTTCGACGTTGGCGGACGACGTACGAGGCCCACCGCCAACGTAGAACGGGCCCCACCATTCGTGGCCAGATCCCTCGTTCCTCGGGATGACAGGCTACACGCCGGCGCGCGAAGCGATGCATTTCGATGCTCCCGGCAAGATCCTTCGGAGTACCTCAGGATGACGGGTTGCGGGATCGCGCGAAGCACTCACATCGGCCGCGTGATGACGAACTCCGCCATCGTATCCAGCGCCGTCCGCGCTTCCGACGCCGGCAACTCCGCGATCGCCGACCGCGCCCGGTCGACCTGCGCCCGCGCCGCATCCCGCGCGTACTGGATCGACCCGCTCGGCGCGATCAGATTGCGGATCTTCTCCCCCTTGTCCGGCTCCCGCGACTCCAGGAGGCTCAACAGCAACAGCCGGTGCTCGCGCGGGGCCGTTTTGAGGAAGTGGATGATCGGCAGCGTCAGCTTCCCTTTCTCCACGTCGATCCCGAGCGTCTTGCCGACGGTCGACACGTCACCGACCAGGTCCAGGATGTCGTCCTGAATCTGGAACGCCACCCCCAGCGCCACGCCGAACGTCTCGAACCGCGCAGCCACCTCGTCGCTCGCTCCGGACAAGTGCGCCCCCAGCCGGCAGCACGCCCCGCACAAACTCGCCGTCTTCCGCGCGATGATGTCGAAGTAGACGTCCTCGCTGAGTTGCAAATTGTTCCGGTTGTCGATCTGCAGCAGTTCCCCCTCGCAGACGACGTTCGTCGTCCGCGCGATGAGTCGGCTCGCGTACTGGCTGCCGAGGCTCGAGCACAAGTGATACGAGTGCGAGATCAGGAAGTCGCCCAGCAGCACCGCCGCCTCGTTCCCGCGGAGGTGGTTGATCGTCGCCCCCTTCCGCCGAAGCTCCGCCTCGTCCAACACGTCGTCGTGCACGAGCGTCGCCATGTGCACCATCTCGACGACCGTCGCGATCGTCACGTGCGCGTCCGTCAGTTCCTTCGCCCCCGCCGCCTTCCCCGACAACAGCACCAAACAAGGCCGAAGCATCTTCCCCCGGAACCGGCTGACGTGCTTCACCAGCACGTTGACGCAGTCCAGATCCGACCGCAGCTCCTGCCCGAACAGCTTATCCACGGCGGCGAGCTGCGGAGCGATGCACTCGGTCAGGGCGGCCAATGCGGACGTTGTCGTGTTCATTGAGATTTCCAATCGCGGTCGACATCTCGCCAACCGCGACGGATTCTATTGACCGCCCCCAGCGACCGCACGAACCTTCCATAGCTTTCGGAGAATATGAAAACTCGATCACCGCAACATCGGGAGGGCGAGGCTCCGTCCGAGCCGTTCGCGCGGGGAACACGGCAGGATTGTTCGCAGAGGACGCAAAGGCGCAGAGGCGCAAAGAAGTCAAAGAACGGGAGGGAGTTCGCGACCGCGCCTGACAGCGCCGCGCCCAATCAACCCCACTCTCTTCTTGTCTTCTTTGTGCCCTTTGCGCCTTTGCGTCCTTTGCGGCAAATGCGACTGGCGCGACTCGCAAACGGCTCGGACGGAGCCTCGCCCTCCCGCGCGGTTGCCGCTTACAATCCCTCTAGATGCCCCTCGTCTACCTCGACAACAACGCCACCACCCGCCCCGCGCCCGAGGTGATCGACGCGATGCGCCCGTACCTCGAAGAGTGGTACGGCAACCCCTCCTCCGTCCACCGCTTCGGCCAGCGCGCCCGCCAGGGCATCGACGGGGCCCGCGGCCAGGTCGCGCAACTGATCAACGCCGCCGAGTCCGAGCTCCTCTTCACCGGCGGCGGCACCGAGGCCGTCAACACCGCGATCCGCGGCCTGCTCGCCGTCCGCGCCCCGCGCAAGACGATCGTCACCACCACCGTCGAACACTCCGCCACGCGCGAGCTCTGCGCCGCGCTCGCCAAGGAAGGTCTCGCAACCGTCGTCGAGCTCCCCGTCGACACCGCCGGCCAGTTCGACCTCGACCAGCTCGCCGCCGCCCTCACCGACGACGTCGCCCTCGTCACCCTCATGTGGGCCAACAACGAGACCGGCGTCCTCTTCCCCGTCGCCGACGTCGCCCGCCTCTGCCGCGCCCGGCGCATCCCCTTCCACTGCGACGGCACGCAAGCGGTGGGCAAGATCCCCGTCGACGTCGCCGCGCTCGGCGTCGACGCGATGAGCCTCGCCTCCCACAAGTTCCACGGCCCCAAGGGCGCCGGCGCCCTCTTCACCCGCCGCGGCCTCCGCCTCCGCCCCACCCTCGTCGGCGGCCCGCAAGAGCGCGGCCGCCGCGGCGGCACCGAAAACGTCCCCGGCATCGTCGGCATGGGAAGAGCCGCGGAACTCGCGCGGGAATGGCTTTCCTCCGACTCAGCTGCAACGCAACGCGTTGCTGACGCGCCCGAACACCCATCCGCGCCCCCGATCCTCACCCCCCGACAACTCCTCACCCTCCGCGACCACCTCGAACACGAAATCCTCACCCGCATCCCCAACTCCGCCGTCAACGGCGCCGCCCCCCGTCTCCCCAACACCACCAACGTCGGCTTCTCCCGCCTCGAAGCCGAGGCCATCCTCCTCCTCCTCAGCGAACAAGACGTCTGCGCCTCCGCCGGCGCCGCCTGCGCCAGCGGCTCCCTCGAGCCCAGCCACGTCCTGCGCGCGATGAACATCGACCCCAAACTCGCCCACGGGGCGATCCGCTTCTCCCTGTCCCGCTACTCCACGGCCGCCGACGTCGCCCGCGCCCTCGAAGTCCTTCCGCCCATTATCGATCGCCTTCGCGCAGTCCTCCCCGTCGGGTAAACCCTCAGCGTTCCCCCTCACACATTTTCCTCGCAACGAAACGCCCCGTTGCTAATATAGCCGCATACCATGATGAAGCCTTCCCGCCGACTCGTCCTTGCCGCACTCACCGCCCTCGTCCCATTATATAGCGGTGCCGCCGACGCCCCCCCTTCCCCCGCTTCGCCGGCGCAAAGCGGGAAGCACGTCCAAGTCTCCGGCGTTTACCCGCACTTGACCGCCTTCAACGACCACGGCGAGGCCGGCATCGGCGCCGTCGTCCCCTGGGCCGGCAAGCTCTGGTACATCACCTACCCGCCCCACTTCCGCACCGGCTCGACGGACAAGCTCCACGAAGTCGACCCGGCCACGATGAACCTCACGATCCGCCCCGAGTCCGTGGGCGGGACGCACGCCAACCGCCTGGTGCACCGCGAGTCCAACCAGCTCGTCATCGGCGCCCATTTCATTGATGACAAGGGCACGGTCCGCACGGTGGACGTAAAGAAGATGCCGGGGCGATATACCGCGACGGCCCGCCATCTGGCCGACCCCGCCGGCAAGGTCTACTTCGTCGACATGGAAGGCCCCGTCTGGGAAGTCGACGTCAAAACGCTCGAATCCAAGCGCCTGTTCGTCAAGCCCGTCCCCGGGTGGCACGCCAAGGGCGCGTACTCCGGCCAGGGCGTGCTCGCGATGTCGAACAACGGCGAGCACCAGGGCGGTGGGCTCGAGAAGCTCCCCAAGGAAGCCAAGGACGTCCCGACCAAACCCAGCGCGACGACCGAGGACGCCGGCGTGCTCGCCGAGTGGAACGGCACCGGCGTGGGCTCCGACTCGGGCTGGAAGATCATCTCCCGCCGGCAACACGTCGAGGTCACCGGCCCGGGCGGCATCTACGGCAACGCCGCCGACACCGACCCGCTCTGGTCCAGCGGCTGGGACAAGCGCTCGCTGATGGTGCACGTCCGCGACGCGAAGGACAACGCGTGGCACGTCTACCGCCTGCCCCGCCCGAGCCACACCTACGACCCGACCCACGGCTGGTACACCGAGTGGCCGCGCATCCGCGAAGTCGTCCCCGCCCAAAATGGCCAGCCCGCCAAGCTCATGATGACCATGCACGGGGGGATGTGGGATTTCCCAATCGGCTTCAAGCCGGGCAACACCGCCGGCCTCCGCCAGATCAACCAGTATTTGCGCTACATCCCCGACTTCGCCCATTGGAATGGCCAAGTCGTCCTCGGCTCGGATGACACCTCCATCATGCAGAACCCGATGGCCGGGATCTCGCAGTCCAACCTCTGGTTCGGCAAGTTCGAAGAGCTCGCCAATTTCGGCCCCGCCCAGGGCTGGGGCGGCGTGTGGCTCGGCGACGAGGTGAAGGCCGGGCAGAAGTCCGACCCCTTCCTGCTCGCCGGCTATTCGCGCCGCTTCATGCACCTCGCCACGCGCGGCAAGGAAGACGTCACCTTCACGATGGAAGTCGACGCCAAGGGCGATGGGAACTGGTCCCCCCTCACCAAGCTGACCGTCCCCGGCTCGACGGGCTATTTGATGCACAGCGTCCCCGCCGACGTGAAGGCCGAGTGGCTCCGCCTCACGCCCGACAAGGACGTCTACGCGACCGCCTACTTCCACTTCTCCAACGCCGACACGCGCACGGACCAGGCCGACGCGAAGTTCGCCAGCCTCTCCACTCTGACCCGCCCGATGCCGACCGTCGGCGGTTTGGTGCGCCCGAACAAGGAGAAGAATCTGTCCTTCCTCACCACGACCGCCAACGGCGACGAGGCGTACTACGAGGTCGACGAGAAGCTGCAGTTCAAGAAGTTCGACGCCCCCGCCGCCGCCCCCAGGATCGCCGAGATGCACAAGCTCCTGGATTTCGCCGAGCCCGTCGCGACGGCGGACGAGGCGTCGTTGATCGTCATGATCAAGGACAAGAAGTACCGCCTCCCGCGCGGCGCCGCCAACCTCCCCGATCTGTCCAAGACGACCCGCCAGCTCCGCGAAGTCGCGTCCGAGCGCATCCTCCTCAACCTCGGCGGCACGTTCTACGAGGCCCCGCGCAGCGGCCACAACTCCGCCTTCGCCGCCGATCTGAAAAACCTGAAACCCGTCGCCACGCACAACCTCGGCATCACCGACTACTGCGTCTGGCGCGGCCTGCTCGTCCTCCCCGGCACGAAGCCCGGCGCCCAGCCGGATGGCAACTACTTCAAGGCCCAGGATGGGACCGGAATCTGGTTCGGCCAGATCGACGACCTCTGGCGCCTCGGCAAGCCCCGCGGCATCGGCGGACCCTGGAAGAACACGCAAGTCGAGGCCAACGCCCCGTCCGACCCCTACCTCATGACCAACTTCGACAAGAAGACCCTCACGGTGTCTCACGACGCGAAGGAGCCGGTCACGATCACGATCGAAGTCGACCCCGCCAACACCGGCCACTGGAAGCCCGTCCACACGGTGCAGGCCAAGCCCGGTGGCGACACGACCTACGCCTTCCCCGACGGCTTCGGCGCCTACTGGGTCCGGGTGAAGGCCGACAAGCCCTGCACGGCGACGGCGACGTTCGTGTACGAATGAAGACGAATTGAACCACGAAGGCACGAAGGGCACGAAGAAGAGGAATCGCCACAGAGCGCACAGAGCCACAGAGAAGAGAGTCAGCCACGGATGCTCACGGATGGCCACAGATTCGATTCTGATCTGTGTTCATCTGTGCCCATCGGTGGCTGATTCGTTTTCCTCTCTTCTTCGTGTCTTCGTGCCTTCGTGGTGAGCTCTCCGCATCCCCGGGCGACGAGTTCCGCCGCGCCGGCGGGCGGGTCATTTTCCCGGGCGAATGCCGAATATCCCCGGGCGTACGGTTCGTACGCCCGGGGATACGCCGCGTACGGACGGGAATACGGCGTTGTCGGACGTCCGCACGCCCCGTATTCGCCGCAGGAACTTCGCAAACCCGGGAATACGAACCGGATCCCCGGGAATACGCGTCATTCGCCCGGGCGTACGATTCGTATCCCCGGGTTTCCGAACCGCACACCCGGGAATCCGCCGCATTCGCCCGGGAAGTTTTCGCGTATCCCCGGGAATCCGCGGCGTATTCCCGGGGATCTGCCCCCTCTCGCGCCCTTCCGCCGCGCCTCCCGACCCGCCCGGCCCACCCCCCCTCGCCCGCTCTCATCCTCGCCGC
>DASPKW010000279.1:0-4017 GCA_035627895.1 Tepidisphaeraceae bacterium | reverse complement strand
TATTACGAGGGGCCGCCGTTCGGGGGCGGGCAGTACGTGTTTCAGTACCGGGGGGATGCGGCCGCGCTCAACGAGGTCTTGGCGAAGTTCGGGGCGGTGAAGGCGCCGGAGCTGCTCGTGGTGGTGCACCCGGGGCCGGGGGCGAACCCGTTCGGTCAGGGGGGCCAGGGGGGCCAGGGGGGGCAGAAGGGCGGGGAGCAGAATCGGGTGGACTGGACGTTCACAGTGTGGACGCCGGAGAACTTTCACCGGCTGTACAACGGGGGGACGAGCTTGTTCATGGCGGACCGCCCGGACTTCCGTTCGGAGTTGCCGCCGCCGCGGCTGGACGTGTTCGTGTCGGACGCGGGCGTGAAGTGGGACGCGGTCAAGTTGCCGGCGAACGTGCGCCTGGAGGATCAGCGGGCGGCGTCGCACGGGTACGCGGCGGCGGACGGGGCGGTGGTGGTGGCGACGGTGTACGACGGGACGACGAGCAAGCCGGTGGCCGGGGCGGAACTGGTGCTGTCGGCGTCGGTGGCGAAGGGGTGGGAGGACAAGGCCAAGGGGGTGACGGGCGCGGACGGGCGGGTCGAGCTGAAGAGCGTGCCGGCGGGCGGGATGTACGCGGTCGTGCGCGCCGCCGGGTACGCGCCGCGCGTGCTCGGGTTCCACAGCGTTCAAGGGGCGGCGTACAAGGCGGCCACCGTGCGGCTGACCAAGGCGGTCGAGCAGGCGGGGCGCGTGGTGGACACGTCCGGGAAGCCGATCGCGGGCGCAGAGGTGCGGGTCGACGCGACGGTCGGCATCGACGGGCGCGGGTATCCGACGGCGCGTGTCAACGAGAACCCCAAGGTGGTCACGGACGCGGAGGGGAAGTTCATTTTGAAAGATCTGCCGGCGGGGCAGGCGATGCTTGCGGCCCATGCGAAGGGGTGGCACCAGACGGAGTTCCTCAAGGCGCACGCGATCACGGGCAAAGTGCCGTTGACGATCGTGATGGCGAAGACGGGCGGGATCAAGGGGAAGGTGGTCGGTGCGAAGGCGGGGGACACGATCAGCGTGTGGCCGGAGGGCGGGTCTCGGCCGGGGACGTGGGGGGGCGGGATGAATTTGAAGGCGGACGGGACGTTCGCGTTCGAGGCGGTGCCGCCGGGGAAGTATTTCGTGTCGGGGAATGCTGGGGCGGAGCATTCGGGAAAGAAGGACGGGGTGGTGGCGGTGGAGGTGAAGGCGGGGGAGGTCGTGGAGGTGGAGGTGAAGGCGAAGGGGTTGTGAGTGCGCGCGGTTGTTACAGGGGCGTGACCCCGCGCGGGATGCCGGATCGGTAGCATCCGGTCGACCCTTACGAAAGGACCGATCATGCTCCGACGGACGACGGGATGGACGATGGCGGCGGTGGCCGGGCTCGCGCTGGTCGGCTTGGGATGGGCCGGGGAAAAGTCCGTGGCGCCCCCTGCCGCGGCGGCGGTGGCGTTGCCCGCGGTGTCGGTCGAGCCGCCGAGCGCGAAGTGGCGGACGGACCCGGCGTGCCAACTCGTGTTCTTCGCCGTCCTCGAAGGCCTGTACACCGACGGCGTGCCGGACGAGGCGGTGAACCTGATCGTCCCGCCGGACGCGGGGGGCGACGGGGTCAAGCACTCGTTCGTCTTCCGGTGCCCGCTGTGCCACGCGGCGTACGAGGCGTTCGTCCTCTACCAGAACCGCACCGCCTTCAACGGGTCCGGCGAGAAGCGCAGCACGATGGGCGGCGCGTTCGACCCAAAGGTCCTCGAGGGGCTGAAGTCGAAGGAGGTCCGCACGCGCGTGTACACGATGGGCGCGATGATCCGCCCGTGGATCGAACGGCGGATGAGGATGACGCAGATGGGGGAGGCCGAGCAGAAGGCGCTGCTGAAGCGGCTGCTCGATTACGCGGCCGAGGGGGACAAGTTGTTCCGGACGCTACGGGCGGAGCCGGGGTCGGTCTACCGGGAGTGGATGTTCTACGGCGGGTGCCAGGCGTGCGAGGCGGCGCAGCACGTGGGGTCGAAGATGCTGAGCCGGTAGGCGGCGCGCGTCGACGGGCGTACGGCCCGTGATCCGACGATCGCGCGAGTCCCGAGCGGCGACGGCGTCCCCGCCGCGTGCGGGCCGAGCGGTCAGTCGCCGCGCTGGTATTTCCGCAGGAGGAACAACCCGATCCCGGCGAACAGGGCGCCGGCGACGAGGACGGTGATCATGGGCACCGCGTAGGCGTCGCGGGCCTCATCCCCGGCGACGTTGGCGAAGACGGCGCCGGCGCCCAGGCCGACCGCCCCCAGGGCGATGCAGGCGACGCACAACTGCTTCCGGTGCGCGGGAAACTTCTGGTACAGGGCCGCGGCGATCGCGCCCAGGACCAGGGCGCCGATCGCCGCGATGAACTTGCCGACGCCGCGCGGGACGCGCGTGATTGTGTCGTCGGACTGCGCGAGGAGGGCGAAAAGGTCGGGGAGGGGCATGGGCGGCGGTTTTATCCGAGGGGTTCGTGGGATTGCAATGGTTAAGGCGGACGCGTGGGGTGCACGCACGCACGCGCGCGCGCCGAGGGCTCCGCACGGCCACGACATGAGGCGGTCCTCGTCGGCCGGTCCTTGGTTGCGTTCCCGCGAGCCGCGCGACCGACGTCAGAACTTGTTCGCCTGGATGTAGTCCGACCCGCCGCTGAGGAAGTTGACGATGTTCTGCGTGGCGCGCATCGCCTGGCGTTCGACGGACTCGAACGTGCGGCTGCCGACGTGTGGGGTGACGATGATGTTGTCGACGCTCGCGAACGGGTGGTTCGCCACCTGCGGCTCGTGGTCCAGGACGTCGGTGCCGTAGCCGCCCATCTGGCCGGTGCGGCAGGCCTCGGCGACGTCGGCCTCGTTGACCAGGCCGCCGCGGGCGGTGTTGATGACGATCGCGCCCTTCTTCATCTTCGCGATCCGGGCGGTGTTGATGAACTCGCGGTTGGCGTCGTCGAGGTTCATGTGGAGGCTGATGACGTCGGCCTTGGCCAGCACGTCCTCGGCGGTCTGGGCGCGCTCGACCTTGTGCTTCCAGGCGAAGGCGCCGTCCCAGTAGAGGTCGAACGCGACCGGCTTCATGTCGAACGCGGCGGCGCGGGTGATGACCTCCTTGCCGATCCGGCCCATGCCGATGACGCCGATCGTCTTGCCGGCGAGCTCGTTGCCGGTGACGCGCTTCCACCCGCCGGACTTGGTGGACTTGAGGTGCACCCAGAAGTGCTTGACGAGGGCGATCATGAGGCCGACCGCGTGCTCGGCGACGGTCGTGTGGTTGACGCCGGGGGTGAAGAGGACGGGGAGCTTCTTCTCGGTGGCGTATTTCACGTCGATCGAGTCGAGGCCGATGCCGTACTTGGCGATGACGCGGAGCTTCCGCCTGGCGGCGAGGCCGGCGTCGATCACGCGCGACGTGATCAGGTCGTCGCCGTTTAGCAGGCCGTCGAAGCCCTCGCCCTCGATGAGCTTGAGCATGTCGGCCTCCTGGAGCGGCCCGCGGGCGCGAACGACGTCGAGGCCGGAGGCGGCAAGGAGGTCGTGGTGCTTGCCGGGGGTGTCCTGGTAGCTGGTGGTGGTGAGGAGGATGCGGTTTGGCATGGGGTCCTTGAGAAGTCAGAAGTCAGAAGTCAGAAGTCAGAGGTCAGAGGTCAGAGGTCAGAGGGCCGGCGAGGGTGTGGCGGGATGGGGGATCGCGGTAGCCGGCTTCGAGGGAGTAGTGGGGGTCGCGGTTTTCCCAGCGTTCGATGGACGGGGCAAGGAGGGTGCGGGCGCGGACGTCGCCGAAGTGGATGGGGTGGGTGAAGACGACGGCGAGGGGGCAGGCGGACCAGGTGTCGATCTCGGTGCGCGCGACCGTGTTGCCGAGGGCGAGTTCGAGGTCGGCGAGGGGTCGGAGGGCGGGGGATAAGTTTGCGGGGATCGAGGTGTCCATTGCGCGGCGCGGGGGATCATCGGGGATGATCGGGGGCGCGGCAAGGGGCGGCAACGTGCGTCTCCGACCGCCGCTCGC
>DASPKW010000278.1:0-5646 GCA_035627895.1 Tepidisphaeraceae bacterium | reverse complement strand
GGTCGTCGCCTCGCTACAGGACGTCGCGGCGTCGGGGGCGTACTACGTCGCCTGTGGGGCCGACCGGATCATCGCCCACCCGACCTCGATCGTGGGGAGCATCGGGGTGATCTTCAACACATTCACGATCGAGGGGACGCTGGCGAAGATTGGGGCCAAGAGCGAGGTCGTTAAGTCCGGCCCGATGAAGGACATGGGGTCGCCGTTCCGCGAGTTAGATTCCGAGAGCCGCAAGGTCATGCAGGGGATGGTCGATGAGTATTACAAGCGATTCGTCGGCGTCGTGACGACCCATCGCAAGTTGAACGGCGAGGGCACGCTCAAACTCGCGACGGACGGCCGGGTGTTTTCAGGCGACCGCGCGGCCGAGCTGGGATTGGCCGACCGCACGGGCCTGCTGGACGACGCGATCGCCGAGGCCAGGTCGCTCGCCAAAGTCCCGAACGCCAAGGTGATCATGTACCGCCGGCCGTTCGGATACACCGGGTCAATTTATGCGCAGGACACGACCCCGGAGCCTCGGGCCAACGTATTAGAGCTGAGCATCCCGGGCCTGCGCGATCAGATTCCGGCCGGGTTTTACTACCTGTGGATGCCCTGACCGGGAGGGCGAGGCTCCGTCCGAGCCGTTTTGTGTTTCGCCCTCCCGAGCGCTGCGAGCGGGAATCTTTTGGCCGGATTTGCGTTGCGGGGGGTGCGTGCGATATGGCATAAGTTGAGGCGGCGCACTTCTGGCGGTTAACCGGGGCGGACACGAGTTGAAGGACGGATCGGGCGATGATCCAGATCAACTGCACGCAATGTAAGACATTGCTGACGATCGACGAGGCCTTCGCGGGCGGCGTCTGTCGCTGCCAGCATTGCGGCACCATCCAGACGGTGCCGAAGCATCTCAAGGATCAGCCCGCCAACGACGGGGGCGGGGGCAGCGGCGGGATCGCCACGCAGGTCGCCACGAAGACGCAGAAGACGCTTTACCAGAAGAAGACGGCCGTTGGCGACGGGGGCGGCAATAGCGGCACCGGTCTGGACGACCTGGCGAACATCGTCAGCTCCGGGCTCACCAGCAACCGACTGAAAAAGAAGGGCGACGGGGGCGGCGGGAACGGCGCGGGCACGAAGTCGGCCCGCGTCGCGGCGCCGGCGGCCAACCGCAAGATGGTCATGATCCTCTCGGGGGCGGGCGTCGTGATCGCGCTGCTCGTCGGGATCATCGTCGTCATGGCCCTTAAGGGCGGGGACGGCGACAACAAGGCCGTCGCCATTAATGACAACAAGAAACCGGTCCCGCAGGACGTCAAAGTCAACAATCCCGAGACCGTCACCGGCAACAACACCGAGACGGGCACGGGCAACTCCGGCAAGACCGCGCTGGAATTCAAGCCCAAGATCGCCGGCTTCCTGGGCCAGACGATCGGCGAGAAGTCGGTGGCGTACGTGATCGACTGCGGGCAGGCGGCGGGCAGCGAGGGGCGGTTCGACATGCTCCGCCGGGCGATCGCCAAGTCGCTCCGCAGCCTGGGCGAGGGGAAGAAGTTCCAGGTGATCTTCTGGAGCCGCGACCCCAAGGCGGCCCAGCAGTTCTTCCCGAAGGACGGCTTGGCGAGTGCGAACGCGAAGAACGTCGCCGACTGCGTCGCGTGGATGGAGGGCGTGAGCCCGTCGGGCGTTCCGCAGATCACGCCGGCGCTCGACAAGGCGTTCAAGGGCAAGCCCGACGCGGTGATGATCGTCGCGATGAAGGTGGGCCTGGACGACACGTTCTCGGCGGCGGTGCTGAAGAAGCGGGGGGACATGAAGAGCAACGCCAAGCTCTACACGTTCTCGATCAACCAGTCCGACGCCGCCGGCCCGTTGCAGAAGATCGCGAACGACACGAAGGGGGCGTACAAGGCCGTCTCACTACAGGACCTGCGGTCGGCGGGTGAGTAGGCGCACGACGGGCGCGGCGTCAGGATTACCGACGAATTGCACGGTGGCGAATCGGGGGCGCACATGCGGGCGCCACCGGGGCGCGCTCACGGAAGGGGCGCGCCGCGCGTCCCGTGCGTCATCGACCGGGGGTGCGCGCCTCGCACGCGCTCCGTGGTTGGTCGGATCGCTTTGACATCCCCCACCCCCCCGCTTACCTTCGACCGCCCATGCTCAAGCGCACCCCTTTCTACGACTTTCACGTGAGCGCCGGGGGCAAGATCGTCGATTTCGCCGGGTGGGAGATGCCGCTCCTGTACCGCGGGATCGTCGCCGAGCACCACCAGACGCGCAACTCCGGGTCGATCTTCGACGTGTCGCACATGGGCCGGCTCGAGTTCAAGGGGAAGGACGCGCAGGTGTTCCTCGAGAGGGTGTGCACGCGCGGGCTGGCGGACCAGAAGGTCGGGCAGAGCCGGTACTCGCTGGTGTGCAACGAGGGGGGCGGGATCCTCGACGACGTGATCGTGTCGCGCGACACCAAGCACTGGACGATGGTCTGCAACGCGTCCAACCGCGAGAAGCTCAACCACTGGTTCCACCAGGTCCGGCACGACGCCAAGCTCGACTTCGACATGGCCGACCAGACCGAGTCGACGGCGATGGTCGCGGTGCAGGGGCCCAAGGTGATCGAGCGCCTGGCCGAGCATTTGCCGGTCGACGTCCGGGCGCTCAAGCGCTACCACTTCGAGACCGGCAGCGTGATGGGGCTGATCAAGTTCACCGTGTTCCGCTCGGGCTACACGGGCGAGGACGGGGTGGAGATCGTGTTGTCGGCCAAGCTCGCGGGCATGGCCATGAAGATGCTCGGCAGCGGGATGGACAAGCCCAACGCGACGCTGAAGCCGGCCGGGCTGGGCGCGCGGGACACGCTGCGGATGGAGGCGGGCATGCCGCTGTACGGGCACGAGCTGACCGAGCAGACCGACCCGATCTCGGCGGGGCTGGGGTGGGCGGTCGATTTGAACAAGGACTTCATCGGGGCGGCAAAGCTCCGAGAGGTCCAGAGCGCCGGGCCCAAGCGAAAGCTGGTCGGACTGGAGCTCGAGGGCAAGCGGATCGCCCGGCAGGGCACGCCGGTGGTCAAGGGCGGGCGGGTGGTCGGCGAGGTGACCAGCGGGACGCAGAGTCCGACGCTGGATAAGTCGATCGCGATGGCGTACGTCGACGCGGCCGAATCCCCCGAGGGGACGCAGCTCTCGGTCGACCTCCGCGGCACCGAAAACCCGGCGAAGGTCGTTAAACTCCCCTTCTATAAACGGACGAAGTAGATCCAAGCGTCGCCGTTTTCGGCATCCAGAATCCATCCTTCAGCATTCACCTCCTATGTCATCCGTCCCCACCGATCGGCAGTACCTCGAGTCGCACGAATGGCACAAGACCGAGGGCGACTCGGTCACGATCGGCATCACGCAGATCGCCGCCGACGAGCTGACCGACATCACGTACGTCGACCTGCCCAAGGTTGGCAAGAAGGTGTCGGCGGGGCAGCCGTTCGGGGTCATTGAGTCGGTCAAGGCGACGAGCGACTTGTACTCGGGCGTGACCGGCGAGATCGTCGCCGTCAACGACGCGCTCAAGGCCGACCCGGGCCTGGTCAACCGCGACCCGCACGCCGCGGGGTGGATGATCAAGGTGAAGGGCACGGTGGGCGACAAGCTGCTGAGCGCGGACGACTACCTCAAGAAGACGGGGCACTGATTCCGGATAGCCTTGAGGTCAAGTCGACGCGGTGCGGACGACTGTTGCGCACGCGGCGGACGTCCTGACGCGGCTGAGCTGCGAATCTTAATGAAAATCGGCACGACACCCCGCCCCGTGAGGCGGGGTGTCGGCGTTTCGGCCGTTGGCACGAGCTTTGAAAGATGTGTTTCGCTCGCAGAACGCAACCCGAGGTGCTGCGAGTCGCGAGAACGCCGATCGGAACTGCCCTGTGCGTCGCCGGCCCGTCAGACGGGTGGGCGGCGCGTCCGTGTTGAACATTTCGCAGTGGCCGCTGGCTTTCGGAACGCCTCGGCCGCACATCTGAGACAACGTCCGTTCCGTGTTTACCAGGAATGACGAATCGAACCACTCCCCGTTCCAAGGAGACTGCCATGATTAAGCGATTCATCGGCGTGGTGATGGTGTTGTCGGCGATGTTGGTGCTGCCGGCGTGCAACACGGTCGAGGGCATGGGCCGCGACATCGAGCGGGCCGGCGACCGGATCGAGGATGCCGCCGACTAAACTGAGCGGTTCTGAGCCATCGGCGGGCGCGTGAAATGCGTCCCGTCGGACAATCGAGAGACCGCGCGGCGGGCAAGTCACCCTTGAGCCTGCGGCGCGGTTTTTCATTGCGCGGTCGGCAGGAATCAGCCCCACGGTGCAAGCACCGTGGGTTTTTGCGTTTACGACGCGCGGGTCCGATAAGGGGGATTTCCCCCGATTCCATCGCGCTTTCAAAGATGCCGATGATCCGTAGAGTAGGGGCGACCCGGGTGGGGCGCGTCCGCGCGCACCGCCACGGGGCACGCCACCGCGTTTTTGCCTAGAATGTCTGGCTTTCCCGGTCGCGCGACGAAGTTGGTCGCGCGCTTCTTCGGACGGCCCGACTCTCCTTTTCTCAGACATCATGGACGACACGATGACGCAGATCGCCCCGCCAGAGCAGCCGCAGGTGAACGGTACGGATTCGAGCGCGCCGACGAGCACGCTGCTGGCGCCGGTGGACGTGTTCGTCCCGCGGCACATCGGGCCGGGCGACGCCGAGACCGCGCAGATGCTGAAGGTGCTCGGGTACGACTCGCTGGGCGCGCTGTCCGACGCGGCCGTGCCCGCGGCGATCCGGTTGACGAAGGAGCTGCGCCTGGGTCAGCCGCGCGCCGAGTTCGAGCTGCTCGAAGAGCTCCGCGGCATCGCCAAGCGGAACAAGGTCGTCCGCAATTTCATCGGCCAGGGGTACTACGGGACGATCACGCCGCCGGTGATCCTGAGGAACATCCTGGAGAACCCGGGGTGGTACACGCAGTACACGCCGTACCAGGCCGAGATCAGCCAGGGCCGGCTCGAGGCGCTGCTGAACTTCCAGACGGTGATCAGTGACCTGACCGGACTGCCGCTCGCCAACGCGAGCTTGCTGGACGAGGGGACGGCGGCGGCCGAGGCGATGGCGATGTGCCGGTCGCTCGTGCTCGAGCGCGACGAGGAGACCAAGGCGGTCTTCTTCGTCGCCGCCGACTGCCACCCGCAGACGATCGCGGTCGTCAAGACGCGGGCGAAGTCGCAGGGGGTGGAGGTGGTGGTCGGGAGCGCCGAGGGTTCAGGGTTCGGGGTTCACGGCTCGGGTAAGAAGCTCGTCGGCGTGCTGCTGCAGTACCCGACGACGGACGGGCGCGTCGTCGATTACTCGAACGTGATCAAGCAGGCCCACGACGCCGGCGCGATGGTCGTGATGGCGGCGGACCTGCTGGCGCTGACGCTGATCAAGCCGCCGGGCGAGTTCGGGGCGGACATCGCCGTCGGCTCGGCGCAGCGGTTCGGGGTGCCGATGGGCTACGGCGGCCCGCACGCCGGGTACATGGCGACCAAGACCGAGTACGCCCGCAAGATGCCGGGGCGGCTGATCGGCGTGTCGAAGGACGCGCACGGCAACCCGGCGCTGCGGCTCACGCTGCAGACGCGCGAGCAGCACATC
>DASPKW010000277.1:0-9719 GCA_035627895.1 Tepidisphaeraceae bacterium | reverse complement strand
CCCAAGCGTGGCGGCGGCAGCCGCGGCGGCAAGGTGTTGGCGATCAAGTTCCGCAACGGCCGCGTTCTGCGGTTCATGTCGGGCGGCGGGCGGGACAAGAGCCGCGCGGGCAAGACGGCCCGCGTCGTCGTCCTGACCGAGATCGACGGCATGGACGCCCCGTCTGGCGGGTCGAAGGAGGCCGACCCCATCCGCCAGATCGAGGCCCGCACCAAGGCGTTCGGCGCCGCCGGCAAGGTCTACCTCGAATGTACCCCCTCGACGGAGGAGGGGCGGATCTGGACCGAGTACCAGGCGGGGACGGCGAGCAAGGTCGAGGTGCCGTGCCACCACTGCTCGGCGTGGATCTGCTGGGAGCGGGAACACCTCGTCGGGTGGCAGGACGCCAAGACGGTGCTGGAGGCCGCGGAGAAGGCCCGGCTCGTGTGCCCGGCGTGCGGCGGGACGTTCGACGAATCGGAGAAGGCGGCGGCGGTGCGGCGGGCCCGGCTGACGCACACGCGGACGGACACGGACACGTTCGGGTTCCGGTGGAACGCTGCGCTGTCGCTGCTCAAGCCGATGGCCGAGGTGGCGAAGGACGAGTGGAAGGCAGCGCAGACCGACGACGACTCCGCACAGAAGGCCCTCAACCAATTCACGTGGGCCCTGCCGGTGAAGCCCGATAAGGTCAGCCTGTCGGAGACGGACTGGACGAAGCTGGCGGCGCGGCAGGGGACGGCGAAGCGGGGCGAGGTGCCGGCCGACGCGGAGTTCCTGACGGCCGGCGTCGACATGCAGGACCAGACGGCGTACTGGACGCTGCTGGCGCACCGGCCGGACCAGTCGCCGCACGTCGTCGACTACGGCGTGCTCGACGTGCCGAGCCGGGAACTCGGGCGGGCCAGGGCGATCGAGGTGGCCGTCAAGCAGTTCGCCGACCGGATCGTCTACCCCGGCGTCGGCGGGCGCGAGGTGCGGCGGGTGGGGGTGGACTGCGGCAACTGGCAATCGGAGGTCGTCGGCGCGTGCCGTTCGATGTGGCCGCGGGTCATGCCCTGCAAGGGGTTCGGCGAGCGGCAGGTCCGGGCCGACCGTGACATCAGCCAGACCGGCTACGAGCCGGCCCGCTTGGACACGGGCGACGCGATCCTCGAACTGCTGGCCGACTTCTGGAAGAGCGCGGTCCACGACGCGCTGAAGATCCCCGACGACAAGCCCGGCGGGCTGACGCTGTTCCGGGTCGAGCGGGTCCGCGACCACCTGTCCTACGTGAAGCACCTGACGGCGGAGCGACAGGTCCAAGAGTACATCGTCGGCAAGGGCAACCGGACGAAGTGGGAGACGATCAGCTCCGGCCGGCCGAACCACTGGCTCGACGCGACGGCGATCGCGATGGCGGTCGCCAGGCTGGAACGCGAGCACCCGACCGGACCCCGGCGCCCGCGGCCGACACCTGCCCCCGCGCAGACGAACGAACCGGCGCGGTTCACCACTCCCGACGGCCGCCCCTTCCTGTTGACCAAACGAACCTGAAAGGACGCATCCGATGGCGAAGAAAAACGAACAACCCAAGGCCGACGACGCGACGGCCGGCTCGACGCTCGTCGAGATCCCGATGGCCGAGGCGGTCGGCTACTGCCAGACCACGCTTGACGCGTCGCTCTCCGGCGCCGAGGCCGTCACGCTCTCGCGCGTCGTCGCCGGGCTGAGGGCCGCCGGCAAGACGTTCCTCGACGGTCGCAAGGTCGAGACGGGCACCGACGCGGTCAAGTGGATTCTCGAACAGGCGGCCCAATGAGCCTTTCCAGCGCATCCACCGACGCGCAGGTCGTCGCCGCGTACGACGACAACGCCGGCTATGACGTCGACGGCTCCGTCGCGAAGTGCCGCCTGTTCATCGAGGCGTGCCGGATCATCCTGCGCCGCCGGCCGGTGTCGCAGGGCGGCGGGCGCACGATCCAGTACGAGACGATCCGCGAGGAACTGTCGGCCGCGAAGGAATGGCTCCAGAACCACTCGACCGACTCCGGCGACAGCGGCCCGCGCGTGACCCGCGTCAGCTTCAACAACTTCCGCTGATGAACCCGAAGAACCAAATCCAGGCGGTCCACCAGGCGTTCACGGACATCCGCGCCGACTACGCCGCCGCGCAGCCGTCGCGATTCCGCCGCACGCGCCGCAACCTCGGCGGCAACGCCGACGCGCATTACTACTCCGAGGCGAAGTTCTTGGAGATGCGCGAGTACGTGCGGGACATGGACCGCAACGACGCGATCATCGGCCAGGCGATCGACCGCGCCGTCGCGAACCAGATCCAAGGCGGGTTCACGCTGGAGCCGCAGACCGGCGACGCGAAGCTCGACGCCGACCTGTGGGCGCGGTGGGACGATTGGGCGAACGACCCGGAGCAGTGCGACCTCGCCGGCGAGCACACGTTCTACAACATGGAGTGGCACGCGACGCGGGCCGAACTGCTCGACGGCGACATCTTCGCGAACCTGACCGACGGCGGGCAGGTCGAGATGATCGAGGCCCACCGCTGCCGGACGCCGGACAACACGAAGCGGAACGTCGTCCACGGCGTCCTGCTCAGCGACACCCGCCGCCGCGAGGAGTTCTGGTTCACGTCGAAGGACATCGACCCCTCCGTCCGCCTCTCCCGCGTGGGCGACATCGTCCCGTATCCCGTCCGCGACGCCGAGGGCAACCGGACCGTCTGCCAGGTCTACAACCCGACCCGCATCAGCCAGACGCGCGGCGTGACGGCCCTCCACGCCGTCTTCGACATCTGCGGCCAGTTCGAGGACCTGAACTTCGCGAAGCTCGTGCAGGCGCAGATGGTCTCCTGCATCGGCGGGTTCATCGAGCGTACGGCGGACTTCCAGCTCGGCGAGCGCGAGGAGGAGACGCAGTCGGACGGGACGACCGCGACGATCGAGGGGCTGAGCCCCGGCCAGATCCTCCGCGGCCGGCCCGGCGAGAAGTTCACGACCGTCTCGGCCAACGTCCCCAACAGCGAATACTTCCCCCACGTCAAGCTCCTGCTCCAGATGATTGGCCTGAACCTCGGCCTGCCGCTCGTGCTGGTCCTGATGGACGCGAGCGAGACGAACTTCAGCGGATGGCGCGCGGCCGTCGATCAGGCCCGGCTCGGCTTCAAGTGCGGGCAGCAGCAGCGGAAGATCAGGTTTCACCGCCCGGTCTACCTGTGGAAGCTCCGCGAGTGGATGCGGCGCGACCCGGCGCTGCGGGCGGCGGCGACGCGCGACGGGATCAACCTTTTCGCGCACAAGTGGAACTCGCCGAAGTGGCCGTACATCCAGCCGGAGATCGAGGCCGAGGCCGACCAGAAGCGCAAGCAATACCTGCTCGTCAGCCCGTCCGGGCTACAGGCCGAGCGCGGCGGCGACTTCGATGACGTCGTCGCCGAGACGGTCCGCGACAACGGCGGCGCGATCGTGGCCGCGATCGCCAAGGCGCAGGAGATCCAGCAGGCCACCGGCGAGAAGTCGGTCACTTGGCGTGACATCCTGTTCCTCTCGAAAGACACCGGCGGCACCGGCGGCGCACCGGCCGGCATCGACCCCGCCATTGAGGCGATCAAGCAACGGCTGGACACGGCCGGCGTCGCCACCCGTGCCGGCGTGTTCACCCCGCAGAAGTCCGACGAGGAAATCGTGCGGGCGCAACTCGGCTTTCCGGCGATGAGCCCCGAGGTCGCGAAGGCGTGGGAGAAAGACGAGGGCACCCGCCGCCCGATCACGCTGACCCCGCCGCCCGGCTCGGCACCCGCCCCCGTCGGCGGCGCGAAGCCGCCCGTCCCCGCGAAGGAACAACCGGAGTCCGACGATGAATGAGCCAACCCCGCAGAGCTGGTACAGCATCCGCAACGAGGCCGAGGCGGACGCCGCCGATGTGCTGATCTACGACAGCATCGGCGCGTTCGGCGTCAGCGCCTCGCTGTTCGCGCAGTCGATCCAGGCGATCGCCAAGCCCGTGCTGAACGTGCGGTTGAACACGCCGGGCGGCAACGTGTTCGACGGGATCGCGATCTTCAACGCGCTCCGGGCCCACCCGGCGAAGGTCGTCGTGCACGTCGACGGGCTGGCCGCGTCGATCGGCTCCGTGATCGCGATGGCCGGCGACGAGATCCGCATCGCCCGCAACGCCTACATGATGGTGCACAACCCGTTCGGCGCCGTGGCGGGCGATGCGGAGGAGATGCGGGCGATGGCCGCGACGCTCGACAAGGTGCGCGACACGCTCGCGCAGACGTACGCCGATCGGAGCGGCAAGAAGAGCGTACGCGAGATCAAGCAGATGATGGACGCCGAGACGTGGCTGACGGCGAAGGAGGCGAAGGCCGCCGGGTTCGCCGACACGATCACGGACGCCGACGGGGAGCCCGTCCGGGCGTCGGCCGAACTCGCGATCTTCAACAAGGCGCCGGAGGCCGTGCTGCGGATGATCCGCGCGAAGCAGCGGCCGGCGCCGATCACGATCACCAACGAAGCCGGGGGAACGTCCCCCGGTCCAACCGATGAGGCCGAGGCCGCCGGTGACGAACCGGCGGGTTCCGACGCCACTGAACAAGGAGATTCTGGCATGGACCAGAAGACCACCGCGGCCCCGACCGCAAGCGCGTCGGAGCCCAAGCCCGCGACCATCGCGGAACTCAAGGCCGCCTTCCCCACCGACCCGGCGTTCGCGCTGGAGGCGGCCGAGAAGGCGTACACGCTCACCGAGGCGAAGGCGTCGTACGCCGACGTCCTCCAGGCCCGGCTGACGGAGGCGAACGCGAAGCTCGCCACCAAGGCCGAGGAGAAGCCCGAGCCCGTCGCCCCGGCCGGCAACAAGCCGCTCGGCGGCAACGCGGTCGAGGCCAACGCCGGCGCCGTCGCGTACGGCACGGCCCGCGGCGAGTTCAACGCCAAGGTCCGGGCGCTCGTGAACGGCGGCGAGTACGACCACATGCAGGCCGTCCGCCACATCAACCGGGAGCACCCCGACCTCGTCGCCCGGATGCGCGAGGAGGCGAACGCCCCCGTCGCCCGCAAGTAACGAACCGTCCCCCGACCGACAACCCCCTTTCGCCCGTAGATCGGGCGCAGGAGTCCGAAGCAATGAGCCAGTACAACAGCAACAACCAGAAGACCTTCACGTCGGGCGAGACCTTCTCCCGCGGCGTGCGGGTGAAGATCTCCAGCGGCGCCGTCGTCAAGGCGGGCCTGACCGACCGCAACTGGATCGGCGTCGCGACCCACGCGGTCAACACCAGCGGCGACCCGGTCAACGTCCACCTGCGCGGCTTCCCGTGCCAGGTCGTCGCGTCCGAGGCCCTGTCGGCCGGCGCGCTGATCCACACGGCCGCGAGCGGCAAGGTCGGCGACACGGCGACCGCGACCGGCTACGAGGCCGGCGTCGCGCTGACGGCGGCCACCGCCGATGGCGATCTGATCGAAGCGATCCTCACCGGCGGCGACACCGCCAACTCGTAACGACCCGTCACGACACGCACACCCCCTTTGCGGCGTAGATCGCCGCCAGGAGTTCACACATGCCTTCCCCGTCCACCGCACTTTCGACGCTCCGGCCCGACCTCGCCGGCAGCTTTCAGGAGTTCGACCTCGACATGGACGCGCGTGGCTTCGTCGCGCAGCGGGTGCTCCCCGCGATCGACGTCGCCAAGCCGTCCGGCACGTTCGGCAAGATCAAGATCGCCAGCCTGCTCGCGCAGCGCGACACGCTGCGGGCGCCGGGCAGCGGCTACGCCCGGCAGCGATACGAGTTCGAGAAGGACTCGTACGCGACCGAGGAGCACGGCGCCGAGGACGCCGTCGACGACAAGGAAGCCGAGATGTACGGCGACTACCTCAACGCCGAGCAGACCGCGACGAGCCGCGCCCGCGACGTGGTCATGCGCAACTACGAGCAGCGCGTCGCCACGCTGCTCCAGACGACCGGCAGCTTCACGAACGCCGCGGCGGCGACCGCGTGGTCGACGACCGCGACGGCCGTCCCGCTGACCGACATCGAGACGCGCGTCCAGGCGATCTGGAACGCGACGGGCATGAAGCCCAACGCGATCGTGATCCCGTTCGTCGCGTTCCGCAACCTCCGCAACTGCGCGCAGGTCGTCGACCGGATCAAGTACAGCGGCCTGCACAACCCGGCCGCCGGCGCGATCGGCACCGAGGCGATCGCGCAGCTGCTGGACATCCCGAACGTCATCGTCGCCGGCGCGAAGAAGAACGGCGCGAACGAGGGCCAGACCGCCTCGCTCTCGAACATCTGGACGGCGACCGTCGTCGGGATCGGCGTGATCGCGACGAACAACGACATCAAGGCGCCGTGCGTCGGCCGCACGTTCCACTACTCGGCCGACGGGTCGAAGATGGGCGGCACGGTCGAGACGTACCGCGAGGAGCAGACGCGCAGCGACGTCGTCCGCGTCCGCATGGACACCGACGAAAAGCTCCTCTACTCCGCCTGCTGGCAGCTCATCACCGGCTGCTGATCCGTTCTCACTCGTGCTCTCCTCCTTCCCCTCGTCCCCGGCCTTACCCGCCGGGGCGAGGTTTCACCCGCCATGTACGACCTGAACTTCAGCGAGTCCGCCGGCTGGGCCGTCGACGGGATGGGCGGCGAGTCGATCGTCTATTCCCCGAAGACCGGCGCCGCCCGGACGATCACCGCGATCGTGGAGCGGCACGCGCCCGAGCAGTTCGACGCGGGCGGGCCGATGTTCTCGGCGATCACGATCACGGTTCGCAACCACGCGACCTCCGGCATCCTCGCGACCTCGATCAACTGGGGCGGCGACACGGTCACGCTCGCGGCGACGAAGGGCGGCACGGCGGCGGCATACCTGCTCGTCGGGCCGGCGCCGATCAGCCAGGATGCGGGCATGGTGACGCTCGCGGTCAACGTCCCCCAACGGCGGTAACACGACTATGGCACGCAACGTATTCCTCGGCGGCGCTACGGCCGTCGCTCAAGTCGACACGTTCACCCCGGCAAACGTCCAGATCGGCGACGTGTTCACGCTCACGGCCACGGCCGAGGACGGCAGCACTACGGTCGCGATCTCGTTCACCGCGACGGCCGCCACCGTCGCGAACGTGACGGCGGGGCTGACGGCGGCGTGGAACGCGTCAACGAATGCACTGTGCACGCCGATCACCGCGGCCGATCAGACCACGTCGATGAAACTGACGGCGGACACGGCCGGGCAGCCGTTCTACGTTTCAAGCAGTACGACGGACGGCGGCGGCGCGAACACGCAGACGCTGTCCCGCGCCGCGACGACCGCCAACGCCGGACCGTACGACTGGAACACCGCCGCGAACTGGCTCACCGGCGCCGTGCCGGCCACCGGCGACCACGTCTACATCGACGGCCGGGCCGCGAACAAGATCATCTACGGGCTCGATCAGGACGCGGTCACGCTGGCGTCGCTGCACATTGGCCAGGGGATGATCTACGAGATCGGCACGCTCACCTACCCGCTCCGCGTCGGGGCGACGCTGCTGTTCATCGGCGAGCCGGCCGAGGACGGCAGCACGGCCGCGGGCTCGGCGCTGGTCAACCTCAACCTGTCCAGCATCCAGTCGACCATCCACGGCTACGCCACGCGGAACACCGGCACGTCCGGCTACCCGCCCGTGCAGATCGCGGGCACGCACGCGAGCAACACTGCCACGCTGAAGGACGGCTTCTACGGCTTCGGCACCTCGACGCCGCACGAGTCGTACACGATGGACGTGAACGTGACCGGCCGGGCCAAGGTCGTGCTGGGGACCGGCGGCACCGTCGCGACGGTCAACGTGTCGAAGATGGGCGGGGAAGTCCTGCTCAAGTGCGCGGCCACCACGATCAACCAGGACGCCGGGAAGCTCGTCACCGAGGGGACCGGCGCGATCACGACGCTTAAGGCGGGGGGCGAGGCCGTGTTGAACAGCACGGGGACGATCACGAACCTGTACGCCGAGGGGTCGGGCGTCGCGAAGTTCACCGAGAGCGCGGCCGCCCGCACCGTGACCAACGCGTTCATCGTCGGGCCGAACGCGCAGATCCTCGCCGACAACGGCAAGGCGCTGTCGGTCACGTTCACGAACGGGATCGACTTCCTGAACGGCGCCAAGACGAAGCAACTCGACATCGGCGACTCGCTGACCCTGACCCCTTCCGCACTCTGATGATCGCCAGCGTCACCGTACCGAAGAAGCAGATCGAGGCGCTGGAGGCGCTGTTCGGCGGCGGCACGCGCGGGCCGGTCCGGCGGGCGATGCAGTCGGCGATCTCCGAGACGGTCCGGTCGGGGGTCGCGCAGGTGGCGCGGCGGATCGGCGAGGAGGTCCACATGCCGATCGCGAAGATCAAGGCGTCGATCCACGCCAGGCGAGGCAGCTTCAAGGACCCGACCGGCGAGATCACCGTCGACGGCCGCAAGCGAGTGTGGCTGGCCGACTTCCTGACGGCGAAGGCCCGCGTGCAGCGAATCAAAAAGCAGAGGGCGACCGGCCTGTTCGTCCACCACCGCCCGCGTGGCGGGCTGAAGGTGAAGATCCGCCGCCGGGCGTCGGGCAAATACCCCGGCGGCGTCGAGCGGTTCCCGCACGCGTTCACCGCCGTCACCCCGCACAGCCAGCACGTCGGCATCTTCGAACGGACCGGCGTCAAGCGCGTGATGAAGTCCGGCCGGTACAAGGGCAAGGTCCGCGAAGTCATCAAGAGGAAGCAGGGGCCGCGGCCGTTCGGCATCTTCGTCCACGCGCGCGGCCAAGGCGGGGCCACGACCGTCATCCGCGAGATCCAGTGGCACCTCGCCAATTTCCTTCACCGCCGCATCGCTTCGAAGATCCGGGCGCTCCACGCCGGCGGGCGGTTCGGCGCCGGCGCGTCTGACATCGAAGCCCAGCGGGCATTGGCCGCAGTCGCATGAACCCCCTCATCGCAAACCTGATCGTCGAGGACGTCGTCAAGACGCTGAAGGGCGTCCGCCAGTCCGGCGGGTTCTCGTCCACGCTGGACGTGAAGGACGAGCCGGTCGACCAGCAGCGGATCACGGACGGCGCGACGTACGTCTCCGCCTCCGACCCCGAGCCGGTCCCCGACCGCGCCCCGCTCCAGCACGACGAGTACGACATGGTGGTGGAGATCGAGGTGTACGCCACCCAATCGGGCGCCGTCACATCCCCGTCCGTGCACGACCGCGCACGGACGTACGCGGCCGACGCGTACAAAGCGCTGCGGCGGGACTACACGCGGGGCGGGTACGCGTGGCACTGCGAGTTCGGCCAGCCGCAGCCGATCGACGTCGGCGGCGCGATCACGGGCCGCCGCATCACGCTGATCGTCAGTTTCCGCACCGCCCGCGACGACCCGTTCAGCCAGTAACCAAATCACTTCTCTTTTGCGGGAGCACACCCGCCGGGAGTTTCTTCTATGCCGCTCAACCAGCGCATCAGCGTCCTCGCCGCGAAGGTCGAATCCGTCGTCGGCACCGCCGAGTCCCTGTCGGGGACCGAGGGCGCGTTCAACGTCTACTTCGAAGGGTGGACGCCGAACATCCAGATCACGCCGCGCCCGAAGCAGGGCGGCCACGACCACAACGCCGCGTCGAGCGGGTCGCGGTGGGGACAGGTGTCCTTTGCGGTTGACCTCGTCGGCAACGGCTCGGCCGGCTTGCCGTCCTGGGCGTCGACGTTCCTCGTCGCCTGCGGCATGACGCTGAG
>DASPKW010000276.1:0-4859 GCA_035627895.1 Tepidisphaeraceae bacterium | reverse complement strand
GTGAAGGTGCGATGACCGTCGAGCGCTGCGAAGCGGTCGGAGCGCGTGTAGCGTTTGGCGCGTTCGATCGCGCCGGCCGCGTCGGTCGGGCTCGGCAGCAGGAACACGTCCATCCGCTGGACCTTGCCGGCCGGGGCGTCGATCCACGGGACGAACGCCCCGCCGCCCGCCGGGTCCTGGCGGAGGCCGAACCGGTTTTCGCCGTACTGGGCGAACATGAAGTTGTCCGTGCGGTCGCGCGGGAAGAAGAACGCGTGCGGCGGCGGGAAGACGGCGACGCTGCCGCCGCCCCCGCCCCCGCCACCCCCGCCGAACTCGCCGACGATCGTCCGACAGCGAACCGCAGTCGGCGTGGCGACGGCGGGCATCTTCTCGACGCGCACCAGTCGCGGCTTCTCGTCCCGCGGCCCCAGTTCTTCCCACGCGACGCACCCGATGCCGCCGCCGACGACTTGGGCGTCGTAGACGTACGCGACGTTCTCGCCGGTCGGCGCCATGCCGGCCGTGACCTGCACGAGCGGGCTGCCGTCGAATACGCGAACGACGAGATCGCCCGCGAACGGCCCGGCGGTCAGTTTCCCGACCCGGACGTCGACCCGGCGACCGCCACCGGACGCTTCCGCCCGAAGCGGCTCGCGCGCGAGCTCGGCGACGTGCCGCTTGTGTTCCCGGCTGGCGGGCTTGTCGAAAAAGACGAACCGGAACGGCTCGGTGTGCAACGCCGGCTTTCGCGACCCGACCGTCACCGAGAGCTCGAGGTCGGCCGCGCGGAGGACGTCGACGCCGGCGACCGACATGCGCTCGATCAACGGCACACCCTCGCGGGTCGAGAGGACCAGCTCACACTCGGTCGCGAGGGTGCCGCCCGCGTCCCAGGTGACCGTCTGCCTGCCGTCCGACCCGGCAATTCGCACGGCCGCCGGGCAGGCGGTCGCGATCATGCAACGCACGGCGGCGGCCCGAGCGAGGCGGATCGGCAATCGCATGCGCTCAATTGTAACGGCAGGGGGCCCGGCCATTGCGAACATTTGGGAGGCCGGGTGGTATTGCTGATGCGAAGGGGCGATCGGCAGCGCCCCACCGGCGGGGCCGCTTCAGCGGCTCGGTCCGCGCGGTCGGCGCACACGAAGTCCCCCTCGTACGACACCCATGACGTATCGCCTGGTCCTACTAATTCTGGTCGCATTGTTCCCCCCGCTCGCCCGGGCCGGCTCGGTTACCCTGCGCGACGGGCAGACGATCTCCGGCAACGTGAAGCTCGACGGCGACAAGATCACCGTCACCCCCAAGGGGGCCCCCGCGCGCGAGATCCCCCTCGACAAGATCGAGCGGGCGACTTTCGGCGCCGAGCCCGCCGCCGCGGCCGCCGCCCCCGCCGCGGCCGACGACCCCGTTGTCGCCGAGCGCTCCAAAAGGGAGCGCGACAAGGAGCGCCTCAAGGAAGCTAAGGGCCGCCGGATCTTGGCCGAGTACTTCGAGAACGGGGACTTCAAGAAGCGCCTGCTCGCCCGCTACGTCTCGTCCATGGAGACCTACTGGCCCGCGAGCGAGCCGCCCGACCCGGCCGTCCCGCCGTCCTGCGCCGTCCGCTATAGCGTGAGGTACACGCCGCCCAAGAGCGGCGACTACACGTTCGGCTACGGGAGCCACGGGCACACGCGCCTGGTCGTCGGCGGGAAGGTCCTGGTCGACGGGCCCGCCAAGACGAACGGCGCGACGACCGACCCGATCGCGCTCGAGGCCGGCAAGCCGGTCGACATCGTGTTCGAGGTCGCCAGCGGGCGCGAGGGCTTCCGGAGCATGCTGAACGGGCGCGGGGCCGGCGCGTCCACCATCTGGACGCAGGCCGGCGCGATCTCGCCCCCGCCCGGCGCACCCGAACCGCCCGTCGCCACCATTACCGGGCCCCCGGACGGGTCGTACTACCGCGCGCCCAAGTCGGTCACGTTCACCGCCGAAACCGCGGTCGAGGCCGGGCGGATCGTCCGCGTCGAATACTTCGCCGGCAAGACGGTCATCGGCAGCGCCGACAAGCCGCCGTTCACGGTCGAGTGGAAGGACCCGCCCGCCGGGTATCACCGCATTACCGCCAAGGCGACGACCGACGCGGGCGTGAGCGGCGTGAGCGGCCCGTCGTACGTCGCGGTCGCCGGCCCCGGCACCCCGGGCCGCGCGCTGCCGGCGCCCTGGGGCGACCAGACCGTCTTCGAGACCCGCCGCACCGACCAGCCGTTCGGCTCCGCCGAGTACGCCGACGGCGCGTTCACGATCAAGAAGGCCGGCGGCCAGATCCCGGACAACGACGACGGCTGCCACCTCGTGCACCAGCCCGTCAAGGGCGACTTCACCCTCGTCGCCCGCGTCGTGTCGCTCGCGCCCCACGACGCGTTCGTCGGCCCGCTCGCCGGCATCGTCGTTAAGGATCGGCTCGGCGCAGTCGGCATCTTCGACGCGGTCCTGGTGGGGGCGCAGGCCGTCGTGTCGTCGAAGAAGCAGAACTCGTACATGAAGCCGCTCAACACCGAGCGGCCGATCAACGAGGTGCTCGGCATCGCCGACCCGAAGGCGCCGCCGGCGGCACCCAAAAATATCTGGCTCAAGCTCCAGCGCCACGGGGCCCGGCTGCGGACGTTCACGTCGCCCGACGGCAAGGCGTGGGACCTGCTGTCGAACGATCACGTGACCCTGCCCGAGCAGGTGTTCGTCGGCCTGTGCGCGATGAGCCGCAGCCTCGAGACGCCCGCCGTCGCGACCTTCGACCACGTCGAGCTCACGCCGGGCGCGCCCGCCATGGCCGAGGCCGCCGCCGGCATCCTGTTCACGAACGGCTCGTTCCTCGCGTGCGACGTGTCGTCCGTGAAGGACGGGCAGGTGCACTACAGCCGCGACGGCGTCAAGTCGCGCCAAACGATCCCCCAAGCCGAGGTGGCCCGGCTGGTTTACAGGCCGATCCCCGCCGAGGTGTCCCAGAACGTCCCGGCGGGGGCGTCCGGCGTGCTGCTGGCATCCGGCGACTTCGCCGAGGGCGAGATCCGCGAGGTGTCGTACCGCGTGTCGATGACGAACCTGGTGTTCGGCCCGCGCGTGTTCACGATCAAGGGCGGGGAGAGCGTGCTGGCGGTCGTGTACCGCGACGTGGCGACGCCCGCCAAGCCGCCGCGGTACACGGTGACCGCGGCGGACGGGTCGGTCTACCGCGCGGACGAGATCAAGGTCGAGCAGGGGAAGGTATCGCTGACCGACCCCGCGCTCGGCGCGGTGGAACTCGCGGGCGGGGCGGTCGCGGAACTGCGGGTGAAGTAGAACGAGGTGTAGTCGGGGAACGGATCCGGGGCGGCGCTTCGGGCGAAGCCCGTGCGTTCTGCCCCGGCGTGTTCCGTCGGACCGTGCCGGGATGCATGCCGGGCCCGGGTGGGGCAGGCCGGTGTCGCGCGGAGGGCACTCGGGGAAGCCCTCGCGTGGCGACCGGCCCGCCCCGGCCCGGGTTCGGGTCACTGCCACGGTCATCGTCGGGGTCGCGGGGCGATTCATCGGATTCCCCCCTTGCACGCTAAAGCGTGAACTCCGAACGCCGCGAATCATGCCGGTTCGTCGCCCGTGGGGGCGGCCTCCTTTCGCAGGCTCATGACGGCGCCCAGCCCGAGGACGACGAAGCTCGCGACGACGGCGACGACGCCCCACGCCATCGGGGTGGTCGGGATGAGCGCCTTGAGGGCGGCCAGGAGCTGGTCGGCGATGGTGACCAGGTTCTGCTTGGCGGCGGCGACCGTGTGGCCGAGGGCTACGGCGCCGGCAGCGGCGACCAGCGCGTAGGCATAGACCCACCGGCGGTAGCGCCAGAACGACCACGCGCAGACGACGGCGGCGCCGAGCATCGCCAGGCGCAGGGGCGAGAGCCAGACGCCGACGGCCTGGAGGGTGAGGTCGGCGGGGACGCGGAGCGAGAGCAGGGCGGCCAGTGCGACGAGCGCGACTTGCGCGCGGGCGGCGAGGTTCCACGGGATCCAGCGGACGCCGGTGAGCGCGATCGCCAGGCCTAGGAGCACGGGGGCCAGGTTGGCGGCGTGGAAGTGGACGTTGTAGACGCGGTTGGCGCCGCACAGGTGGACGATCAGTGACGCGATCGGGATGAGGAGGTAGAGCCGGCCGGGCAGGGCGGCGAACCGGCCGAGGCGGTCGGCGCGGGGGGCCAGGCCGGCGAGCGCGACGATCGCGCCGAGCACCCACCACGCGGCGTACAGCACGCGCGTGTCGATGAACCCGTCGGGTCGGGCCAGCGACTTGAATGCGCCGGCCATGCCGAACAGCATCGCCAGCGTCACCGCGATCAGCCCCCATTCGGGAATTGAAAGGCGGAGGCGGAGCACTTTGACCACGACGGCGATCTTGACCAGCGCGAGGGCGAAGCAGACCCCGTTCAGGATCAGGCCGGTCGAGACGCTGGCGGCGTAGACCTCGGACTGAAGGTTGGTCAGATCGACGAGGAAGAGCGCCTCGATGGTGAGGAGGAACCAGCCGTCGCGGTAGAGGTTTCGGCGGCGGATCAGGAAGAGGCCCAGGCCGATGAGGGCGGCCTCGTAGAGATTGAGAACGGCGATCAGCGGGACCAGGCCGGCGACGTCGCCCGGCGGGGTGTTCATGGCGCCCAGGATCAGGCGGTACCCGGCGAACATGAGGACGGCCGAGCAGAGGAACATCGGGTTGCGGTCGTGGATCCAGCGCCAGACGGAGGGCTTAAGTGTGCGGCGGGTCGGGGGTTGGGCGTCGCGGTGGGTTCGTTCTGTAAATGCCGTGCAGAGGTCCTCGGGGTCGGTTTGGGTTCGTTCTGTAAAACCGGAGGTGGGGGTGTCGCCGGGAGT
>DASPKW010000275.1:0-9296 GCA_035627895.1 Tepidisphaeraceae bacterium | reverse complement strand
TGAGTATCTCGATTTCTCGTCGGTGAACCCGGTGGTGGGGCAGTGGATGAAGGATTTGCCGGCGATGCTGGATATCGACGGTTTCTTGCAGCACGTCAGTTGAGGCGCCCCCGTGCCTCCGCCCGGCCCGCGCGGTATGATCGCCCTTCCGACCCACGGGCGACGGCCGCCCCACAACTCCAGCCACGAGAACCGCATGCTTTTCCGCGCCATCCTCCTCCTCTCGCTCTTCACGCTCCCGGCACAGGCCGCCGAGCTTCTGGCCAACGGCGACTTCCAATCCGCCAGCACCCCCGACGGCCCGCCCGACCACTGGCCCGGCCCCAAGGCCGGCGTCTCCTACGCCAAGGACGGTGACAACCGCTACCTGCACCTCGTCTCGTCCAAGCCCGACGAGATGGTCATGACGTACCGGCAGGTGCGCGTGCCGAAGGACGTCAAGGCCATCGAGATGTCCTGGCGGCAGCGCACGGCGGACCTCAAGAAGGGCAAGCAGGCGTGGTTCGACGCGCGGATCATGCTCCAGTGGAAGAACGCCGCCGGCGAGAAGGTGGCCGGGAAGCTGCCGGCGCCCAACACGAACAAGAACTCGGACTGGATCGAGAAGAAGGTGTCGTTCGTCGTCCCCGAAGACGGGCTGACGCTCGAGATCATGCCGACGCTCTTCCGCGTGGAGGCGGGGTCGTTCGACATCGACGACCTCAAGCTGATGGCCGTCGATCCCGCACCGATCGAGGCGGGAGATAAGGCCAAGGCCGAGGCGGATGCGGCGAAGAAGGCCGCCGCTGCCGAGAAGCGCCAGGCGAACGCCGCCAAGAATGCCGGTACCGATGGCGAGCTGATCGCCAACGGGAACTTTCAGGTGGACGGGAAGGACAAGGCTTTGCCCGACAAGTGGGGCGCGATGAAGGCCGACATGTCTTGGGAGAAGGAGGGCGAGAATCGGTTTCTGCGCCTCAAGAGCCCCGAGGCCGGCAAGATGGTCATGCTCTATCGGCCGATCGATCTGCCCAAGGACGCCAAGGCCCTCGAGTTCAAGTGGTCGTACCGCCTGGCGGACTTCAAGCGCGGCAAGGAGAACTACTTCGACGCGCGCATCCTCTTCCAATTCCTGGGCGCGGACGGGAAGAAGATTTCCGAAGCCTCGCCCGCGGCCGCGTCGAAGAACACGGACGGCTGGGTCGACAAGTCCAAGCAGTTCCTCGTGCCCGAGGGCGCGGTCACGCTCGTGCTGATGCCGGCTTTGTTCCAGGCCGCGTCGGGCACGCTGGACCTCGATAACCTCTCGCTCAAGGCCGTCGACCCGGCCGTGCTGATCGCCGCCGCCGAGGCGAAGGCGGCGCTGGACAAGGCCGCACAAATCGACCCCGAGCAGCCCAACCCGGCCAAGTTCCCGCAGGAGCTGCGCGTCGAGGGCACCAAGACCCTTACCAAGGATGGGAAAGAGATCTGGCTTCAGGGCGTCAACGTCGACAGCTTGCAGTGGACGCACAAGGGCGAGCGCGTTTTGAAATCCACGCTCGTCGCGATCGACGACTGGAAGGCCAACATCATCCGCCTGCCGATCCAGGAAACCTTCTGGTTCGGCAAGGGCTCCGGCCAGACCGACGGCGGCAAGGCCTACCGCGAGCTGGTCGACAACGTCGTCGTCCTGGCCGCCAATCGCGGGGCGTACACGATGCTCGATTTGCACCGCTTCCGCGCCCCCAAGCGCGAGCACGTCGAGTTCTGGAAGGACGTCGCCACCAAGTACAAGAACCACCCGGCCGTCGTGTTCGAGATCTTCAACGAGCCGCACGGCACTTCCTGGGAAGTCTGGCGCAACGGCGGCTTCGTCGAGGACAAGAAGGCCCCGGCTGACGAAGACAACTTCCTCACCCCCGAGGAAAAGGCCGCCGGCAAGAAGGGCTTCCACTCCGTCGGCATCCAGGCCCTCGTCAACGCCGTCCGCGAGACCGGCGCGAAGAACGTCCTCATCGCCGGCGGGCTCGATTGGTCGTACGACCTCACCGGCGTCGCCAACGGCTTCGCCCTCGACGAGAAGGGTGGGAATGGCCTGATGTACGCCGCCCACATCTACGCCCAGAAGAAGGACTGGCTGGGCAAGGTGATGTGCGTGGCCGACAAGTACCCGATCATCGTCAGCGAGTGCGGCGCGAACACGAAGAAGTTCGCGTTCATGCCCGCCGAGTATCAGGAGGACGCGGCGACGTGGGTCCCCCGCTTCCTCGGCTTCGTCCAGCAGCACAAGCTGCACTGGACCGGCTTCAGCCTCCACCCCGGCTCGGCCCCGATGCTGATCAAGGACTGGACGTACGAGCCCACGCCGGAGTGGGGTGGCCCGGCGAAGCGGGCGCTGGCGGGCGAGAAGTTCCCGGCCCCGGACAAGCCGCGGTGAACGGCAAAGGATGAAGGCGGAAGGATGAAGGATGAAGAAATAGGGAGCCCAGCGACTTGTCGCGGGACGGAGACCAAAGTACGCCGCCCGCGCACTGGTGGCATGGGCATCTTGCCCATGGAAAGGAGGGGGCCGCCGGAGGCCAATCCGGAGTGCCCGAACACGTGCGGTCCCCGCCGCGCGCCACTACCATTCCCCCATGCCCGGCCGCCCCTACCTCGACGAGCTCGTCGCGATCTTCGCCCAGGCCGAGGCCGAGCAGGAGCGGTACTTCCCCGAGCTCCCCGCCCCCGTCTGGCTCGAGGACGTCGACGCGTGGTGCGAGACGCGGGACGCGCGGTTCATCGCGCTGTGCGTCCTCGTGCCGCGGGCCCGCAAGGGCGAGATCTTCCCCGACCCCGAGCTGAGCCAGGTCTGCTGGGAGATCATCGCGCTCGTCAAGTTCATGATCCAGTCGACCGCCACTTACCCCTGGCTGGTCGTCCACCCGCGCATCCTCCGCGAGGAGCAGGGCGCGTACGGCCATGGCGTCGACCCGGCCATCTACGGCCTCTGGGACGTCCTCCGCCGCCTCTGCCGCATTGCCGCCGCCCGCCTCGGCACGCCGGTAACGCCGCGCCCGTTCGCCGAGGTGTTCGCCGCGTTCGTCGTGCCGCTGGACGAGCGGAAGGCGTAGCGGCTGCCACCCTCTTTGTCTTGCTCCGTGCCCGCCGTGCCCTCGGTGGTTAATCCTTCCGCGCGACCTGTGGGGCCTGCTCGTGCAGTTCCCAGCCCCCGCCCAGCGCCTTGTACAGTGCAATGAGATTCGACGACACGAGCCGGTCCGACTGCACCAGCGCGTCCTGTGACTGGAACAAATCCCGCTCGGCCTGAAGGACCGACAGGAAGTCCGTCCGGCCCGCCGTGTACAGCTCGTTCGCCAGCGCGACCGCCCGCTGGTTGGCGTTGACGGCGGCGGCGAGCGTCGTGCGGCGGTCGAGCTCCCGCTGGTAGGCGATCAGCGCGTCTTCCACCTCGCGAAGCGCGTTCAGCACCGTCTGCTCGTACGTCGCCAGCAGTTGTTCCTGCTGGGCGGTGCCCACCGCGATGTTCGCCCGGATCCGGCCGGCGTCGAAAATGTTCCACGAGACCTGCGGGCCGATCGAGTAGATCCGGCTCGCGTAGTTGAAGAGCGAGCCGAAATCCGTCGACTGAAGGCCCAGCGACCCGGCCAACGAGAAGCGCGGGTAGAGGTCGGCGGTGGCGACGCCGATCCGCGCGACCGCGGCGGCGAGCTGGCGCTCGGCCCGGCGCACGTCCGGGCGGCGGCGGAGCAGGTCGGCCGGCACGCCCACCGGCACGCTCGGCGGCGGGGCGGGGATGGCGTTTTCCTTTAACAGCTCGTTGGCGAGGGCCTGCGGCTGGAGGCCGAGCAGCACGGCCAGGCGGTGAGCGGCTTGGCGGGCGTTGGCGTCGAACGTCGGGATCGCGCTCGCCGTCGTCGCGACCTGCGCGGCCGTGCGTTCCAGGTCCAGCCGCGGCGCCAGGCCGCGGTCGAAGCGCGTCTGGATCACCTTGCGCGTCTCGCGCTGCGAATCGAGGTTCTCCCGCGCGATGCGGGCCTGCTGCTGGAAGCCGCGGAGCTCGACGTAATTGCGCGCCACGTCCGACAGCAGCGTGATCATCACGTCGCGCCGGTCCTCGACGGCCGCGGCGAGGCCGGCGTCCGCCGCCTCGACCGCCCGGCGGACGCGCCCGAACACGTCGATTTCCCACGACGCGTCGAACCCGGCCTGCCAGATGTCGAACTCGGCGCCCGTCGACCCGCTGGAACCCGCGACCGGCGCGGACGTGCCCCCGCCGGACGAGCCGGCGCTGGCGGACGACCCGCCGATCGCGCCGGCGCCCGAGCGGACGTGCGAGTACCCGCCGCCGATGTCGAGGGCCGGCAGCGCGTCCGACGCCGTCCCGCGGCGCTGGGCCCGCGCCTCGGTCACGCGCGCCGCGGCCCGGCGGAGGTCCAGGTTGGCCCGCGTCGCGCGGACGATCAGATCGTCGAGCTTGGCGTCCTTAAAGCTCGTCCACCACGCGACGGGCACCGGCCCGCGCGACAGCACCGACGCCGGCCGGCTCGTCGGGCCGGTCGTGTCGCCCACGGGGTCGGGCGGGGTCGCCGGGGCGAGCGCGAACTCGAACCACGCGTCCGGGGCGGTCGTCTGCGGGGCCTGGTAGTTCGGGCCGACGGTGCAGCCGGTGATCAGGACGACGGACAGCAGGGGGAGGAGACGGGGCATGGTGAAAGTGTCGGGAGGCAAAGGGTGGAGGCGGACGTGCAGTAAGTGGGAGCGGAATTCGGACGGACGACGGTAATCGAATGTCGAACGACCGTAAACGAATGACGAATGACCAAATTCGAATGACGAATCAATGACGAAGGTCGAATGACCAATGACCAAACAATTGCCGCCGCCCGCACCCCGGGCCCCGTTTCGTCATTCGTCGTTGGTCATTGGAATTTGATTCGTCATTCGAATTTAGTCATTCGTCATTCCCGCCTCAGTGCCCGTTCCCCGGCGCCCGGTACGCGTTGGCGATGTTGGCGACGGGGATCGGCGGGTACGCGTGGACGTCGTCGGGCAGGCGCGGCGGGCGGGCGTCGACCGCGAGGTCGTCGTGGCCGTTGCCGTCGTCGCGGCGGCCGGGCTCGTCGTCGCCCGGCTCGGGCTTCCGCGTGAACCGCCAGAGAATCTTCTCCTGGAACAACTCCATGTACAGGTAGATGACCGGCGTCACGTACAGCGTGATCAGCTGGGCGACCAGCAGCCCGCCGACGATGACCAGCCCCAGCGGCCGCCGGCCCTCGCCGTCCGACCCGTACCCCAGCGCGATCGGCACCGCGCCCATGACCGCGGCGAGCGTCGTCATCATGATCGGCCGGAACCGGTCGATCGACGCCTCGTGGATCGCGTCGCGCGCCGTCTGCCCCTGGTTCACGCGGTGCACGGCAAAGTCGACGATCATGATCCCGTTCTTTTTCACGATGCCCATCAGCATGAACAGCCCGATGAACGCGTAGAGCGAGGCCGTCTCGTTGAACAGCCAGAGCGTCGCCAGCCCGCCGACCAGCGCCGTCGGCAGCGTCGACAGCACGGTGATCGGGTGCAAAAAGCTCTCGTACAAAATCCCGAGGATCACGTACATCACGAACACGGCCATGATCATGAGGATGATCAGCGATCGCGTCGTCTCCTGGAACGTCAGGGCCTCGCCCTGGAACTGGCCGCGAACGGTCGGCGGCAACGCCGTCTTGGTGGCTTCGTTGATGAACTTCTCGACGTCGGCGATGGTCACGCCGGGATTCAGGTTGAAGTTCCACGTGACCGACGTGAACTGGTTGATGTGGTTCACCGCCTGCGGGCCGACCGTCGGCTCCCACGTCGCGACCGCGTTCAGCGGGATCAGCGACTTGCCGTCGTCCGACCGCACGTACAGCTTGGACAAGTCCTCCGGGTGCGTCCGCGCGTCCGCGGTCGACTCGAGGATCACCTGGTACTGGTCCTGCGGCTTCTTGATCAGGTAGACGTAGTTCTCGGAGTACGCGTTGCGCAGGAGCGTCTCGATCCGCGTCGCCGACACGCCGTACATCGACGCGCGGTCGCGCAGGATGTTGATCTTGAGGCTCGGCGTCTGCAGGAACAGGTCCGACATCGGCGGCGACGCGAACAGCTTGCCCGGCACGCCCGGGCCGAACTGGCTAAACAGCGCGCCCGTCAACTTGCCCGCGGCCTCGTACACCTCGTCGGGGTTGATGCCGGAGATCGCGTAGGCGAACTGCCCGGTCCCCTTGCCGGTCGCCCCGGTCGAGATCTCGAGCACCGGCTGGGGCGTGAAGATGCCGAACACGCCGGGCACCCGCATCATCATGTCGCCCATCATCTGGGCCGACACGTCGCGGATGTGCGTCTGTTGCGGGCGGTCCTTCGGGTCCTTCAGGAACGCGAGCATCAGGCCCTGGTTGGAGCCGAGGAACTGGTTGTTCCCCGTCATCGAGAACGTCATGCCGACGGACGGGTTGTCCTGCATGACCTTCTCGGCCTTGTCCTGGTACAGCCGCATCTGGTGGTAGCTCGTGCCCTCCTGGGCGATCATGAAGCCCCACGAGAAAGAGCTGTCGCCGATCGGCAGGAACGTCTTGGGGATGATCACCAGCAGGTAGACCGTGCCCGCCATGCAGCCCAGCCAGATCAGGGCCGACACCCACTTGTGCTTCAGGAAGAACCAGAGCGAGTGGCCGTACCCGGCCAGCACGCGCTTCTCGACGGCGCCGAAGATGCGCTCGACGACCGTCTTCTTGGTCCCGTGCCCGCGGAACGCGACCATCCGGGCGCACATGAGCGGCGTCAGCGTCAGCGACACGACGCCGGATGCGATGATCGAGATCACAATGACGACCGCGAACTCGCGGAAGATCCGCCCGACCAGCCCGCTCATGAATAGCAGCGGGAGGAACACGGTCGCCAGCGACAGCGTCATCGAGATGATCGTGAAGCTGATTTCCTTGGCCGAGTTGATCGCCGCGCGGAACGGGCGCTCGTTGTGCTTTTCCATCCGCCGCACCGTGTTCTCGAGGAACACGATCGCGTCGTCGACGAGGAACCCAATCGCCAGCGTCAGCGCCATCAGCGAAAGGTTGTCCAGGCTGTACCCCAGGATCTGCATCGCGATGAACGTGATCAGCAGGGACAGCGGCAGCGCGACGACCGGGATCAGCGTGTCGATCGCCCGGCCCAGGAACACGAAGATGACGACGACGACGAGGATAAACGCGATGAGCAGCGTCTCCTTCACGTCGGCGACCGAGTTGACGATCGACTTGGACCGGTCGTAGATCGGCACGACGCTCACGCCCGCCGGCAGTTCGGGCTGGACGATCGGGAGCAGCTCGCGGACGGTCTTGGCGACGTCGACCGCGTTCGACCCGGCCTGGCGGAACACCGCGATCACGACCGTCGCCTTCGGGACGGTCTTCCCGCGCACCCAGAACCGCATGTCGATCCGCTCGTCCTGCACGGTGTCGCGGGCGAGCGCCACGTCCTTCAGGTAGACCGGGGCGTTGTCGTAGATCCCGATGATCAGGTTGTTGTACGCGTCGGCGTTGTCGAGTTGGCCTTGCGGCTGGAGCAGGAACGTCTTATCCGGGCCGTCGAACTGCCCGGCGCCCTGGAAGCTCGTGCCCTGGCGGATCGCGGCCGCCAGATCGTCGAGCGTGAGGTTTCGGCTCGCCAGCGCCGACGGGTCGGCCTTGATGCGGATCGCCGACTTGGTGCCGTACACTTGCACCTGCGCCACGCCGTTGACCGTGCTGATCCGCTGCCCGACCTGCGTGTTTGCCAGGTCGTACAACTGCCCGCGCGTCAGCGTGTCCGACGTCAGGCCGATGTACATGATCGGCTGGTCGTTCGGGTTGGTCTTGGTGAACGTCGGCGGGGCGGGCAGGTCCTGCGGCAGGTTACCGGTCGCCCGGGTGATCGCGGCCTGCACGTCCGTCGCGGCCGCGTCGATCGACTTCTCGAGCGAGAACTGTAGCGTCATGCTCGCGAACCCCTGGTTGCTCTTGCTGGTCACCAGCTCGAGCCCGGGGATCTGCATGAACTGCCGCTCGAGCGGCGTCGCGATCGTGCTCGCGACCGTCTGCGGCGACGCGCCGGGGTAACCGACGCTCACCTGGATGACCGGGTAGTCGACGGCCGGCAGATCGTTCACCGGCAGCGCGCGGTACGCGAGCACGCCGAAGAGGATCGCCGACACCGTCAGGACGATCGTCATGACGGGTCTGCGAATGAAGGGTTCGGAGGGATTCATCGGAAGGGCTCTTGCAGGAACAACGGATCGGCGCCGCAACGGCGCGAAGAGCGCGAAACGAATGGGGAGTTTACTTGGCGGACGCCGTGCCGGCGGGCGCGTCGCCTTGGGCGGCCTTGCCGTCGGCGGGGGGCGCGGCCGGGGGCGCCCCGGCGGGCGCGGCCGGCGGGATGATCGTCACCGGCATCCCGGGCATCACGCCCTGCTGGCCCGTCTCGATCACCAGCTCGCCCGCCTTCACGCCCGAATCCGTCACGATCAAGTCGTGGCCCGGCTGGTCGCCCGGCTGGCGCTGACCGGGCGCGATCGGCCTGAGCTCCGTCTTCTTCCCCCCGTCGCTCACCACGTAAACGAACTGCCCCTGCTGCCCGACCTGCACGGCCCGCGCCGGGATCAGCACCGCGTCCCGCTTCGTCTCCAGCACCAGCCGGACGTTCACGAACTGCTGCGGCCAGAACTGGCGGTCCGCGTTCTCGATCTCCGCCCGCAGCTTGATCGTGCCCGACCCCGCCTGCACCGCCGTATCCAAAAACGTCAGCTTGCCCTCGCGCGGCTTGCCCGCGTCGCCCGGCACGCTCACGTACGTCTTGAGCTGCTTGTCCCCGCTCTCCTTCATGTGCCGGCGGATCGCGTTCAGGTTGCGCTCGGACGTCGTGAAGTCGACGTACAGCTTGTCCAGGTTCTGCACGGTCAACAGCGTCGTCTCGTTCGCCTTGACGATGTTCCCCACGTCGACCCGCCGCTGCCCGGCCCGGCCGGCGATCGGCGACTTGATGTCCGTGTACCGCAGGTTCAACTCGGCCGTCGACACCGCCGCCTCGGCCGCCGCCTTCTGCGCCTCGGCGACCGCGACCGCGTTCTTCTTCTGCTCGAATTCCTGCTCGCTGATCGCCTTCGACTGCTGCAGCCCCTCGACCCGCTTGAACTCCTGCCGCGCGAGCGTCAACTCCGCCTCGCGCTGCTTCACCAGCGCGTTGGCCTGGGCCACGTCGGCCGCGAACCAGTTCTTCTCGATCGTGAACAGCGGCTTGTTCGCCGCCAGGTCCTCGCCGTCCTT
>DASPKW010000274.1:0-15700 GCA_035627895.1 Tepidisphaeraceae bacterium | reverse complement strand
GTCATCCTGAGGTACTCCGAAGGATCCAGCCTCGAACGTCCGGGCCCGCTCGCCAAAGTCGTGCGGGCCGCGAACTCCCGGCAAGATCCTTCGGAGTACCTCAGGATGACGGGAACACGCCTTACGCGGTAAGGAACACGCCATGCCCTCCGACCCCGCCCTCACCCGCGCGTACGTCGACTACGCCCGCAAGACGTTCACTACCTGCTACAAAAAGGTCGTCCACTGCCTGAAGCAACTGTCGGACGAGGACGTGAACTGGCGGCCGTTCGTCGGGGCGAACAGCGTGGCCAACATCGTCGTCCATTTGTGCGGGAACGTCGGGCAGTGGGTCGTGCAGGGCGTCGGGCAGACGCCAATTGAGCGCGACCGGCCCGGGGAGTTCGCCCAGGACCTGCGGGCGACGCCGGGCGAGCTCGTCGAGCGGTTGACGGCGGCGTACGAGGCGGCCGACGCGGCGATGGCGGGGGTGACGGCGGACACGATCCTCGCGCCGCGCAAGATCCAGAGTTACGACGAGACCGTGCTGGGGGCGATCTTCCACGCGGTCAGTCACTTCGAGGGCCACACGCACCAGGTGGTGCTGATGACGCGCCTGCGCCTGGGCGAGCGGTACGTGTTCAAGTGGGTGCCGGCGGGCGGGGAGATCTCCGCGAAGAAGGCGTGACCGCATGTTCGGATTCAGCGTCGGCTTCGCGCTCTGGTTTTTCGTCCCTTTCGGAGTCGTCGTGGGGTTGGTCGCGTTCCTGGCGCCGCGCCACCGCATGGACTACGCCGGCATCGTCCTGAGCGGACTTTGGGCGTGCACTTCGGTCCTCGTCGGCGGGATGATCTGGATGGGGAATGCGTTCGCCCCGAAGCCGAACGAGCTTCACCCGACCGTTCAAACGCTGTACTGGTTCGCGGCGGGGCTGTCGCTAATCTGGATCGCGATCGGCGTGCGCATCGCGCTCGATCGGGGCGAGTCGAATCGTCGGGATTGAGACGAGGTCGAGGCGTCACCCTTCCGAGTACTCGCACCACGTCTTGGGCGTCTCCCACACCGTGACCGACGCCAGACGCGTCTCGCCCTTCGTCAGATGGGGCTTCAGCCACGTGTAGATGACCTTGGCGATGTTCTCCACGCTCGGAATGACCGTAGCAAACTCGTCGACCTGCGCGTTGAGGTGCTTGTGGTCCAGCCGCTCGATCGCGTGCTCGCTCACCACCCGCTCGAACGCGGGGATGTCGACGAGGACGCCGGTGCGCTCGTCCGGCACGCCGGCGACGGTCACCTGAACCTCGTAGTTGTGGCCGTGGCCCATGGGGTTGTTGCACTTGCCGTACGTCTGGCGGTTGGCGTCGTCGGACAGGGCCGGGTTGTGCAGGCGGTGGGCGGCGGAGAACTCGAACTTCTGGGACAGGCGCGTCATCGAAGGCTCCGAAGCGTGGGCGGAGAGCGACAGGAAGGGCGACAGGCCGAGCTTGAGCACCTCCAGCCGGTGGGGCGGCCAGGCGTCCTTCAACCGGGCGAAGAGCTCGACGACGGCCGCCGGGCCGAACTCGCGCGGGCGGTGGCGGACGACGTCCTCGATGGCCACGACCGCCCGGCCGCGCAGCTCGCGGTCGATGTCCTTAATGTTAATGAGGTAGCTGCTGGCCGGGTCGAGGTCGCCCGATAGCGTCGCCGACAGCGTGAAGAAGTGCGCCAGCCCGGTATGGGCGGGGTGGGCCGCGTACGCGTTGACGGCCGGGCGGGCGAGTTGGTCGTCCGGCATCGCGTTGACGGCAAACCGGATCTCGCGGGTCAGGCGGAACATGACGCGATGATAGTCGCTTCCCCGCGTGGCCGGGGGGGCTAAACGGGGTTATCCCGCCGTGATCTCGGGCTGGAGCCGCAAGATATCCCCCTGCTTGACCCCGACTTGCGCGAGCGTCTGGGTGTCCAGCAACTGCTTGCCGGTCGCGCGATGATGCAACTTATACGACAGCGGTTGGCCGTCCGGCGCCGACTGCGGGAAGTTCATCCGCTGGAGGAGGACGGCGATCAGACGGTTGACCGGGGCGTCGTCGGGCATCTCGACTTCCTGCCGCTTGTTACCGGTCGCGTCCCAGACTTGTACGGTGACCATGGCCATGGTGCGGCGTGTATACCCGATCCAGTGGCGCGGGTGCAATTTGCCCATCTTCCCGCGCGACGCTGGCAACGCGCTCCAATCGGGGTTTTCCGCGCGGATATCGGACCTCGTGGGGCGAAAATGGCTATGAGCCGACTCGGCGTGGTTGTATAGTCCGAGTTCGAACGCGCTAGTCAGTGGGTTTGTCAGTCTCAGGTCGTTCCCGCCCTCGCACCGTCGATTTACATCCGAATTATCGGCCGTTGCCGCGCCATGATTGGCGGCAACGGAGTGCTCCGTTTTGACGGAATTCGGCGCGGGCGGCTTGCACGGTGCGTGGGTGTATTGGAGAGATCTCAGGAGTGGGTCGATGGGCTCACGAGCGGCCATGTCAGTGGGTAGGCCGCCGTGGGTGTTCCGATAACTGCGAGCTTCGCAAAACGAAGCACCGCAGCATTGTCGGACGAATCGGTCTGCTCGGGTCTCGCCAGGCCCGGTTTGCGCGTCAGTGAGTGGGATCGTCAGTGTTCGGGGAGAAACAGTCGTGAAAGCGTCATCGCATGCCTTGCGCGTGTGTCATCTTGGAAAGTACTACCCCCCTGCGCCGGGCGGGATCGAAAGCCACGTGCAGACGATCGCGCGGGCCCAGGCCGACATGGGGGTTCAGGTGCGGGTCGTGTGCGTCAACCACACGAACCACGAGGGGCGGGACCTGACCTACGTCCGCCACGGGGCGACGGAGACGGTCGAGGAATACGACCAGAACGTGGCCGTGACGCGCGTGGGGCGGAGCGCGTCGTTCGCCCGGCTCGACGTGTGCCCGGGGCTCAACAAACTGTTGAGGGGGATCACCCCGGACAACACGGACGTGATCCACCTGCACACGCCGAACCCGACGATGGTGCTGGCGCTCGCCGCCGCGCGTCCGAAGGTCCCGCTCGTGATCACGCACCATTCCGACATCGTCCGCCAGAAGCTGCTGCGCCTGGCGCTGATGCCGTTCGAGCATTTCGTTTACGGGAAGGCGGCGGCGCTGCTGTCGACCAGCCCGGAATACCCGAGCGAATCGGGCATCCTGCGCCGGCACCAGGAGCGGGTCGAGGCGCTCCCCTTGGGCGTTGACCTGTGCGGCCACACGAGCCCTACGGCGGAGTCCGAGGCGTTCGCCGCCGAGCTGCGGGCGGCGCACCCCGGGCCGATCTGGCTGGGGGTCGGGCGGTGCGTGTACTACAAGAGCTTTGACGTGGCGATCCGCGCCTTGGTGCACGTCCCGGGCACGCTGGTGATCGTGGGCAGCGGACCGTTACAGGACCAGCTCAAGCAGCTCGCCAAGGACGTGGGGGTGAGCGACCGGGTGGTGTGGAAGCCGTACCTGTCGCCCGCGCAGCTGATCGGCGCTTATCGGGCGGCGACGGCGCTGTGGTTCCCGTCGAACGCGCGGAGCGAGGCGTTCGGGCTGGTGCAGGTCGAGGCGATGGGGTGTGGGACGCCGGTGATCAACGCGGCGATCTCGGGCAGCGGCGTGCCGTGGGTGAGCCGGCACGACGAGACGGGCCTGACGGTGCCGATCAACGATCCCGTCGCGTTCGCGGCGGCGGCGAAGCGGCTGCTGGACGAGCCGGGCCTGCGGGACCGGCTGGGGCGGGCGGCCCGCGAGCGGGCGGTGCGCGAGTTCGACCACCGGGTGATGGCCCGGCGGAGCGTGGAGGCGTACGACCGGGTTCTGGTGCGCGAGGGGCGTTCGCAGTCAACCTGGTCGCTGGCCAAGCCGATGCTCAAGCTGTGGATCCCCGCGCCCGCGTTCCGCCGGATGCTCAAGCCGGCGGCCGTCGGGCAGGACGGCCCGCAGGCGACGTTCGCCGCTTGAATAGTTGCGAGTTGTGAGTTGCGTGTTGCGAGTTTTCATCACTCGCAACCCATCACTCGCAACTCGCAACTCACCGAAAGGTTATCGGACCTTGAAGTCAGACGCACCGATCAACGTCCTGCACCTGTGCGCCGGCAACATGTACGGCGGCGTCGAGCGCCTGCTCGTCACGCTGGCGCGCGAGCGGGGGCAGTGCGCGGGCATGCGGCCGACGTTCGCGGCGTGCTTCGAGGGGCGGCTGACGACCGAGTTACGCGAGACGGGCGTGGACGTGGCGGTGCTCGGCGCGGTGAAGGCGTCGCGGCCGTGGACGGGGTGGGCGGCGCGGCGACGGCTTCGGAAGCTGATCGACGCGCGGGGGTGCGACGTGGTGGTGGCGCACGCGTGCTGGCCGCTGGTCATGCTCGGCGGCGCGGCGCGGGCGGCGGGCAAGCCGGTCGCGATGTGGGCGCACGACATTCTCAAGAACGACAACTGGATCGAGACCAAGGCGGCGAAGATGCCGCCGGACCTCGTGCTGGCGAACAGCCGGGCGACGGCGGACTCGGTCAAGCGAGTACTCCCGACGGCGGCGGCACGGTGGGAGTACCTGCCGGTCGCGCCGGCGGACGTGGGCGATCGCGCGGCCGTGCGGTCGGCCATTCGCACGGAGCTCGGAACGAGTGACGACAAGGTCGTGATCGTGTGCGCGAGCCGACTGGAGCGGTGGAAGGGGCACGCCGTGCTCGTCGACGCGCTGGCGCAGTTGAAGGCGGACGCGCGGTGGGAATGCTGGATCGCGGGCGGGGCGCAGCGGCCGGAGGAAGAAGCGTACCTGGCGGAGTTGAAGCACGCGGCCGAGCGCGGCGGGGTCGGGGGGCGCGTGAAGTTCCTCGGCCAGCGGACGGACGTGGCTCGCGTGCTGGCGGCGGCGGACGTGCACTGCCAGCCGAACACCGGGGCCGAGCCGTTCGGGATCGCGTTCGTCGAGGCGATGTACGCGGGGCTACCGGTGGTCACCAGCGGGATTGGCGGGGCACTGGAGTTGGTGAACAATTCGTGCGGCGTACTGGTGACGCCGAATGCGGCGGATGAGCTCGCGGGGGAACTGACGAAACTGATCGGTGACGCCGGCCGGCGCGCGGCGCTGGGCGCGGGGGGCGTGCGGCGGGCGACGGAATTGTGCGAGCCGGGGCGCGTGATGGGGCGCATCGCGGACATGCTTGCGGGGCTGGCGCGCGGCGAGTCGAAAGGGGTGGCGGCTTGACCGGTGGCGGAACGATTCGGGTCGATGAGTCGGCGGCGATCCCGACGCGCGCGCTAGCGACGTCCACCGGCGAGACGGTGGGCAAAGCCCGGCCCCCGCGGCGGGTAATCGAATATCGGACGCCGATCGTGCGGACGCCGGCGGCGCCGCGCGTGCCGACGTCGCGGTGGATCGAGGGGTTCTTCTGGCTGCAGATGGCGTGTCAGCTCGCGCTGATGATGCCGGGGATCGGCGGCATGCGGATGGTGGTGCGCGTCGCCGCGTTCGGCGCGAGCCTGGCGCTGCTGTTGGTCCTCCGCCCGCGGTACCGGCAACACCCGGCGGCCTGGATCGCGGTCGGGATCGTCGCCCTGCTCGCGCTGGCGGTCTTCCACCCGCTGACCAACACGTTCACGGCCGGCTTCGCGCAGGCGTTCCTGTACGCGGCGATCCTGGCGCCGCTGTGGTGGGTGTCGGGGTGCAAGGTGGACGAGGCGGGGCTCCGGCGGATCGTCCTGCTGCTGTGGGGGTTCAACGCGACCAGCGCGATGGTCGGCGTGGTGCAGGTGCAGTTCCCTGGGATGCTGACGCCCGAGGTGTCGACCGTCGTCTCGGGCCAGGGGGACTGGTACGTGGAGGACATGAAGATCACGCTCGCCAACGGCGCGCGGGTGTTCCGGCCGATGGGCTTGAGTGACTACCCGGGCGGTGCGGCCGGCTCGGGCTTCTTCTGCGTGCTGCTCGGGCTGGGGCTGTGGGCGGGCGAGCGGAACGGGTGGCTGCGGATCGCGTACCTCGCGGCCCTGCCGGTCGCGCTCTTCGTGCTGTACATGTCGCAGGTGCGCAGCCTGATGGTGATGACCGGTCTGTGCGCGATGGCCTTCATGGGGCTGATGGCGCTGCGCGGGGAAGTGGCCAAGGTCGCGGGGCTGGGCATTACGCTAGTGGGCGTGATTCTGGCGAGCTTCGGGTGGGCCGTGTGGGTGGGCGGGGAGGTCGTCACCAAGCGGCTGTCGAGCCTGATCGACGACAAGCCGGGCGAGGTCTACTACAGCAACCGCGGACACTTCCTCGAAGACACGGTGAACAAGCTGCTGCCGAAATACCCGCTGGGCGCCGGGCTCGGGCGGTGGGGCATGATGTACTACTACTTCGGCGACAAGCAGGACCGCGAGCGCGGGGAGATCTGGGCCGAGATCCAGTGGACGGGGTGGGTGCTCGACGGGGGCATTCCGCTGGTGCTGTTGTACGTGAGCGCGATCGGGGCGGCGTTCGTCGTGGCCGGGCGGATCGCGCTGAGCCGGCGCGGCGGGACGCTCCCCCTGCTCGGCGCGATGGTGCTCGCGTACGACGTGGCGGCGCTGGCGACGACGTTCAACTACCCGCTGTTCATCGGGCAGGGCGGGCTGGAATTCTGGATCCTCAACGCGAGTTTGTTCGCGGCGTGGACGGGCACGAAGCGGCGCGAAGTGTACGTGATCACCGGGACGGCCGAAGAGCTGCGCGGGCTCGCGGGCGGGCGAAACGTGGCGCTGCCGGCCCGGGTGCGGCGGGCGATGCCGGGGAAGACGGAGTTCGCGGTGTTGCCGGAGGGTGCGGTCGCGGGCACGCAAGGGATGGTGGGCAGTGCCCACCCTACGGGGGGAGCGGTATGAAACCCTGGCTGTTGGTGAGTGGCGATTTCGTCAAGACGGGCGGCATGGACCGGGCGAATTACGCGCTGGCCTCGTACCTCGCGGGGCGCGGGCACGAAGTGCACCTGGTCGCGCACCGGGCGGCGGACGAGCTGCTCCGGCTGCCCAACGTGACGCTGCACGCGGCGCCCAAGCCGCTCGGGTCGTACTACCTGGGCCGGCGGCACGTGGACAAGCTCGGGCGCAAATGGGCGAGGCAGATCGCGGCGCGGGGCGGGCGCGTGCTGGTTAACGGCGGGAACTGCAACTGGGCCGACGCGAACTGGGTGCACTACGTGCACGCGGCGTACCGCCCGGACGTCGCCGGCGGCTTGGCCCGACGGACGATGGCGGGGTGGAAGCGCCGCGCGTTCCTGGCGGAAGAGCGGAAGGCCCTCGGGGCGGCGCGGATCGTGATCGCCAACAGCCGGCGGACGCGCGACGACCTGGTCGAGCATTTGCGCGTGGACGAATCGCGCGTGCGCACGGTCTACTTGGGCACCGACGCGGCCAGCGTCCGCCCCGGGACGGCGGTCGAGCGCGCCGAGAAGCGGCGCGCGCTCGGGTGGGACGCCGACGTGCCGGTAGCGGTGTTCATCGGCGCACTAGGCGACCGACGGAAGAATTTCGACACGGTGCTGGCGGCGTGGGAACGACTGAACCGGCGGCGGTTCGAGTGTGCGCTGGCGGTGATCGGCCACGGGGCCGAGTTGCCGGCGTGGCAGGCGAAGGTCGCCGCGGCGGGGCTGGGCGAGACGATCAAGTTCCTCGGCTTCCGGGACGACGTGCCGGCGGTGCTGCGGGCGGCGGACCTGATGGTCGCGCCGGCCCGATATGAGCCGTACGGGCTGGGCGTGCACGAGGCGCTGTGCAGCGCGATTCCGGCGGTCGTCGGCGCCCGTAGCGGCGTGTGCGAGCGCCTGCCGGGCGAGTTACGGGACTTGGTCGTCGCCGACGAGGAGAACGCCGACGAACTGGCCGACCGGGTCGCCGCCTGGGGCGCCGCCCGCGGGCGCTACCGGGCGATCATGGTCGGCGTATCGCAGACGCTCCGGCAATGGACGTGGGACCGGATGGCCGAGGAAATGGTGCGCGTGATCGAGGTCACCGGCAGCGAGGGTGACGGCGGCGTGATGCGGATGAGTGCGTGAGGAGTTGCGAGTTGCGAGAAGCCGTTTAGCCGCGACCCGGAGTGGCGAGCTTCAAGCGAGCCCGCAGGCGAGCGCGATCGGCGGGTTTGTACGGGTTTGGCGGGTTAATCCCCCGGCGTGATGGTCCGACATAAGAGAAGTGAGCAATGCGATGTCCACAGTGACTGACGCCCGAGTTGCGGACCCCCAGTTGGCGGACGGCCAGGCCGCCGTGGCGGCGGGGCCGCGCCTGCCCGTGATCCGCCTCGAGGCCCGCAAGGGGTGGATCGGGATCAACTGGCAGGAGTTCTGGCGGTACCGCGACCTGTTGTGGTTCCTCGCGTCGCGCGACATCAAGGTGCGGTACAAGCAGACCGCGCTGGGCATCGCGTGGGCGGTGATCCAGCCGATCGCCGAGACGCTGATCTTCTTTTTCTTCTTTCACAAGCTCGGCGGGATCAACTCGGACGGGCCGAACTACGTCGTCTTCGCGTTCAGCGCGATGCTCGTCTGGAAGCTGTTCGAGAGCGCGCTGACGCAGGCGAGCAACAGCCTGGTCGCCAACCAGCAACTGCTGACCAAGGTCTACTTCCCGAGACTGATCATCCCGGTGTCGGCGGTGCTGACCGGGTTGATGGACTTCTTCATCTCCGCGGTGCTGCTGGTACCGCTGATGATCTGGTTCGGGGTCGTGCCGGACCCGCTCGCCCTGCTGGCCGTGCCGGTGTTCATCGCGATGGCGCTGCTCAGCGCCCTGGCGGTCGGGCTGTGGCTGAGCGCCCTCAACGTGGTCTACCGGGACGTGCGGTACATCGTGCCGTTCCTGATCCGGATCTGGTTCTTCCTGACGCCGGTGATCTACCCGGCGAGCAAGGTGCCCGAGCAGTGGCGCCTGGTGTACGGGCTGAACCCGATGGTCGGCGTGGTGACCGGGTTCCGCTGGGCCCTCCTGGGCGGGAGCGGGTCGAACCCGTCCGACCACCCGGGCCCGATGATCTGGATGTCGTTCATCACCATGCTGGTGCTCCTTATCGGCGGTTTGTTCTACTTCCGGCGGATGGAGAAGACGTTCGCGGACGTGGTGTAGGGCGCGGAGGAGTCAGAAGCCAGAAGTCAGAAGTCAGACGGGCCCGGGTCACCGGGCGTGGCTGCGGACGACTGGGGACTGACGCGAGACCGACGGATCGTAATCGCACGTGAGCGTCCGACTTCTGGCTTCTGACTTCTGGCTACTTCATGAGTGCTGACGTTTCCATCCGAGTCGACGGCTTGAGCAAGCGGTACCGCGTGGCGGACCGGGAGCACTACTACACGATGCGCGACGCGATCGTGAAGGCGGTGACGGCGCCGGCGCGGGCGGTGCGCTCGCTCTTCGGGGGCGGGCGCCGTGCGGCCGCCGCGGGCGGGGGCGACGGGACGGGCATGCACGACTTCTGGGCCCTGCGCGACGTCGCGTTCGAGCTCCACCAGGGCGAGGTCCTGGGCATCATCGGCCGCAACGGCGCGGGCAAGAGCACGCTCCTGAAAATCCTCTCGCGGATCACCGAGCCGACGACCGGGTACGCCGACATCTACGGCCGGGTGGGCAGTTTGCTCGAGGTCGGGACGGGCTTCCACCAGGAGTTGTCCGGGCGCGAGAACATCTACATGAGCGGGGCCCTGCTCGGGATGAACCGGGCGGAGATCAACCGCAAGTTCGACGAGATCGTCGCGTTCAGCGAGGTCGAGGAGTTCATCGACACGCCGGTCAAGCGGTACAGCAGCGGCATGTACACGCGGCTGGCGTTCGCGGTCGCGGCACATTTGGAGCCGGAGATCCTGATCGTCGACGAGGTGCTGGCGGTCGGGGACGCGAGCTTCCAGCGCAAGTGCCTGGGGAAGATGGGCGAGGTCGCGCGGCACGGGCGGACCGTGCTGTTCGTCAGCCACAACATGGCGGCCGTGCAGTCGCTGTGCACCAAGGCGCTGATGCTGAGCGCGGGCCGGGTGCAGGAGGTCGGGTTGGTCGAGCCGGTCGTTCAAAAGTACCTGAAAATGGCCGGCGAGCTCGAGGCGACCCCGCTCGACGAACGGAAGGACCGCAAGGGCGACGGCAGCGCGCGGCTGACGGCGATGAAGATCGAGGACGCGGACGGCGGGATGATCTGCTGCGGGAGCCGGCTCCGGGTCACGCTCGATTACGAGGCCGAGGGCGACCGCCCGCTGCGCAACCCGCGGTTCCTCGTCGCCGTGCACGATCTGACCAACACCGGCATCTTCCTGCTCGACACCGACGCGGGCGGCGGGCTGCCGGACACGTTGCCGGCGCGCGGCCGCGTGACGTGCGTGACGGACGCGATCCGGATCACGCCCGGCCGGTGTTACGTGAACGTCGCCTTGCACAAGCTGGGCGGGATATCGGATCAAGTAGAGACGGCGGCGTACTTCGACGTCGAGAGTGAGAATTTATACGGGCAGGGCCGGATCCCCGAGCGGCAGGTCGTGATGTGCGTGATCGACCAGCAGTGGAGCGTGAACGGCGTAGCCGCGGGCAGACCGCCGGCGGGCACGGCGGGCGATACGGTGGCGCGGGTCATCGCGAAGGCTGTTTGAGGCGATCAGGACGATGCCGATCGAAACGCGAAACAAGATCGAATTCCCGCGCCCGGCCGGATCGGGTGAATCCCGAACGGACGGTCATGGGAATGACCGCGCGCGGGATACGGGCAGAGCCGTAGCAATAACCACCGACCGGGCCGACGCTGGCCGGCGCGAGGCCGCCGACCCGCGCGTCCCGCGCCTGAGCATCGGGCTGCCGGTGTACAACGGGGGCGCCCTGCTCCGGCTGGCGATCGACTCCGTGCTCGCCCAGACGTTCACGGACTTCGAGTTGGTCATCTGCGACAACGCGTCGACCGACGGCACCGAGGCCCTCTGCCGCGAGTACGCCCGCCGGGACAAGCGGGTCCGCTACGTGCGGAACCCCGTAAACATCGGGGCCGCCAAGAACTTCAACCGCACGTTCGAGCTGAGCCGGTCCCCGCTGTTCAAGTGGATGTCGCACGACGACGTGGTCCTGCCGACGATGGTCGAGCGGTGCGTCGAGGCCCTCGACGCCAACCCGGACGCCGTCCTGTGCACGGTCCGCCGGCGGTACATGGAGTACGACGGCGAGCCGTGCTGGGAGGACCCGGTCGAGCAGTTCCACGACTTATCGGTCCCGCAACTGCTCCGGGTCGAGGGGTCGCGGTTCCCGGCGTACATGATGGGCGTGATGCGGCGCGAGGCGTTGCTGAACTCCCGCCTGATGGACACGTACGTTGCGTGCGAGGTCGTGTTCGTCCTGGAGATGCGCCTGCAGGGGCGGATCTTCCAAATGCCCGACGAACTGCACTTCCAGCGCCTGCCCGACGAGTCGGACCAAAGCCGCCTGGTGCGCAAGAGCCAGCGCGGGGAGGCCGTGTTCCTGGACCCGCTGAACGCGGCGCGGCGGCTGCTGATGCCCCCGGGCGTCAAGCTGCTGGTCGAGATGTTCCGGGCAGTCGGGCGGTCGAACCTGACGGCGGGGCGCAAGGCCCGGGCGTACCGGGAGGTCGCCGAGTACACGCTCGAGAAGTTCCGCAAGGTCGCCAACCCGCGCCATTTGTGGCGGTGGGTCCGCCTGCACCTGCTGGGCGTGGCCGAGCCGCCGGCGCCGCCCCGGCGGACGCGCCGCACCGGGAACGGCCACCGGGTCGGACCGGCCGGCGCGTGGGAGCCGACGGCGGCGGCGGGCGGCGGCGGCGGCGGCGGCGGCGGGCACACGATCGGGGCCTCGACGGACGGACACCAATGACGACGACCATGACACTCGAATCTCCCGCGGCCGCAACCGGGGCTCCCACGGGCGCCGCGCCCCACGCCGCCGCGCGCTGCCGCGCGTGCGCGGCCCCGCTCGCCCACACGTTCGTCGACCTCGGCAGCTCGCCGCTGTGCCAGCGGCACGTGACGCCCGAGCGCCTCAACCAGATGGAGCCGTTCTACCCGCTCCACGTGTGGGTCTGCGATCAATGTTGGCTCGTGCAGCTCGAAGAGTACGTCAGCCCGGCCGAGATCTTCGACGACTACGCGTACTTCTCGTCGTTCTCGACGTCGTGGCTCGCGCACGCCAAGGCGTACACGCAGGAGATGGGCCGGCGGTTCGCGGTCGGCAAGGGCAGCCGGGTCGTCGAGCTCGCGAGCAATGACGGGTACCTGCTTCAGTACTTCAAGGAGGCCGGCGTGACGGTCCTGGGGATCGAGCCGGCGGCGAACGTCGCCGAGGCCGCGATCGCCAAGGGCATCCCGACCGTGGTCGAGTTTTTCGGCGTCCGCACCGCCCGCCAGGTCCGCGCCCAACACGGCCCCGCCGACCTGCTTTTGGGCAACAACGTGCTGGCCCACGTCCCCGACATCAACGACTTCGTCGGCGGCATGAAGGCCCTCCTCGCCGACCGCGGCGTCATCACGATGGAGTTCCCGCACCTCGTGCAACTGATGACGCACAACCAGTTCGACACGATCTACCACGAGCACTTTAGCTACCTCTCGATGACCGCGGTCGAGACGCTCTTCGCCAAACACGGGCTCACGTTGTTCGACGTCGAGGAGCTGCCGACGCACGGCGGCTCGCTGCGGATCTACGCCCGGCATGCCGCCGACCAGTCCAAGCCCATCGGCTCGCGCGTCGGCGACTTGCGGGCGCGCGAGGCCGCGTTCGGCATCACCCGACTCGAGACGTACGCGACGTTCGGCGAGCAGGTCCGCCGCACCAAGCGCCGCCTGCTCGAGTTCCTGATCGGCGCCAAAGACGCCGGCAAGACCGTCGTCGGCTACGGCGCCCCGGGCAAGGGCAACACGCTCCTGAACTACTGCGGCATCCGCGCCGACTTCGTCGACTACACGGTCGACCGCAACCCCAAGAAGATCGGCAACTACCTCCCGGGCTCGCGCATCCCGATCCACCACCCCGACCGCATCCGCGAGACCCGGCCCGACTACGTGCTGATCCTGCCCTGGAATTTGCGGGACGAGATCGCCCAGCAGATGAGTTACGTCCGCGGGTGGGGCGGAAAATTCGTCGTCCCCATCCCGACCGTGGAGGTCTTCTAGTGAAAGTCGTTTTGTTCTGCGGCGGGCAAGGGCTGCGCATCCGCGAGGCCGGGGAAAACATCCCCAAGCCGATGGTCCCGATCGGGTACCGCCCGATCATCTGGCACCTGATGCGCTACTACGCGCACTACGGGCACAAGGACTTCGTCCTCTGCCTCGGCCACCGCGGCGACGCGATCAAGCGGTACTTCCTCGACTACGACGAGTGCATCAGCAACGACTTCGTCCTGTCCGGCGGGGGCAAGTCCGTCAAGCTCCTGTCGAGCGACACCGACAACTGGACGATCACGTTCGTCGACACCGGGGCCGAGGCGAACGTCGGCCAGCGCCTGCGGGCCGTCCGCCGGCACCTCGACGGCGAAGAGATGTTCCTCGCCAACTACGCCGACAATCTGAGCGACGTCCCGCTCGACGAGGTGATCGCCCACGCCCGCCGCGAGGACAAGCTGGCCACCTGCGTGTCCGTCCGCCCCAGCCAGACGTTCCACGTCCTGCGCACCACGCCCGGCACCTCGTCCGTGTGCGAGATCGAGCCGGTCACCAAGGCCGACGTTTGGATGAACGGCGGGTTCTTCGCCCTCAAGCCCCAGATCTTCGACCACCTGCACGAGGGCGACGAGCTGGTCATCGAGTGCTTCAACCGCCTGATCGGGATGAACCAGCTCACCACGTTCCGCCACGACGGGTTCTGGCACGCGATGGACACGTTCAAGGAAAAGATGGCCCTCGAAGACCTGTACTCCCGCGGGAAGGCCCCGTGGGAAGTCTGGCGCGGCGACCGCGCCAAAGCCCAGCCCGTCGCGCAGCGCGTTTGACAGTGGGGCAGACATTCTTGTCTGCCCTGCAATGGCCTCGGGTGCCCGGTATTCGTGATACGAGGCCCGTTCAAGGCAGACAAGAATGTCCGCCCCACTGTGATGTTGACGTTCCTCCCCAACCTCGCCCGCCCGCTGCACGTCCTGTGCCTGGGCGCCCACTCCGACGACATCGAGATCGGGTGCGGCGGGACCCTGCTGCGCCTGATCCGCGAGAAGCGCGTCGCCCGCGTCGACTGGGTCGTCTTCTCCTCCACCCCCGCCCGCGCCGCCGAGGCCCGCCGCGGCGCCGACCACTTCCTCGCCGGCGCCCCCGAGCGCTCCGTCGACGTCCTCGCCCACCGCGACGGCTTCTTCCCCTACGAGGGCGCTGCCGTCAAAGCCACCTTCGAATTCCTCAAGGCCAAGGGCTCGCCCGACCTGGTCTTCACGCACCACCGCGACGATCTGCACCAGGACCACCGGCTGATGGCCGAGATGACCTGGAACACCTTCCGCAACCACGCGATCTTCGAGTACGAGATCACGAAGTACGACGGTAACCCGTTCAGCCCGAACGCGTACGTCACGCTCGACGAGGCCGACTGCCGCGGCAAGGTCGCCGGCCTGATGACCGCCTTCGAGACGCAGGCCAGTAAGGGCTGGTTTACCGAAGACACGTTCATGGCCACCCTGCGATTGCGGGGCGTCGAGTGCGCGTCGCCGACGAAGTTCGCCGAGGCGTTCGTCTGCCGGAAGGTTGTGTTGTGATGTCCGTCCACAACGACATGGTGTTTTCAGCCCCGAAGGGGCGACAAAAAGTAGCCCAGGGCGCAAGCCCCGGGTCCCGTTGCCGCACCACCCGCGCGCGCATCATCAATAATGAGCCCCAGAAGGGGGCGACAGATGGGACGTCGGGCGCACCGGTCGATCTTTCGCCCCTCCGGGGCTCCATTGAAATGACTGGGTGGAAAGCGGTCATGCCCGCGCGCTTACCCAGGGCTTACGCCCTGGGCTACTTTTTGCCGCCGCTCCGCGGCTGAATTCCACATTCGCTCTTCTCACCCCAAACCCTGAACCCTCCCCATGAAAGTCCTCGTCACCGGTCACCTCGGATACATCGGCACCGTCCTCACGCCCATGCTCATGGCCGACGGCCACGAGGTCGTCGGGCTCGACTCCGACCTTTACCGCCGGTGCACGTTCCTCGAGCGCCTGCCCCAGGTCCCGACGATCCGCAAAGACCTGCGCGACCTCGTGCTCGACGACGTGAAGGGCTTCGACGCGGTGCTGCATTTGGCCGCGCTGTCCAACGACCCGCTCGGCAACCTCAACCCCGGCCTGACCGAGGACATCAACTGGAAGGCATCCGTCCGCCTCGCAGAGCTGTCCAAAGAGGCCGGCGTCCGCCGGTACGTCTTCTCCTCCTCCTGCTCGACCTACGGCAAGGCCGGCGACGAATTCCTGACCGAGTCCGCCGACTTCAACCCCGTCACGCCCTACGGCCTGACCAAGGTCTGGGTCGAGCGCGACGTCGCCAAGCTCGCCTCGAAGAATTTCGTCCCGACCTACCTGCGCAACGCCACCGCGTACGGCGTCTCGCCCCGCCTCCGCTTCGACCTGGTGCTCAACAATCTCGTCGCGTACGCGATGGCCACGAAGCAGGTGCTGATCAAGTCCGACGGCACCCCCTGGCGCCCACTCGTCCACATCGCCGACATCAGCCGGGCTTTCTGCAGCGTGCTCAAGACGCCCGAAGACCGCGTGTACAACGAGGCGTTCAACATCGGCCAGACGAGCGAGAAC
>DASPKW010000273.1:0-8533 GCA_035627895.1 Tepidisphaeraceae bacterium | reverse complement strand
CGGCGACGGGGGGGGCGGGGGTGATCGAGTAGCGGCGCGCCGTGCCGACGATCGAAGTCGGGCCGCAAAGACGCAAAGGCGCGAAGAGGACAGAGAGGGAGTCAGGGGGTGGGTTGACAAGTCGCGTGTCGCGTTTGACATTGCGCCCATGTCGACCGCACCGCCTGTGACCGCGCCGCTCCGGGATATTTTGCTGAAGCTTTGCCGGCGGGAGGACCTGACGCGGGACGAGGCGCGGGCGGCGTTCGCGCACGTCATGTCGGGGGAGGCGACGGACGCGCAGATCGGCGGGCTATTGGTGGGGCTGGCGGCGAAGGGGACGACGGCGGAGGAACTCGTCGGGGCGGCGACCGTCATGCGCGAGAAGGCCGTCACGATCGAGTGCGACCGGGCGGCGGGCGTGATCATCGACACGTGCGGGACCGGCGGAGACGTGCGCGGGACGTTCAACATCTCGACGGCGGCGGCGATCATCATCGCGGCGGCGGGCGTGCGGGTGGTCAAGCACGGGAACCGGTCGGCGTCGAGTAAGAGCGGGTCGGCGGACGTGCTGGAGCGGCTGGGGGTGAAGCTGGATTTGGGGCCGGAGCAGTTGAAGGGGTGTTTGGAGGCGGCGGGGATTTGTTTTGCGTTCGCGCGGTATCACCACCCGGCGATGAAGTTCGTGGCCAATGCGCGGACGTCGCTGGGGATCCCGACGGTGTTCAATTTGCTCGGGCCGCTGACGAACCCGGCCAAGGCGAAGCACCAGTTACTCGGGGTGTTCGCGCCGGAGCTGACGGATCGGCTGGCGACGGTGTTGCACGAACTCGGGAGCGAGCGGGCGTGGGTGGTCAACGCGCACGACGGGCTGGACGAGCTGTCGACGCTCGGGCCGACGCGGGTGTCGGAGCTGAAGGACGGGCGTGTGCACACATGGACATTGGACCCGGAGCAGCTGGGGTTGCCGTACGCGCGGCTGAGTGACTTGCAGGTGTCGGGCGTGGACGAGGCGGCGGACATGCTGCGGCTGGTAATGCAGGGGCAGACGGGGCCGACGCGGGACATCGCGATCTTGAACGCGGCGGCGGGGCTGGTGATCGCGGGGGCGGCGGGGGATTTGAAGGACGGGATGCAGCGGGCGGCGGAGGCGATCGATTCGGGGAGGGCGGAGGGGACGTTGGAGAAGCTGGTGAGGGCGTCGCACGGGGGATGAGGGGAAGCAGCCGCGGAGCGGCGTAAGATTAGAGCCCATGGCGCGAGCCATGGGTCCGCGAGGCACGGTAAGAATCGCCCCATTGGAAGAGCCCCGGCAGGGGCGAAAGAAGCGCGAGTGTCTTCGCGGTCTTTCGCCCCTCCGGGGCTCTTGATTTCGTTGGGTGTGCTACCCACGGCTTGCGCCGTGGGCTCTAATCTTGCGCCGCTCCGCGGCTGCAAACGGCTGGGACGGAGCCTCGCCCTCCCGAGCCGCGCCGTTCGCACCAGCGGTGGGCGGAGCCCACCCTACGGTTGGCGCGAGATCGCCTTCGCCTTCTTGGCGAGTTCGACGAAGTCTTTTCGGTAGCCCTTCTCGTCCTTGCCCTTGCCTTCATCGGCGAGCTCGATGACGCCGGCGAAGGTGGCCGAGCCCTTGTGGGGGGAGTTGCGGAGGATCATGCCGAACTGGGCGACGGCGGCGGCGAACTTGAAGTCGTCGGAGGCCTTGGCGTAGCTGGCGCCCGCGTCCTTGGCGGGGAAGGTGAGCTTGGTCGACGTGTCGCCCTCGGGGGCCTTGTACCGGAGCTTGAGGGTGAGCAGGTCGTCGGATTTGCGGTCGGCGTAGATCAGCGGGTCGATGCCGGCAGGCTTGGCGGCGGCGGCGGCCGCGCCGGCGACGTCGACGATCACGCCGAACGTGGCCGGGCCCGGGTTGGCGTTCTTGTTCGGGTCGATTGGGACGATCTCGTACAGCGCCGTCACGCAGTGGCCGGCGCCGATCTCGCCGGCGTCGATCTTGTCGTTGTTGAAGTCCTGGGCGCGGAGCATGCGGTTCTCGTAGCCGATCAGGCGGTAGGACTGCACCTTGGCGGGGTTGAACTCGACCTGGATCTTCACGTCCTTGGCGATCGTGACGAGCGTGCCGCTCATCTCCTCGACGAGGACCTTGCGGGCCTCCTTCTGGTCGTCGATGTAGGCGTAGTGGCCATTGCCCTTGTTGGAGATGGATTCGAGCGTGGAATCCTTGAGGTTGCCGTAGCCGAAGCCCAGGGCGGAGAGGAAGACGCCGGACTTGGCCTTGTCGACGATCAGGTTGTCGAGGGAGGTCTTGTCGGTGATGCCGACGTTCCAGTCGCCGTCGGTCGCGAGGATGACGCGGTTGGTGCCGCCCTTGATGTAGTGCTCGGAGGCGATGTTGTAGGCGAGCTGGATGCCGTGGGCGCCGTTCGTGGAGCCGCCGGCCGAGAGGTTTTCGATGGCGGCCCGGATCTTCTCCTTGCCCATCGGGTCGGCGCACGTGCTGGGGAGAACCAGGCCGGCCGCCCCGGCGTAGACGACGATCGCGACGCGGTCGTTTTCGGTCAATTCCTTGACCATCATCTGTAGGCCCTGCTTGACGAGCGGGAGCTTTTTCGGCTCGTTCATCGAGCCACTGACGTCGATCAGGAAGACGAGGTTGGAGACGGGCCGCTTGTCGTGGGCTATCTCCTTGCCCTTGATGGCGACGCGGGCGAGGCGGTGGTTGGCATTCCACGGGCAGCCGGCCACCTCGACCACGGCCTTGAACGGCTCTTTGGCGTCCTTGGCGGGCTGCTCGTAGCTGTACGGGAAGTAGTTGAGGAGCTCTTCGATGCGAACCGCATCCGGGGGGGGGAGCTGGCCGGCGTCGAGGAACCGGCGGACGTTGGAATAGCTGGCGGTGTCGACGTCGATCGAGAAGGTGGAGAGGGGCTCGGCCTTGGGGTCGCCGGCGACGGCCTTGAACGGGTTGTCGTTCAGGCGGGCGTAGGACTCGTTGTTGTTCAGGGCCGTCTCGACCTGGGCGAGCCGGGCGTTGACCTCGGAAAGCTCGTCGACGGCGAGCGTGGCGAGGTTCGCGTGGACGGCGGCCTTGGCCCGGGTGATCTCGGCGATCGCGAGCTCGCGCTCGCCGCGGGCGACGGCGTCCTGGGCGCGGCCGAGCTGGTCGTTGAAGGAGTAGGCGAAGAAGTCCTTCCGTTGCTTGACGAGGGCCTCGCCGGTGACAGGGGCGGGGACCTCGCCGGGCTTGGCGGCGAGTTTGGCGAAGCGGTCGACGCCTTCCCGCTCGTCCTGGGCGAGCTTGATGCCCTTGGCTTCCGCAGTGGTCTTGGTGACCGGGTTGTCGGCGACCTTCTTGAGGTCGACGCCGGTGGCGAGGACGGTGGGTTCCGGTACCTTCGGGGTGGAGGTGACGGCCGGGAGGGGGGTGACCGGGGGGACGGCGGGGGTCGTCGGAACGCCCAGGGCGTAGCCGGAGGCGTTGCCCTGTGGATCGTATTTGGTGCCGTCGGTGAGGATGATCGTGCCGGAGGCATCTTTGGTGGCGATCGACTTGCCGACGATGACCGTGCCCTCGCCACCGATGTCGAAGTGCCGGTAGCGGCGGTCGCCAGGCCCCCCTGCGGGGGCGTTGCCGGTGAGACCGGCTGGGGCGGTGCCGGTACCTGCCAGGACCCCGCCGTTGACCAGGGTTCCGCCGGTGACGGCGACCCGGCCGGTATAGGTGTTGACGCCGTCGAGGGAGAGGCCGGAGTTGGCGACGGCGCCTGGGGCACCGCCGGCGCCGATTCCCGGGCCGCCCATGCCCGCGACGCCGGCGGTGTTGGTGCCGCTGGTGGGTTGGCCGGCGAAGAACGTGCCGCCGACCCACACGGTGCCGTTGACGGCGGTCGGTCCGGCCGTGGTTTGTTGACCGCGTTGGAGGCCGAGCTGCTGATGGTCGTGCCAATTCAGCGTGGTGGAGGTGGAGGCGGTCGACGGGTCGACGCCGCGTGGGGCGACGGCGTTGGTCCCGAAGTGATTGTTCTGGTCGAACGTGACGCTGTTCTGGAAGACCGAGAGGTTGGGGCGGGTGGTGGGAGCGGCGGTCGGCCCGACCGGTGCGACGGCGGGCGTGGTGGCGGGGTCGTTCTTGCCCTTGTGGGCGACGGGCTTGTCGGGGGCGTTGAAGACGTTCCACGCGACGGCACCGGCGAGGGCGGCACACGCGGCGGTGGCGAGCGACCAGCGCACCCAGGCGGCGCGGCGGCTGGGGAGCTTGAGGGTGCGGGCGGGCGCCCCGGTGGGGGTGGCCGCGGCGGCGATGGTCTGGCGCTGGGCGGTGGTCAGGGCGGGGAGCGCCTCGCCCAGTGCGAGGTCGGCCTTGAGCGAGGCGGCGGCGCGGCGCGTCTCCTCGACGGCCTGGCGGGCGGTCTCGTCGGTGGCGAGGAGGGCCTCGATCTCGGCGAGGTCGTCGGCGGTGAGGGCGTCGAGTTCGCCGAGGGCGTACGTCGTAAGGCGGGGGTCGTCGTGGGTCATGGGGGCACCGGGGAGGAAGAAGTCAGAAGTCAGACGGGGCGGGTCGGATGAATGCCGCTTGCGGCTTAGCGACCGACTCTGGCACGCGACGCGTCACTGGACGATGTGGGCGCGGGTGCGGAGGGCTTTGAGGGCGGTGTGGAGGAGGAAGCCGACGTTGGAGACGGTGTGGCCGGTCGCCTGGGCGATCTCCTTGTAGGACAGGCCGTGGGCGAACTTGAGGACGACGACCTCGCGCTGGTTCTCGGGGAGCTGGCGGAGCATGCGGGAGACGGCGGCGGAGGCGTCGGCCTTCTCGGCGGCGGCGGCGGGGCCCTCGAGCGGGCTCTCGTGCACCTGGGCGGCTTCGTCGGTCAGTAGGGTCATGCGGCGCTCCTTTCGGCGGACGTCGAGGGCCTGCCGGCGGCAGACGGTGTAGAGCCAGGCGGCGAGGTGGGATTCGACCTCGGTTCGCGCGGCCTTGCAGAGCTTGAGGAAGACGTCCTGGACGACGTCGCGCGGGCGGGAGAGGTCGGCCTCGCCGAGGACGCGCTGGGCGTAGAGGATGAGCGGGCCCTCGTACCGGGCGACGGCGCGCGCGACCCAGTCCCCGGCGTCGTCGGCGGGCGGACCGGGCGGCCGCAGTTGGCTGGCGTCGCCGTTGGACGGCGTCATGCGCGGGCTCCTGTCCCATTCCGCCTCGGACTACGGAGGCGGGTCACTCACCCTTTTGACGCACGAGAAGGGAAACGTCTTAGAAAAAATGTAAGGGGTGCGAGCAGGGTATGGGAAACGACGGAGAGGTTGGAATGAGCGGAGGTCAGCCGCGGAGCGGCGGCAGCCAGTAGCCCACGACGTGAGTCGTGGGTTGCAGACGGGGCACGTTCCCATCGAGTTGTTGAAAGGCCGCGGAGCTGCGGCAGCGTCGTTTGGAGGCGCGCGCGCCGCTGTCGCCCCTACCGGGGCTCTCGGGCGCGCCCGTGCGCGGACCCACGGCTTGCGCCGTGGGCTACTGGCTGTCGCCGCTCCGCGGCTTCGCCGAACGGCTCGGACGGAGCCTCGCCCTCCCGCCCAGTGGCGGTTTTCGAAACGCCTGAAAGATCGAATCCGCGCGTGCGCATGGTATAGACTGGTGCATGAGCGCGATCGCCGCAAACGGCGTTGGAACCTCGATTCGGCCGAAGACGCTGCGCGTCGGCAGCGTGAGTTTTCTGAACGCCAAGCCGCTGATCTGGGGGCTCGGGGAGCAGGGGGATATCGACTTGAGCCTGGCGGTGCCTTCGAAGTTGATCGACGGATTGCGGGATCGTTCGCTGGACGTGGCGCTGTTGCCGGTGATCGATTACCAGCGGCTGGGCGGGCTGTGCGTGGTGCCGAGTGGGGGGATCGGGTGTGATGGCGAGACGCTGACGGTGCGGATCTTCAGCACGCGGCCGGTCGAGCGGATCCGGACGTTGGCGTGCGATACGGATAGCCACACGTCGGTGGCGCTGGCGCGGGTGATCTTCGCGGAGAGGTACGGGATTCGGCCGGAGTTCGTGGACTGGCACCGGGAGGGGTCGGCGAGCCCGCAGTGCGACGCGCGGCTGCTCATCGGGGATAAGGTGGTGTGCGAGGAGCCGGCGGGGTTCGAGCACCAGGTCGATTTGGGGTCGGCGTGGAAGGCGCTGACGGGGCTGCCGTTCGTGTTCGCCGTGTGGACGGCCCGGCAGGGGGTGGAACTTGGGGATCTGCCGGCGCGGCTGGAGCGCGCCAAGCGCGGGGGGCTGGGGCACGTTCGGGAGATCGTGGAAAAGTACGCCGTGGGGCGGGGTTGGCCGGCGGGGCTCGCGTGGCAGTATTTGACGGTGTATTTGAAGTTCGACGTGGGGCCGCGGGAGATGGAGGCGATCCGGTTGTTCCACCAATTGGCGGCGAAGCACGGGGCGATCGCGGGGGCCGTGCGGGAGGTGGAGGTGTATAACGGGGAGGAGCGGCACTAACTGTCATCCCAAGGTACTCCGAGGGATCTGGCCGGCGATAAAGGGCCCGTCCGACGTTGGAGATTGGTGGTCGCAGGTCATCGGGCGACGTCGAGAGGGCCGGCGCGTTCGGGGCCAGATTCCTCGGAGTACCTCGGAATGACAGGTCCGACGCTTCGCCGCGAACGACGAGGAGAATTGATTGGCTGAGGTTCATCGGGCTTCTCACGATCGCGATTACTGGGAAAAGGCGCGCGCCGAGGTCGAGGCGTGGGAGCAGGGAATGGAGCGCGGCGGGGGCATCTTCTCGAAGATGGCGAACGCCGTCATGGGGCCGGTCGGCAGGGTGGTGGAAACGGTCGTGCCGGACCGGGTGCAGGAGGCGGCGGGCCGGGCGGTGGCGGGCGTGCTCGGCAAGCTGAACGACGCGGCGGGGTGGACGGTGAAGGGGGAGTCGATCGACAAGAAGGTCGCGGCGGCGCGGGCGGAGTTGTTCGACGAGTTGAAAGCGGCTGACGAGGTCGCCCGATCCTGTTGGAAGCGCGGCGTCGCGCTCGGCGGGGCCGAGGGCGCTGCGACCGGCGCGGCGGGCCTGCCCGGGCTGGTGGCCGACATCCCGGCGCTGCTGACGATCGCGCTGCGGGTCGTACAGCAGGTCGGGCAGTGCTACGGGTACGACACGACGATCGGGGCCGAGCGCGAGTACGTCCTGCACGTGCTGCGGACCGGGTCGACGGTCGACTCGAAGCTGAAAATGAGCTTCCTCATGATCATGAAGGAGCTCGAGCAGGTGCTGATCAAGGTCGGCTGGCAGAAGGCCGCCAGCGGCGTGCTCGGCAAGGAACTGGCCCGCCTGAGCCTGACCGGCGGCGTGCAGCAGATGGCCAAGGCGCTGGGCGTGCAACTCACGCAGCGGAAGGCGCTGCAGATCGTCCCGGTCGTCGGGGCGGTCGTGGGCGGGGCGTTCAACGCGACGTTCCTGAATGACGTCGCGAAGGCGGCGTACATGAGCTACCGGCGACGGTTTATGAGTGAGCGGGAAGGATGAAGGATGAAGGCGGAAGGATGAAGGATGAAGGATGAAAAAGGGAGCCCAGCGACTTGTCGCGGGATGGAGTACGACAGGCGCGGAGGTGATTCGTGGGGCGAGCGGACGGGTTCGACGAATCCGAGATCGAGCGGCGACTTCGTGCGCACGTCGACCTGCTCGCTGGCGTGATCGGCGAGCGGAACGCGTGGCGGCGGCCGGGGGCGCTGGAGGGGGCGGCGCGGTACATCGAGGATCAGTTTCGGGCGATGGGGTATGAGCCGGGGGCGCAGCGCTTCATGGCGAAGGGGTATTCGCCGGATTCGATGCAGTTTGCGGCCGACGAAGCGGAAGTGCGGAACATCGAGGTGGAGATTCGGGGCGAGCGCCGGCCGGGGCGCGTGTGGGTGATCGGTGCGCACTACGACACGGTCGACGGCAGCCCGGGGGCGGACGACAACACGTCGGCGGTCGCGGGGCTGCTCGAGGTCGGGCGGATGATGCGAGGGCTGCGCTTGCGCGATACGCTGCGGCTCGTCGCGTTCGTGAACGAGGAACCGCCGTACTACAAGGGCGATCAGATGGGGAGCCTGGTGTACGCCCGGCGGTGCAAGGAGCGGCGTGAAGACGTCCGCGGGATGGTGAACTTGGAGATGCTCGGTTGTTACTCGGACGAGCCGGGCAGCCAGCTGTATCCGCCGCCGCTGGATCGCGGGTGGTGGAACAAGTGGCTGCCCAAGCGGGGGAACTTCGTCGCGTTCGCCGGCAATCTCGGGTCGTGGTGGCTGACGCGTCGGTGCCGGAAATTGTTCAAGCGGGAAGTGACGTTCCCGTCGATGTGGGTGGCCGCGCCCGGCCGGCTGAAGAACCTGATCGGCATGTCCGACCACTGGTCGTTCTGGGAACAGGGCTACAAGGCGGTGATGGTGACCGATACGGCGTTTCTGCGGTATCGCCATTATCACAAGGAGAGCGATACGCCGGAGAAACTGGATTACGCACGGATGGCGACGGTCGTGCGCGGCGTTGGGGGGGTCATGGGAGGTCTGGTGGGGGCGCGGCCGCGGTGAGC
>DASPKW010000272.1:0-32714 GCA_035627895.1 Tepidisphaeraceae bacterium | reverse complement strand
TGCCGGTGGCCCCGGCCGACAGGTCGAGCTTCTTGATGGTCTGCGTGGCGCCGGCGACGAACTTGGCCCCGCCGTCGGCGACGGTCACGCCGCTCGACGCGGCGATCGACCCGTTCGACCGGAGCGTGCCGGCGGTCACGTTCGTCGCGCCGGTGTAGGCGTTGGCGCCGTCGACGATCAGCGTGCCGGCGGTGGTCTTGGTCAGGGCGGCGCCGTTGTTCAGTTGACCGAGGTTGGACAACGTGCCGGAGCGGAGATTGACGTTGTTGATCAAGTTGGCGGCCGACCCGATCGCCTTCCCGTTCATGTTGAGCGCGCCGCCGTCGAGCGTGACGGTGGTCGTCGACGTGCCGCCGCCGTCGGTGATGTCGGCCTGGGTGCTGACGGTGCCGCCGGTGATGTTGAGGGTGCCGACGGCGGATCCGGAGCCGGTGTGGGTGGCGAGGACGAACTGGTTGCCGGTGACGGTGAGGGCGGCCGTGCCGCCGACGTTGATGTTGGCGGTGGCGATGCCGGTGCCGGCGGCGGACTTGTTGGCGGCGTTGATCGTGGCGGTGGTGAACGAGCCGGCCCCGGTCAGGTTGAGGGTGCCGGTGACGGGGGTGTTGTTGGCGGTGATCGTGCTGGTGGCCATCGTGGTGGCGCCGGCGACGGCGAACGAGCCGCCGCCGATGTTGAGGGTGGCGGTGTTCGTGTTGCCGGTGCCGGTCCCCGTCGGGCCGTTGACGCGGGAGCCGAGGCTGAGGGTGGCGGCGGTGAACGTGCCGGCGTCCATCGAGATGACACCGCTGGCGGTGCCGTTGCTGTTGTTGTTGTTGGTCAGGCCGACGACGACGTTGTTGGCGGTGACGTTGGCGACGTGACCGCGGAGGTCGAGGGTGCCGGTGAGGATCGAGGCGGTGCCGGTGCCGAACTGGGAGCCGACGGTGAGGTCGGCCCCGCCGGTCCCGGCCTTGTTGGCGATCGTGACCGTGCCGGGCGACCCGGCGGTTTGCGACGCGAACGAGACGGTCCCGTTGGCCTTCGAGAACCCGATGTTGATCGTGTTCGCGTTGATCAGGTTCGTGCCGGTGCCGAGCGTCACGATGCCGGTGCCGGGGTTGGCCCCGTTCGAGTGGCCGACGTTGAGGGTGGTGGCGGCGAGCGAGTTGGCCGTGTTGGACAGGAGCAGCGTGCCCGGGTCGGTCGTGCCGAACCCGACGTTGATCGTCGCGATCGGACTGGCGACGGTGCCCAGCGAGACGTTCGAGAGCGAGGTCGCGTCGACGCGGCTGAGCATGTTGGGGATGGCCGTCGAGCCCGTCTGGTTCGACTGGCTGACGCCGACGCTGACCACCGCGTTCTGGTTGTTCATCACCAGCGAGCCGGTCCCGGCGAACGTCAGCAGGTTCTTGGCGGCCAGCGGGGAGTCCTGCGGGGCGTTCACGTTGTACCCGACGGTCAGGTTGCCGGTGATCGTGAGCGTCTTGCCGGCGGCGATCGTCACGGTGTTGGCGGTCTCGCTGCTCGACTGGAGGGTGAGCCCGCCGATCGTCTGGCTCTGGCCGCCCAGGTCTAGGGTGGCCGTGGTGGCGGCCGTCGTCGGGTCGAGCGGGGAGGCCGGGGCGTTGCCGAGCACGATCGTCGAATTCGGGCTGAAGGCGTTGGCGACCGTCGCCGCCAGCCCGCCCGCGCGGACGATGGTGTTGCCGGTGTAGTTGCTGCCCGGGGCGGCGAACGTCAGCGTGCCGGCCCCGGCCTTCTGGAGGGTCAGGGCGTTGGCCCCGTTGGTGATCGGGCCGTTGATCGTCACGTTGGTGGCCGACGTTGTCTCGGTCGGGGTCGTCCCGCCGACGGACAGCGTCGCGGCCGCGCCGTTGTTGGTCACGACGCCGTTGAACACGGGCGACTGGATCAGCGTCGCCTGGCCGTTGATGTCCAGCGTGGCGCCGGGGTTGACGGTCACGGTCGAGGTGAAGGGGAGCGCGGTCGCGTTGCCCAGCCGCAGCGTGCCGGCGGCGACCGTCGTCGGGCCCGAGTAGAGGTTGCCGTAGTTCAGGTTGACGGCGGCGGCGGTCGCCGTCGCGTTCTGCGAGAGCGTGATGGTGCTGCCGTCGACGATCGCGGTGATGTACGAGTTGGCCGGGATCCCGGTCCCGCTGACGCCCTGGCCGACCGCCAAAATCCCGGTGTTCGGGACGGTGACGTTGGCGCTGCCGGTCGTCGTACCGGTCGCGATCGTCTGGGTCGGCGTGAGGGCGAGCGAGCCGGCCCCGGTCTTGGTGAACCCGCCGGCCGACGTGATCGGGGCGGTGATGTTCAGGCCGTTGTCGGCGAGCCCGGCGGTCGAGATGACCGGGGCGGCGTGGCCCAGGATGAGCGACAGCCCGCCGACCGTCGGCGTCGTGGCGGGGTTGTCGTTGACGGCGGTGATCGCGGCGGCCGCGGTCAGGGTGAGGCCCGCCGCGGTCCCGACGGTCGGGTTGGCGGTGCCGCCGTTGTTGTTGAAGGTCACCCGGTCGAGCGTGTTCGCCCCGACGAGGTTGAGCGCCCCGCCGCCGTTGATCGTGACCGCGTTCGACGACTCGATCTGGCCCGCGTTCGTGGTCATCGTGACGGTCGAGTTGTTGATCGTGACGCCGCCGGCCGGGATCGTGATGCCGCTCCCGGCGAGGCTGACGGTCGCGCCGCCGCCGAAGACGGTGCCGCCCGTGTACGTGTTGTTCCCGTTCAGGACCAGGGTGCTCGAGATCAGGTTGGTGACCAGGCGGGTTTTGGCGCCCGACCCGTTGTCGACGATCGCGGCGCTGATCGTGTTGGTCGCGGGCGAGGTCGCGCTCGAGTGGACGTACAGCGGGGCGATGCCCGACGACTGCGTTCCGCCAGCGGTGATCTGGCCGTTCCCCACCGTCCCGACGATGGTCCCGCCGGTGGTGAGGGCGAGCCCGCCGGACACCAGGTTCAGGGTGTCGGTGGCGTTGGTGAAGTTCAGTGCCGGCAGGGCACCGCGGACCGCCAGGGCGTTGATGGTGGCCCCGCCGGCGCCGATCGTCTGCGCGGTGGTGGCGGTCATGCGGACGTTAATGGTCGGGTTGTCGCCGACGGCGATCGCGGTCGCGTCGTACGCGCCCTGGGTGATGCCCAGGCCGGTCACGCCCGCGTTGTTCATGGTCGCGATGCCCCAGTTGACGCCGCCGGCGTTGCCCGCGGTCCCGCTCTGGATGTAGGTGGCGAACTCGCCGTTGTTCACGACGGCCCAGCCGCCGAGGATCTTGCCCGTGATGTTCGCGGGGATGGCGACCCCGTTGATCGACCCGACGAAGACCTGGCTGATGTTGAGGCCGGGGACGGTGCTGAAGAACCCGGACGCGTTCCCGCCGGTGAAGTTGACGGTCGTGTCGGGGTTGACGACCAGGTTCCCGATCGAGAGCGTCCCGGTCGACCCGACCGGCGCCTGTACGGCGTTGATCGTGTTGTGGGCCGACGCGGCCGTGACCGTGTTGATGGTCGCCGACGTGTCGAGCGACGCGCCCGGGGTGAACGTGAGCCCGCCGCCGTTGAGCGTGAGCGGCGTGGTGGCGGCCACCCGGGTTGGGTTCAGGTCGGCGACCGGGTTCAGCCCGCTCTGGTCGATGTTGAGCGTGCCGTAGTTGGCCGTGATCGACGACGTGTTCAGGATGGACCCGGCGTCGCGGAGGTTGAGGGCGTTGCCGCGGACGACGGTCGCGCCGGTGTGGGTGCTCGCGGACGTGAGCGTCAGGGCGTTGTTGCCGGTCTTGGTGAAGTTCAGGTTGCCGGCCAGCGACCCGGCGAAGGTCGAGGCGGCGCCGGTGATCGACGTCAGCGTCGCCGCCGGGCCGCCGGCCGTGTTCGTCACGGTCCCGCCCGAGCCGGCGGCCGCGTTGTTGTTGGTCAGCGTCCCGACGGTCTGGTTGAACCCGTTGAGGTCGACCGTGCCCGTGCCGTTGACGGTCAGGCCCTGGGCGGTCGGCGCTCCGGTCGTCGGGACGACGGGCAGCGTGTTGTCGCCCCCGCCCAGCACGAGTCGGCCGGCGTTGACGGTGGTCGTGCCGGTGTAGCGGGCCTGGCGGGTCAGCGTGAGCGTGCCGTCGCCGGCCTTGGTCATGCCGCCGGTCGTCGGCGCGAGGATGGCGTCGACGGTCAGCGAGGTGGTGCCGGCCGTGTCGTTGACGACGTGGAAGAGGAACGGCGCGTTGTTGGTCGTCGCGAGTTGGCCTGCGGTGATCCCGGCGTTGCCGTTCCTGGCCAGCACGCCGCCGGTCGTGATGGTGAGCACGGTCGTCGTGTTGCTGGCGAGGGCGGCGGGGGCGATCGCGATGCCGCCGCCGGCGCCGAGCGACAGCGAGTTGACCGGCTGGGTGCCGCCGGACAACGACTGCACCGACGAGACGCCGACGTTGGTCGCGGCCACGGTCTGCCCGGCGACGATCGCCGACGCCTGTTCGGCGGCGGTGAGCGGGCGGAGGTACAAGCCGACGGAGTCGCGGGTGACGAAGGCGGTGCCGACGCCGGTCGCCGAGGCGTCGCCGAGGATGTCCGGGCGGATGGCCATCGTGACGGTGCCGTTGGCGCCGGTGCCCTGGCCGGCGGGGACGTTGTAGGTGGTGACGTTGACGGACGGCACCCCGCTGCCCGGCGCGGACCCGAAGTTGTTGCCGCGGATCAGGAGCGACCCGCCGGCCTGGAGGGCGGTGAGGGCGCCGACGTTGACGGTCAGCGGGCCGCCGGCAGGCGCGGCGAGATTGAGCGTGCCGCCGCCGCTGCTGGCGGTCAGGTTGCCGAAGGTCTCGACGGTTCCGGCGAGGTTGACGGTGCCGCCGCCGATGTTGAGCGTGTTCCCGGTGGCGGTGCCGAGGCGGTTGGCGACGGGCGTGGCGCCGTCGGTCGTGAGGGTGCCGCCGGACTGGACGAGGTAGGTGCCGAAGAAGCCGGTGCCGGTGGCCCCGGAGAAGTTGACCGCGCCCTGGGCGACGGTGAGCGTGCCGGCCGAGTTGCTCGCGCCGGTCAGGGTCATGGTCCCGGCGCCGACCTTGGTGAGGGAGGTGGAGGCGACGGCGCCGGCGGAGTCGCTGAACCGGCGGACGCCGCCGGCGAACGTGGTGGACGCGTTGTCCCCGCCGACCGTGAGGGTGGCGGCGGTCGTGCTCGAATTGACGACCGTGCCGGTGCCGGCGAGCGACCCGATGCCCCCGGCGACGCCGCCGAGGTCGATGCGGGTGCCGGCGCCGTTGAGGGTGACGGCGGAATACCGCGGGCCGGCGTTGGCGGCGCCGAACTTGATGCCGCCGGCGTTGACGGTGGTTGCCCCGGTGTACCCGGCCTGGGCGTTGAACTGGAGGAGGCCCGCGCCGTCCTTGGTCAGCCCGGCGGCGCCGGTCAGGCCGGTCAGGGCCAGGTCGGCGATCAGCGGGTTGATGGTGAGGCCGTTGAACTGGTTGGGGGCGACGGTGACGGTCTTGCTGCCGGTGGCGCCGAGGTCCCAGCGCCCGTTGATGACGGGCGTGGCGGTCACGTTGGACCCGGTCGTCGTGATGCCGCCGGTGAGGGTGAGGGTGCCGCCGGTGTTGACGGTCGGCACGGTGGCGCCGCCGCCGACGTTGTTGATGACCAGCCCGGCCAGGGTGTTGTTGCGGCCGAGGGTGAGGACGGAGGCCCCGCCGTTGAGGGTGACGACGTTGGACGCGTCGATCTGCCCGCCGTTGGTGACCATGTTGACGGTCGCGCCGCTGATGGTCAGCCCGCCCGCGGGGATGACGACGGCGCCCGGGGCGCCGGACAGGTTGAGGGTGCCGGTGAAGGCCGAGCCGCCGTTGACGACGGTGCCGCCGGTGTAGCTGTTGTTCGGGTTGGTCAGGTTGAGGGTGCCGCCGTTGTAGGCGGTGTAGACGAGGCGGACCTTGCCGCCATCGGGGTTGTCGACGATGCGGGAGTTGATGGTGAGCGGGCTGGTGTTGGCGACGTTGATGTGGACGTAGAGCGGGACGATGCCGGTCGCGCTGCCGCCGGCGGTGAGGCGGCCGCTGTCGACCGCCGCGCCGATGCTGACGGTGTTGGCCCCGATCTTGATCAGCCCGCCGCCGACGAGGTTGAGCGTGTCGGTGCCGGCCGCGAACGTGACCGGGGCGTTGCCGCTCATGACCAGCGTGTTGACCGACTGCCCGCCGGCGGTCACGGCCCCGGCGCCGGTGATCCGGACGTTCTGGGCGGCGGTGGCCCCGGCGAGGCTCGTGGCGTCGTACGACGCGAACCCGGCCTGGCCGAGGGCGCCGACGCCGGTCCCGGCCGAGTAGGTCGCGAACTCGTTCCCGCCGACGACCGCCCAGCCGCCGATGATCCGGTTGGACAGCGTCGGGGGGGTCGCGAACTTGAGGCGGCCGCCGCTGCCGGCGACGCCGACGTTGCGGAGGTTCAGGGTGGCGTCGGTCGAGGAGCGGTTCAGGCTGGCGAACGTGAGCTCGGCGGACGAGACGCCGCCGGCCGTGTTGAGCACCTGGATATCGTTCGACGCCTGGGCGAGCGTGAGCGCGCCCATGGACTCGGACGAGGCGGTCTGGCCGCGGCCGGTGTAGACGATGGTGCCGCCGCGGAGGGTGACGGGGGCGGCGTCGTTGACGCGGTCCGAATGGTCGAGCGAGCCGACGTTGTTGTCGATCGTGAGCACGGCGTAGTCGACGCCGAGGGCGGACGTGCCGCTGAGGCGGCCGGCGTCGCGGAGGAGCGTGGTGCCGCCGTTGAGGGTGGTGACCCCGGTGTGGTCGTTGTCGGAGAAGACCGGGAGCGTGTTCTGCCCGCCGCGGAGCAGGGAGAGCGCGCCGGTCATGCGCCCGGCCCAGTTGCGGGCGGCGTTGTCCTGGTTGATCACGAGGGTGCCGGCGCCGCCGGTGCTGGTGATGGTGCCCTGCTGGCCGGGGGCGGTCTGGGCGACGGCGGCGTCGGTGAAGACGCCCTGGAACTGCTGGAGGTTCCCGCCGAGGTCGAACGTGCCGCCCGGGCTGACGCGGAGGAACGTGTTGGGGGCGTAGGCGTTGGTCGACCCGAGGCGGACCGTCCCGCCGTTGACCGCGAGCGAGCCGCCGGAGAGCGTGTTCGCGCCGACGCCGGCGACGGCGCTGGCGCCGGGGTTGATGATCAGCGTGCCGCCGGACGTCTTGGCGAGGCCGGTCCCGCCGGACATGGCGCTGTTGATGGTGAGGGTGGAGCCGGCGTTGACGTGGACGAAGGCCTCGGCGCCGAACGCGAGGGCGGGGGCGGAGATCGCGTTGCTCCCGCCGGTCGCCAGCAGGCCGCCGGACGAGAGGGTGAGGGCGAACGGGGTACCGGTCGTGGCGGCGGCGTCGACCGTCAGGCCGGTGCCGTCGATCTTCAGGGCGTTGATCGTGCGGGCGGCTGACAGGGTCTTGGTCGTGGTCGCGCCGGTCACGCTGAGCGTGGTGGCGGCGACGGCGGCGTTGACGTCGGTCGCGCTGCCGGCGGCGGCATTGTAAGTGGCGAACACCTGCACGCCGTTCGCGCCGTACGTGGCGAACTCGAAGGCCCCGCCGGACGCGTAGACGCCGCGGGCGAGCATGCCGTTGGTCAGGGCCGGGGCGGTGGTGAAGATGATGCGGTTGTCGACGGTGCCGAGCCCGGCGCCGTCGAACGTGATCGTGGCGCTGTTGGCGCCGAAGGTCGCGCTGGTGAACGTGGTGGTGCTGGTCACGCCCGCGCCGCCGCCGGTGGTCGACGTGATCGTCGACGCGCCGTTGACGGTCAGGGCCCCGATGGTCTGGGCGGAGTTGGCGGCGTTGCCGAGGAGGGTGAGGTTGCCGCTGGTCAGGGTGAGCGGGCGGGCGCCGAGGCGCTGGGTCGATGCGCCGGCGGAGTCGTCGAGGCGGAGGGTCGCGCCCGGGCTGACGGTGGCGGCGCCGGTGCCGCCGATGCCGACGCCGTTGCCGGCGATCGCGAGGGTGCCGCCGCTGACGCCGATCGTCCCGGTGGCTGCGAACGACGGCAGGGCGACGCCGATCGTGGCGGTGCCGGAGTCGAGCTTGTTAATCACGTTGTTCGTGATCGCGGCGCCGGTGATGTTCACGGTGCCGGCGCCGCGGATGTTGAGCGAGTTGGTCGCGGTGATCCCGCCGGTGATGTTGAGGGTCGCGCCGGCCTGCGCGCCGACGTGGAGCCCGACGTTGGCGCCCTGGTTGATCGCCCCGGCGAACGTGTTGACGCCGGAGACGGCCTCGAGGACGCCGCCAGACTGAATGCCTGTGAACTGGGTCGCGCCAGCCGGGGCGGTGATGGTGAGGGCGTTGTTGACCGTGACGCCGCCGGCGAGTTGCAGGGCCATGCCGGTGCCGCCGCCGATGACCGGGATCGTGACGCCGCCGGTGCCGAGGGCGGCGTTGTTCTGGGCGCGGACGGCCCCGCCGTAGATGGTGACCCCGCCCGTCCACCCGCCGTTGGCGGCGGAAATCGCGAGCACCCCGTTGTCGGACTTGGTCAGCGCCGCGCCGGCGCCGCCGGACAGGGCGAACGGAGTGGTCAGGGTGAGCGTGTTCCCGCCGGTCACCTCGATGGCGTTGGTCGGCTGGGCGAGGTCGATCGTCCGCGCGGTGGTGAACGACCCGGTCGCCCGGAGCCCGCTGCTGACCCCGACCGTGGCGGTCGTCGCGCCGGCGGCGGTCGGGTTGGCCGAGATCGTGAACGTGGTCGCGCCGGTCACGCCGGTCACGACGGTGCCGGCCGCGAGGTTCGCCCCGGAGATCGGCTGCCCGACCGTGATCCCGGCGGTCGTGCCGGACGTGAGCGTGATCGTCGTGCTGTTGGTCGCGGACGTGAAGCCGACGCTCGTCGTGGTCGGGGCGTTGAGCCGGATCCCGTTCGCGGCGTTGCCGAGCGCGCCGTCGCTGGACGCGGCGACGACGCCACCGGTGATGTCGATCAACTCCCCGGCGCCGCCGAACGTGTTGCCGGCGTTGGTCAGGGCGAGCGTGCCGGCGCCGGCCTTGATGAACCCGCTCCCGCCTGAGACGACGCCGCCGAGGGTCAGGCCGGCGGGGAGGTTGGACGCGGACGCGCCCGAGACCGTGTAGGTCGGGTTGTTGCCGGCGGCGCCGGTGTCGGCCCCGCCGGTCAGGTGCAGCCCGTACCCGTTCGCGTTGGTCACGGTGAACGACTGGCCGGCGGTGGACAGGCCGGAGTTGACCTGGATCGTCTTGTTCGCCGCGCCGGTGAACAGCGGCGTGTTGCTGGCGCGGTCGACGCCCACGCTGGTCGTTCCGGCGGGGAGCGTGCCGGTGGCGACGAGCGTCTCGGGGCCGCTCGTGCCGTCGCCGTCGTCGACGAGGAAGAGGGTGCTGGTGGACGAGAGGGAGGTGATGTTGCCGAACGCGCCGCCCCGGGCGAGGACGCCCAGGCCCGCGCCGTTGGTCGCCGTAATCCCGCCCGTGTACCCGGCCGTGTTGCCGGTCAGGTACAGGGTGCCGGGGCCGTCGACGGTGAGCGCGCCGGCGCCGGACAGGGCGCCGGCGACGCGGAGGCCGCCACCGGCGGTGGTGAAGTTGAGCGACGCGCCGGCGGCGCCGATGGCGAACCCGCGCGTGGCGGACGAGTTGGTGACGGTATTGCCGGTGTAGTCGAGGCCGACCGGGTCGACGCCGGTCTGGTCGAGCGTGACCGTGCCGGTGCCGAGGCTGGCCTCGGTCGCGACGGCGACGCGGCCGCCGTTGATCGTCAGCCCGCCGCTGAACAGGTTGGTCCCGCCCAGGGTCTGGGTGCCGGCGCCCTTCTTGACCACGCGGATGTTGGCCTGCCCGGCGACGCCGATGACGGCGCTCTGCGGCAGCGTCGCGCTCGTGAACGAATAGTTGTTAGCCATGTCCAGCGTCAGGGTCGAGAGCGCGACCCCGCTGTTGACCACGCGGTGCGCGGTCCCGGTCGACGCGGCGTCGCGCTCGAGCCCGGCGAACGTCTGGTCGAACCCGGCGAGGTCGAACGTGCCACTAGTGTCGCTGGTCTGACCGACGGTGAACTGCACGCCGCTCGGCAGCACGTTGGACTTGCCGAGCTTGATCGTCCCGTGCGCCGCCCGGACGGAGGCGGCGATGACGGTCGTCGGGCTGTTGACGACGACGGTGCCCGAGTCGGTGTGGGTGAACGCGCCGGCGCCGATGTCGACGTTCCCGTTCAACTGGAGCGTCCCGGTCCCGCGCATGAAGAACACGCCGGTGAAGTTGTCGTTCGTGACGTTCCCGTTGAGCGTGAGCGTCGCGCCGGCGCCGGGCGTGAACTGGGTCACCCCGTCGCCCTTGACCTGGACCGACCCGTTCCAGACGGACGTGCCGCTGCCGGACAACGTCGTGCGGAAACTGCCCCCGATGTTCGAATTCATGACCAGCGACACGCCCGACCCGATGGACACGTTCGCCAGGTCGAGGATGGTGCCGGTCCCGCCGGCGACTGAGGTGTTGGAGAGATCGACGGTGCCGGCGGTCAGGGCGGTGTTGCTGGCGAGGCGGAGGACGCCGGCCGTGGCGCTGGCGCCGGAGTTGACGAACACGTTGCCGGTATAGGCGGGGCTGTTGCCCGACAGGATGACGGTGCCGCCGCCCGTCTTGGTGAGCGGGCCGCTGCCGGTCAGCGCGCCGCTGATCGTGAGCGCGGCGCCGGCGGCGTCGATCGTGCCCCCGCCGGCGCCCAGCGCGAGGGCGCGGTCGACGCCCAGGTCCGTCGCGGCGCCGCCGGTCCAGCGGAGGATGCCGCCGTTCGACAGGGCCAGGCCGTTGGTCGCCGAATTGTCGCCGAGGTGGGCCGACGCCGAAAAGTTGAGCGTGCCGGCCTGCACGGCGGTGACGCCGGCGTACGTGTTGGGGCCGGACAGCGCCAGCGTGCCGTCCCCGAGCTTGGTGATGCCGCCGGGGCCGACCAGCGCGGAGGCGATCGTGGCGGTGGCGCCGCTGCCCACGGTGACGTTCCCGGGGAGCGAGAGTTGGAGGGTCCCGCCGGTGAGCGTGTAGGCGTCGTTGAACGTGAGCGAGTTGGCGAGCTCGCCGGCGGACAGGACGATCGCTTCCGGGTTCGCGAGCGAGCCGGGGTTGGGAATGCCCGAGTTGAACTGGGCGTCGTGGGTCGCGTTGGGCTCGAGGGTCAGGTCCCAGTTGAGGCCGTCGCTCCAGTTGAAGGCGGCGCCGCTGCCGGCCGTCCAGACGATGTCGGCGGCGAGCGCGCTTCCGCCCCCCGCGCCGAGCACCGCGCCCGCGACGAGCGCCGCGCGTGCCGCGCGCCCGAGTTTCGCCCGCGCCCCCGCCTGCCGCTTGCGGCCCGAAGTCTCGCCAGTCCGCACCGTCCGCGCCGCCGCCTGCCCATTCGCTCGGAACATCATCTCGCCTCTCCCGGAAGTCGTATGCCCTGACCTGGATTTGCCGCACCGAACTCGGCGTGGTTGCCTCTCCAGACTCAGGCCGCTCTTCTAACATATCACGGCCGGCCGCAGATGTTATTTTGACGGCCGCGCGAAAATTGGCCGAAATACGGGGGAATTGTCGTGGTTTCCCCGATGCGCAACTCGGTGCTCGCCCATACCGCGCCGCAGTAATGCCCGCGGCCGGACGATTGAAAAAGGGCCGATTACGTCAGGTCATTTGCAACCCGATCAGCGTCCCCGTGCTCGTGCCGAACTTATCGGACTCGACGCCCAGGCGCTGGAGCATGCTTACGTAAAGGTTACATAAGGGTGGCGGGTTCTGCGGGTCGAAGGGGAGGTGTTGGCCGTGGCGGAAGCCGCCGCCGGCGAGCAGGACGGGCAGGTTCCGGGTGGAGTGGCTGCTGCCGTCGCCGAGGTTGCTGCCGAGGAACACGGTCGTGCGGTCGAGCAGCGTGTCGCCGTCCTCGCGCGACTGTTTCAGCTTGGACAGGAGGTCGCGGACGGTCTTCATCGTCTCGACCTCGACGATCTTGAGCTGTTCGAGCTTGGCGGGGTCCTTTCCGTGGTGGGAGAGGTCGTGGTGGCCGAGGTTCACGCCGGGGATCGGCGGGGCCTGGGTCGACCCGGCGAGCATGATCGTGATCAGCCGCGTGGAATCGGTCTGGAGGGCGAGGTCGAAGAGCAGGCGCGTGCGGCCGATCAGGTCGGCGGCGCTGGTGATGTCCCTGGGCGGGGCGACGTCGACCTTCGGCTTGGGCGTGCGCGCCCAGCTCTCGTCGACGACCATGCGCTGCTCGAGCTCGCGCACGCTGGTCAGGTACTCGTCCAGCTTTTCGCGGTCGGCGCCGCCGAGGTCGGCCCGGAGGGTCTTCGCCTGGTCGCGGACGTCGTCGAGGATGCTCCGGCCGTCCTCGAGGCGGCGCATCTGGCCGCGGATCTCGTCGGCCCGGCCGGCGAGGAACAGGCGGGCGAACACGCGCGACGGCGAGTTGTCGGCCGGGATCAGCGCGCCGGTCCGGGTCCACGACAGCCCGCCCGACCCCTCGCCCGACAACGCCAGGCTGGGGAAGCGCGTGCGCGTGCCGATGTGGTCCGCGGCGAACTGGTCTAGCGAGATCGCGTTGCGGAAGCCGGGCCGGCCCGCGCCGGGTACGCCGGTCAGAAAGCTGGCCGACGCCTGGTGGGCGAAGCCCGAGCTCATGCCGGCGTGGGCGAGGCCGGAGATCACCGTGAACTCGTCGCGGAATTCCTTGAGGATGTCGAGGTAGGGCGAGAGCGCGTAGCCCTTGCCGGTTTGCGCGGGGATGAAGTTGTCCGGGTGCAGGCCGAGCGGCGCGCAGATGCAGACCATCCGGCGGCGGGACTTGGCGGCGTCCGGCGACTTGCCCTGAGGCGCGGGCTCGCCCCCGAACGCGTCGAGCCAGGGGAGCGCGAGCGCGATGCCGGCGGCGCGGATGAACGTGCGGCGTGGGATGGGCATGAGTGTCTCGCGGTCGCTGACGCGCGCCGGGCGCGTCACTTGGTCTGGAACAGCGGGCTTTGCACGATCTCGTGAACGAGCGACTTGAAGCCGTAGCGCTTCTCTCGGACGGCCCGCACGATCGCCTCGATCTCGGGCTTGTCGACCGGCGTGGGGGCGGCGCCGGTCGAGTAGGCGAGGAGTTTCTCCACCAGGTTTCGGGCCAGTTGGTCCTTGTCGTCGAGCAGTAGTTGTTTGAACCCGTCGACGTTCCTAAACCGTCGGCCATCCGGCAACACGTCGCCGGCGTCCACCGCGGGCCCGGGTCGCACGCGTCGCCGGCCGTCGACCTCGCCGATCGCACGGTACCGGTCGCGCCACCCGCCGATCACGTCGAAGCTCTCCAGCGCGAATCCCGGGGGGTCGATCTTCACGTGGCAGCTCGCGCACGAGGCGTTGTCGCGGTGCTTGGCGAGTTGCTCGCGGATGGTCGTCGCGCCGCGGATGTCGGGCTCGATGGCGCCCACGTCCGGCGGTGGCTTTGGCGGGGGTGTGCCGAGGATGCGCTCGAGCACCCACGCCCCGCGCAGGATCGGCGAGGTCGTCGTCCCGTTCGCCGTCACCTTCATCACGCTGGCCATGGTGAGCACGCCGCCGCGGTGGCTTCCCGGCGGCAGCGCCACCTTGCGCATTTCCGTGCCCTCGACGCCCGGGATGCCGTAATGCTTGGCGAGGCGGGCGTTGAGGAACGTGAAATCCGAGGCCACGAAGCTCGCGAGGCTCAGGTCGTTCTTCAGAACGTGGTCAAAGTACAGGACGGTTTCCTTGACCATCGCCGTCTTGAGGATGTCGTCGTACTCGGGGTACAGCGTGCGGTCGGGCGCGGTGGCGTCGATCGCCCGCAGCGCCAGCCACTGGCCGGTGAAGTTTTCCGTGAACGCGCGGGCTTTCGGGTCGGCGAGCATCCGCTCGACCTGCCCGCGGAGCACGGCCGGGTCGCGCAGCTTGCGTGCCTCGGCCAGCGCGAGCAGCGGCTCGTCCGGCATCGAGCTCCAGAGGAAATAGGAGAGCCGGCTGGCGAGCGCGAAGTCGTCGAGCGCGCCGGGGCGGGCCGGATCCGCGTCCACCCGTTCACGCAGGAACAGGAACTCCGGTGACACGAGGATCGCCCGCAGCCCGACGCGCACCGCCTGCTCGAACGAGTACCCCTGCCCCAGCCGGCTCTTCACCCGCGCGACGAACGGCTTGACATCGTCGTCGGTCACCGGCCGGCGGAAGGCCCGCCGCGCGAACGCGCGAAGGACCCGCTCGGCATCAACCATCGGCTGGGCCGAGACCACCTCCAGGCGCTTCGGGTCGGCGGGGCTCGGGACGACCGCCTGTTTCAGGTCGCCGAAGATCGCCACGTGGCTTTTGGGCGGCCACGACTCGATCAGCGGCCCCTGCACATCGACCCACTGCACCACGAGGCCCGGCCCCTGGTACTTGTCCGCCCCGACCTTCTCGACCGCCGGCGGGAGCGCGGGCAAGCCGGTGGCGATGATGCGCAGGCGGTTGTCGGGCTCGAGTTGCTCTGTGAATTCGACGACGGTCGGCTTGTCGGCCGGGAAGGCGAAGTAGTCGATCAGCCGCTCTTCGGTCACCTCCTTGAGCGTCCCGGTCGTCACCTTGAAGTTGACCGGCTTCCCGCCGCTCTGATACCCGTAGCCCGAGATGCGGAACCGGTACTTGCCGCGGAAGTGGGTGCGGAAGTTCCACATCGTGACGCGGATGTTGGCCGACTCCCACGCGGCGAAGATGGCGACGCCGTCGTCCGTGTGGCGGTAGACGCTCCCCGTCGGCTTGACCGACTTCTCCTCTCGGATGTCGAACTTCTTGTTGATCTGCCACGGGCGAGGCTCGTTGGCGATCGCCTCGTCGAGCGCCCGGTCGGCCGCCTCGAGGTAGGTCCGCATCAGGTGGGCGGACGTGTGGAGCCCCTCGGCGGCGTTGTCGAACCCGCTGACCGACGTCTCGGGCGGCATGAGGTCGGACAAGTCGACCTCGACGCCGAGCAGGTCGCGCAGGGTGTTCGCGTACTCCGCCCGGTTCAGCCGCCGCAGCACGACCCGCCCGTGGGCCGCGCGCTGCGCCAGTTCGGCCGCCCGGGCCTGCTCGCCGATCCAGTCGACGAGGGCCTTCACGTCCGGCTCGGGCGGGCGCGGCTTGCTCGCCGGCGGCATGTCGCCCGACTTGAGTTGCTCCATCACGGCCAGCCACCGTTCGCGGTTCGACCGGTCGGAAAAGTCGGGCGACAAGCTTTCGATCCGGAAGTCGCCCTTGTGCTTGTCGCCGGCGTGGCACGCCTGGCAATGTGCCGCGAACAACGCGTGCGCGGGGTCGGCGGCGGGGGCCGCGCCTGCGGCCGCTGCAACCATGGCGAAGCCCGCAAGTGAAACGAGGGCGAGCAACACGCCCGACCACGGGGTTCTGTCAGTTCCGCGTCTGAGGGAAAGTTCGAACATCGGGCTTGGGAAGACGAACGGTGCGGGTGCGAGATCCGGCCGGCGCCGGGCCGCCGACTGGAATACTTACGCTCGGCACAGCGCGAGGTTGTCCGGTCCACGTCCACCAGGACCGGACGATCATCGCCGGCGCACACGGTCGATGAGCCACGCCACCGCATCCGGTTCGGGCCGCTCGGGAGGGCCCGCCGGGCGGTTCCACGCGTCGACCGTTCCGGTCGACAGCACCGGCGTGGGCGCCACCGCCGCCAACAGCGCCGGCACATCGCCCGCCGCGATGACCCCGGGCACGACCCCATCGTGGGGGACGTGGACGAACGGGCTGCGGAGCAGATCGCGGTAGGCGGCCAACCCGCCCCGGGCGTGGACGGCCGCGACGTCCTCGAACAGTCCCCCCAGAAGGGCCACCAAGGCCGCGGCGGGCTCCGCGGGCGCGGGCTGGTCGGCGTCGAGCGGCACGGCGGCGGTCACGCCGGCCGGGCTGGCCGGCGTGAGCGAATCGCCCCACAACGCGATGCGACCGGGGTCCACGAAGTCGCACGCCCGGAGGTGTCGCAGGACGCACCGCAGGTCGCGAAGCTGCGCCGCGACGAGCGGGTCGCCGAGCATCAGGTGTGACGCCGAAATGGCCGTCGCCTCACCCGTGCGCCCGCGGCTCGTCCCCACCGCCGTCTCCCCGAACCCGCGCAGGTCCGCCAGGCAGACGTCCCAGCCGGCGTCCAACATCCGCGCCACCTCAGCCGACCGGGCGGCGAGCAGCTTCTGTTTCCCCGCCCGTGCGAACATCACGACCGCGGGCCGCCGCCCGTCAAACCCGCCGGGCGACAGCAGCGTCACCGGAACGACCACGTCACGCTCGGTGCGGAGGATGCGGTGTCGAGCCCACGGCGGCCCCCCTGCCGCAGATTCGAGAACCTCGTCCGGAATCGCGGCCTTCGGCGGCTCCACATCCCCGAGCACGGCCGCCCACACCTTTCGTGCCGCGTCGCGGCGCTGGGTCGGCGCGAGGTCGGCCAACCGACTCGCGGCCGCGCGCTGGCGATCCTCGGCGACGCGGGCGATCACCTCGTGTAGCGGCGGCATCGGCACGCCGGCCGCCGCGGCGTTCACGCGCAGGTCGTCAACTGCCGGCCGCGGACCGCCCTCGACCGGCTCGGAGATGTTCGCCGACCGCTTCAGCCACGCCGCCACCCGCCGCCGGTGCTCCGGGCCGATGTTCGTGCAGTGCGTCGACTCCGGGGCCTTGCCTTTGACCGACCCGCGGCCGCGCGCCCACCCCAGCCGGTCGGGTGCGCCGTACCAACCCCAGATCGTCACAAGCCGCCGCCACACCGGGTCGCGCTCCTGGTCCCAGTCGAATTCGTGCCCGTAGACGAGCGTGCGCGGCGCGACCGACCCGACGATCACCCACGGCAAAAACCCGTCGGTCGCCGACCGGTAGAGGTTCCGCGTCGATTCCCAACTCCCGCCGCCCGTGTAGTCGAAGGACGACTCGGCGTCGGCGGGCAGCGGGTACCGCGTCTCGGGCTGCGGGCCCCCGAAGTTGAACGGCGCGACCGCCGTGATCCGCGGGTCAAGCGCGGCCGCGACGGCGGCCGGGTCACCCCCGCCGGCGACAGCGCCGAGCAGCGCGATCCGCGCCGGGTCCACTCCCTTGTGCGCCAGCAGCACGTCGACCCCGCGTGACAGGTCGTGCGCCATCCACCCCATCAGCGTCTCGCCCGCGGCGTAAAGCTGGAGCGACGTGTTGTACCGAAAGTAGTAGTCCTGACGGGCCACCCTGAAAGACTTGGGGAAGCTGTCGGTCGAGGCGAACGGATGCGCGCGCCGCTCGCCGTGCCCGAGGTGGTCGGGGATCAGCACGACGCACCCGGCCCGCGCCCAGCCGACGCCCATGTCGCGCAACTCGCCTTCCGTGCGGGGCGCGTGGTGGCTGTGCGATATCAGGATGCCGGGCATCGACGGCGGCGGGGCGGCGGGGCGGTAGAGGTTGGCCGTCACGACCAAACCGGGCCTGGATTCGTAGGCGGTCGCGTCCGCGAACCAGCCGTCGCCAGTGACCGTTCGCGTGACCGTTAACGTCGGGGCCTTGCGCTCGCGCACGTCGTCCGGCACGTTCAAAGCCGTTCGCATTCGGCCGACCCGGGCGGCCGCGTACGCCTCCCACTCGGCCCGTGAACCGAGCGCCCGCCACGCCTCGGACTCGCGCCGCCCCGCCTCGCGCAGGCGACCGGCGACGTCGCGCGCGACCATCTGCCGGGCGCCGACCCGCCGCGGCTCCGGCAACGTGGTGATGTCGAGGTCGGCCAGGACGCGCGCCGGCACGAGAGGCGCCGGAGACGGCTGCGGAACGGGCGGCGGTCCGTCGGCCCGGGCCACGTGACCGCCGACGAGGAGGATCACCGGGACCAGACCAATGCACGCCGGTCGTCGCATGATCAGCACCTTCCGATCAGTGGCTGGAGTCGGACGCCGTTCACGTCGATGCCGCACCGGGCTGTTCGTCTTCGGCGAAATACCGTCGGTCGGCGCGGAGCGGACTGGTGGCCGGGACGAAGAGGATGTCGCCCTGCGCGAGGGCGCCGTCGACCGGGCGGTGCCAGAGGCCGAGGACGTCGTACGGCTCGAAGCCGCGGGTCTTCATGAACGCGATCACGTCGCTCGCCAGGGGGACGGTGTCGGAGAAGGCGAAGAAGCTGACCTCGACGACGACCGCCCGCGCGACCGCGAGACACCGGGTCGCGCCGCTCAGGGCGGCGAGTTCGGCCCCCTGGAGGTCCAGCTTGATCAAATCGGGGCCCGCGAGTCTGGTGTCCGCAACCAGTTGATCCAAAGTCGTCATCGTGCGTCGGACCTGAACCGCCGCGTGCCCGACCTTCCATCCCAGCGAGCTCTGGTCGCCGTGGTCGAAGAATTCGACGTCGCGCGCGGCGTCGCCGAGCAGTTGCCGCGCGATCGTCACGTTTCCCAGCTCCGCCTTCGCCCGCTCCAACTCGGACTGGGCGTCGTCGCGCGGTTCCACCGCGAGGATGTGTGCGCCCGGCCAGATCGACCGCGCCATGCGGGTCCAGTCGCCGACCGCGGCGCCGCCGTCGACGATCGTCCGTACGTCAAGGCCCCGGGCCTTGGCGGCGGCGAGCTTGTAGCCGGGAACGGCGAACGTGCCGGGCGGGCGGCTCAGGATCATGTCCCGCTTCAGCAACCACCGCTTAATCAGGGAGCGCAATGACACCGGACATCTCCACGTTCGCTACTTCGGTTCGATCGGGACGATCGGCTTTACCACATCGCCCGGCGGTCCGCCCGCGGCGGCCGGTGCGGGCCGGTCGTACACGTGCCGCCGCATCAGCCGCGGGTACCCCCACACGCTCGTCAGCACGGCCGAGGCCGGCGTCGCCCACGCGACCCCGGCGACCCCGAACGGGCCGACCAGCGCCAGCGCCAGCGCCAGGTTCAGCACGGCGTGGGCCGCGAACAGGCCGACCTGCGGCCGGAACGCGCCGATCGAGTTGAGCGCGATCGTCCGCGCGTCGACCCACGCCCGGCAGACGAACGTCGCGGTCAGCGCGAGCACGGTGCCGGCCGACACCGAGTCGGCCGGCACGCCGCCCCAGGCCGTCAGCAGCCACGGCCGCAGGGCGAGCACCGCCACGCCGAACGCGGCGACCCCGCCGCACCCGAGCCCGACCGTCAGCCGCACGCCCCGGCGCACCCACGCGACGTCGCCGCGGCGCAGCGCGTCGCCGTACGCGGGCCAGAGCGCGAACAACACGACCAGGTACGCGCCGTACGCGATCAGGAACAGCCGGCCGACGACCGCGAACGGGGCCAGCGCCTCGGGGGACAGGCCGATCCCGATGACCAGCTTGTCGACCTGGTAGATCATCACGACCGCGGCCTGCAGGACGAACGCGTACGCGCCGTCGGCGACCGTCCGCGCGAGCAGGCGCCGGTCGAACTGGCCGAGCGACGGCCGTAGCTCGGGCTTCTCGCGCCAGAACATGGACACGAAGTTCAGCAGCCGGACGACGAGCGGCAGCGTGGCCGTCGCGACGACGACCCCGACGAGCCCGAACTGCGTGAACACGACGCCGATGCTGGCGGCGATCGTCACGGCCCGGGCCGCCATCTCCCACGCGTTGGCGACGTGGAGCTCCTGCCCGGCCGCGTACACGACCGCCGGCACGCCGAGGGCGAGCCCGGCCAGCGTCGAGACCGCGCACACCCAGAACGCCAGCGCGAGCTGCGCCGCGAGCTCGGGCGACCGCGTGGGGAAGATGCGCTGCCAGTCGACGGCCAGCGCGACGACCGTGACCAGGACGGCCGCCGCGAGGGCGATCAGCCCGACCAGGAACGTGGCGCTGGACACGTACCGGCGCGCGAGCGCGGCGTCGCCGGCCACGAGACACTCCTGGAGGCGGTTCTGCAGGCCCAGGTACAGCCCGGCGTTGGCCAGCGTCAGCCAGACCGCCAGCGCGCCGATCGCCTCGTACAGGCCGTAGCCCTCGGGGCCGAGGTAGCGGACGAACAGGGGCAGGCACACGAGCGGGACGACGAGCGTCAGCGCCCGGGCGAGGACGGAGGTGGCGATCGCCAGCCAGACGCGGCGGGCGCGCGCGCGGCCCCGCTCGTGCAGATCCGACGACGGGGCTGGAACGCCCGGCACGTCCCGGCCGTCCTCCCGCCCTGTCGTTCTATCGGAAGTCGGTGCCATTGAGGTCGTACGCCCGGGAACCCGGAACTCGTGCCTGCCGGAACTGACGGACGGCTAAGGCCATGCCACATAATCGATTATCGGCGATCCGGCGGTCAAAGCCAGCGGGACAGGCCGAACCGACGACGGTTATCGGACGGAGGTCCGGTCGGGCAACGGTCGCGGCTGCTCTGGAAGGGGCAACCGGCGCGGCTGTTGCCGGTCGGTGAAGTTCTGATAGGCACCGCCGCCCGATTGAGGTATGTTCTGCTAGACACTTCGAGCGAGATGGAGGGCCCACTCGCGCGGATCGTTCGTCATTTGCGCAAGTGCCATTGTCCCGGAGGTGGAGCGTGTCGAGTTTCGGACGGCGAGGGGCGCGCGGCGTTTACTGTAGAATTGCGACAATCGTTTTGGCCGGTGCCGCGTGCGCACCGAGCGCCACCGCCGGCACGATTCGGCACGACAGGGCCGACTCGGCGTACACCACGCCGGCCAGTTCCGCCTCGTACAACGCGGTCGGCCACTTCGGCGACTTCACCGGCGGCACCCTCTTCCGCCTCAACACGACGGACACCAGTTCTGTTTACGTCCTGACGGCCGCCCACATCGGCCTGCCCGGGGGCGGGTTCACGATCAACGGCCAGAACATCGCCGTCGTTGCCCGGACGGTCCATCCGGACTTCGACAACGACACGACCCAGAACGACATCGCCGTCGTCCAACTGGCGTCGGCGCCCGTCGGCGTGACCCCGATCACCCTCTACACCGGCAACACCGAGGCGACCCAGACGGCGACGATCGTCGGGTACGGCGCGACCGGCACCGGCCTGACCGGGGCGACCGCCGGCACGCAGGGGACCAAGCGCGCGGGCACCAACGTCGTCGACGCGTACGCCCAGACGCTGGCCAACGGGGCCATCGTCGCCACGCCGGACAACTCGGCGTCGAACTACAAGCTGGTCACCGACTTCGACGCGCCCGCCGGGACGGTCGGGACGTTCCCCAGCGCGTTCGGCTCCCCGGTCCCGCTCGACACCGAGTACCAGGTCGCCGACAAGGACTCGGGCGGGGCCCTGATCCTCAATATCAGCGGCGTCGACTACCTGGCCGGCCTGACGTCGCAGATCGTCAACTTCAACGCGGACGGCACGGGCACGGGCTATTCTGACTGGTCCGTGTTCACGCGCGTGTCGTCGTTCCAGACGTTCGTCGCCGGCGTCGTCCCCGAGCCGGGGGCGGTCGGCTTGATGGGCCTTTGCGCGGCAGTCGGCCTGCTGGCCCGCCGGCGCCGCGACTGACCGACGCGCCGCCCGGGCGACGCGCGACGGCCCTCGGCCGCTCACCCGGCGGCGCGAGCGACGTTGCGGCCGGCGCGCTTGGCGGCGTAGAGGGCCTCGTCCGCGGCGCGCAGCAGGTCGTGCGGCCCGGCCGTCGCGTTCGACGCCTGCGCGATGCCGATGCTGACAGTGCACGGGACGCCGGCCGGGCCTACCGGGCGGTCGCAGACGGCCCGCCGGCACCGCTCGGCGCACGCGGCGGCGGCGGCCGCGTCGCAGTCGGGCAGCAGGATCAGGAACTCGTCGCCGCCGAGCCGGAACACCGCGTCGGCGTCGCGCACGTCGCGGCGCAGGGCCGCGGCGACGTGGCGGAGCACGTCGTCCCCGATCGGGTGACCGTACGTGTCGTTCACCCACTTGAACCGGTCGACGTCGACCATCGCGCACGCGAGGGGCCGGCCGTACCGCCGGTGTACCGCCCACTGTTGGTCCAGGCACCGGACGGCCTCGCGCCGGTTCGGCAGGCGGGTCAGCTCGTCGCGGGTCGCGAGCTCGGCGAGGCGGGCGTTGGCGGCGGCGAGCTCGCCGTTCAGGCGCGCGGCCTCCCGATGACGCGCGTCCAGGTCCTCCTGGAGACGGACGAACCGCGTCCACGCGCGCAGCCGCGCGAGCAGCTCGGACTCGTCGAGCGGCTTGGACAGGAAGTCGTCCACGCCGGCGGCGAACGCCTCGGTCAGGCGGTCCGTCTCCGAGTGAACGGTCAGGATGACGAAGTGGAGCGGCCCGGCGAAGGTCCGCGACCGCACCCAGCGGCACAGATCGAGCCCGCTGACGCCGGGCATGACCCAGTCGGCGATGACGATCTGCACGGGCGTGCCGGAGACCACGCCCATCGCCTCCTCGGCCGACGAGGCGGTCAGGATGCGCAGGTCGTGCCCGCCGAGGTGGGCCTCGAGCAGGGCGAGCGACACCGGGTCGTCGTCGACGAGCAGCACGGTCGGGGTCGCGTGGCGGTGGGTCAACATGTGTATACGCTCCCGGGCTCAGGCCGCCATGGCCGCGGGCCCTTCGTGGTACTGCCGGTGGACGGCGACGAACGCGGCCTCGGCGGCGACGAACGCCTCGACCACCGCCGGGTCGAAATGGGTGCCCGTGTCCGCCACGATGATCCCGCGCGCCACGTCGTGGGCGAACGCGCTCTTATACACCCGGCGGCTCGTCAGGGCGTCGTACACGTCCGCCAGCGCGACGATCCGGGCGGCCAGCGGGATCGCCGTCCCCGCCAGACCGGCCGGATACCCCTTGCCGTCCCACCGCTCGTGGTGGGAGGCGGCGATGTCGCGGGCCATCCGAAGGAACTTGGCGTTCGGGAACCGCCGGAGCGCCGCGTCGAGCGTCTGGGCGCCGATCGACGTGTGCGTCTTCATGACCTCGAACTCGCGGTCGTCGAGGCGGCCGGGCTTGAGCAGTACCCCGTCCGGGATCCCGACCTTGCCGATGTCGTGGAGCGGGCTGGTGCTGTAGACGAGGCGGACGAACTCGGCGTCGATCTCGTCGACGTACCGGCCGATCGCCGGGAGCTGCTGCGCGAGGATCCGCGCGTAGTTCATCACGCGCTCGAGGTGGGTTCCGGTCTCGACGTCGCGGCTCTCGGCGAGCTTGGCCATGGCGAAGATCGCGACGTCGCGCGTCTCGAGCGAGAGCAGGCGCTCGGCCGCCTGCATCCGGGCCTGAAGCTCGGCCGGGTCGAACGGCTTGGTCATGAAGTCGTCGGCCCCGGCCGACAGTCCGCGGACGCGCTCGGCGACGGAACCGTGACCGGTCAGGAGGATGACGTAGACGTACTCGCCGGCCCCGGCCGCGCCACCGCGCACGGCCCGGCACAGGCCGAGCCCGTCGATGCCGGGCATCTCCCAGTCGGTGACCAGGACCTGGAACGGCTCGCGCGTGAGCGCGGCGAGGGCGGCGGCGCCGTCGGCGGCGCACGCGACGTCGTGACCGGCGTCGGTCAGGGCGTCCCGGAGCAATTCGATGGCGATGGGGTCGTCGTCGGCGATCAGCACGCGCATGGGTCAAGCACCTGGAACTACTTCGGGTCTTGGCTCGGCGGTGGCGGGACCCGTCCCGCGCACGCGTTCGATCACGGTCGGAATGTAACTGACGCACTCGCGCACCTGCGCCGCCAGGCGGTCGAGGTGGGCGGTCGCCTCGTCGAACTCGGCGGCGGCGGCGAGGCGCTCGAGGTCGGCGGCGGTCCGGCTCACGTCGGCCGCCGACATGTTCGCGGCGGCCCCCTTCACCGTGTGCGCGACGCGGGCGAGCACGGCCCGGTCGCCCCGCGCCAGGCCGTCGCGCAGGTCGGTCAGTTGGGCGTCGAGCTGCTCGGCGAACTTGGCGAGCAGGCGCTCGGCCAAGGCCGACTTGCCCTGGCAGCGGCGGAGCAGCGACGCGGCGTCGATCGGGGGCTCGGCGCCCGCGGGAGTGGGGACGCCGGGGCCGGGGGTCTCGCCCGCGCGTCGGTTCGGCACGTCGACGACCGGGGGCGCGGCCGGCCGACGGTCGATCATCGACACGATCGTGCGGACCAGTAGTTCCGGGTCGACCGGCTTGGTCACGTACCCGTCCATACCGGCCGACAGGCACCGCTGGCGGTCGCCCTCGACGGCGTTCGCCGTCAGCGCGACGATCGGCAACCGGCGGGACCCGCCCGCGGCGCGCTCGAGGTCGCGGATCTGCGCGGCCGCCGCAAATCCGTCCAGCTCGGGCATCTGGCAATCCATGAGCACCACGTCGTACCGCGGCTCCGCGCGGACGTGCTCGCGGACGGCGTCGACTGCGAGGCGGCCGTTGGAAACGACGTTGACGCGGCACCCGGCGTCCGCCAGCAGCTCGCGGGCGACTTCCTGATTCACCTCGTTGTCCTCGGCCAGCAGGACTCGCACGCCGGCGAGCGGCGCGGGGGCCGCGGGGCTCGCGGGCGCGACCTCGGTGGTGGCGGTCGTCTGCCCGACGACCCCGATCACCGCGTCGAACAACTGCGACTGGCGGACCGGCTTGGTCAGGCACGCGGCGAACCCGGTCCGGCGCATCTCGGCCGCGTCGAACGGGTTGTCCATGGAGGTGACCATCAGCAGCGCCGTGGGCGCCAGGCGGGCGTCGGCCTTGGCGGTGCGGGCGACCGCGTCGCCGGACATCCCCGGCATGACCAGGTCGACCAGCGCCAGGCGGAACGGGCGTCCGGCCTCGGCCGCCGCGGTGAGCCGCCGGAGCGCCTCGGCGCCCGACCCGACCACGTCCACGTCGAACCCCCAGCCCGACAGGTGGTCCCGCAGGACTTCCCGCGACGCCGCGTGGTCGTCGACCACGAGCACGCGCAACCCGCGGAGCGTGACGGCGGTCGGCGGGGCCGGCGCCGCGCGCGGCACCGGCTCGGCCGTCGTGGCGGGGGTCAGGCGGGCGGTGAACCAGAACGTCGACCCGCGCCCCGGCTGGCTTTCGGCCCCGATGTGCCCGCCCATCAGCTCGGTCAACTGCCGCGCGATCGCCAGCCCCAACCCGGTCCCGCCGAATCGCCGCGTCGTCGACGCGTCGACCTGCGAGAAGCTCTTGAACAGGCGGCCCATGCGGTCCGGCGGAATGCCCGGCCCGGTGTCGCGGACGGCGAACTTGAGCACGTTCGGGTCCCCCGCGGCGTCCGGCAGGACGCGGACGACCACCTCGCCGTGGTCGGCAAACTTGATCGCGTTGCTCGTCAGGTTGATCAGCACTTGGCGCAGGCGGTCCGGGTCGCCGTGCACGCGCGCCGGGACGGCCGGGTGGACGTCGCACACGAACTCGAGGCCCTTGGCGGCCGCCCGCGCGGCCAGGAGCGCGGCGACGTCCTCGACCGCGGCGCGCGGGTCGAAGTCGACGCAGCTCAACTCCATCTTCCCCGCCTCGATCTTCGAGAAGTCCAGCACGTCGTTGATCAGCGCCAGCAGCGCGTCGGCCGACGACCGGATCACCTGCACGTGGCGGAGCTGGTGCTCGCCCAGCCCGCCCCGGCGGAGGAGCAGGTCGGTCATCCCGATCACGCCGTTCATCGGGGTGCGGATCTCGTGGCTGATGTTGGCGAGGAAGTCGCTCTTGGCCCGGGTCGCGGCCTCGGCGGCGTCCTTGGCCAGGTTCAGGTCGGCCGCCCGCCGCGCGATCTCGCGCATCTCGGCGGCCCCCCGGATGCACGCGGCGAACAGGAACACGTCCTCGAACACGACCCATCCCGCGTGCTCGAGCCACCGCCACGTCCCCCCGTCGAGCACCCCGTACACCGACTGCGGGAAGAACAGCCCGCGGAGCAAGTGGTCGGCGGCCACCACGACCGTCGCCGGCACGAGCACGCGCCAGTCCCGGTAGAAGGCGAGGAACGCGAGCGACCCGAACACGTGGAAGTGCGTCTCGATACGCCCGCCGGTCAGGTGGATCAGCAGGGCCGACCAGAGCATCTGGGCGACGGCGATCACGTACCGGGTCGACGGCCGGCCCGGCCGCGTCAGCGCGAGCACGATCGGGTACGAACTGATCGCGCCACCGATCAGGACCGCCGCCCACACGTGCGGGTGGACCTGGCTGGCCGTCCCGACCCACGTGTACGGCGAGATGAAGACCGCGGCGACGATGCCGAACACCCACTGGATCGCCATCAGCAGTGCGAACACGCGGTCGGTCCGCCGGTACACGGACTGGCGGTGGGCCTCGTAGAACTCGGCCGCCAGCGCGTCGGCGACGGGCGACGCCGGCGGCGCGTCGGACGCCCCGGCCGCCGCGACGGGGGCTACTTGGTGTGACACGCGGGTGGCCCTTCCTTGGAAGTGCAGGTGGTGGGGAGGTCGAACAGCGGACAACCGTAGACGGGCGTTCGGACGACGGCGCTCGTGTCGGTGGGCGCGCCCCCGAGGATCGACGCGGTCAGGGCCGAGCGGCCGGCGTTGTCGCCCGAGTGCCCGCGCGACTCGGTGATGCCGCCGGCGAACAGCAGGCGGCCGTCCGCGCCATACAGGAGCGCCTGCCCGCTCGTCGCGGCGCCGAACCGCCCGGCCGCCCGGCCGGCGTCGTCGGCGACCACGGTCACGCCCGGGATCGCGGCCGCCGCGTCCCACAGGCCCGTGCGCTCCCACCCCGCGGGCACGCCCGCCGGCCGGAGCATCAGCACGGTCGCGGTCACGCGCCCGCGGCAGTCGGTCATCAACTTGGCCAGCTCTCCGATCGTCGCCCGCGAGCACGGGCAGCGCGGGTGGACGGCGAGGACGAGCGCGGGCGATCCGTCGGACCGCGCGACGCCGACGTTCGCGGGCCACACAGCGGGAACAGTCCCAACCGCGTCCGGCGTAGATTCGAAGGCGCGCAGCCGCGACAGTCCGAATGCAACGGCCGCCGCCCAGAGGACGAGCAGGCCATACGGGATTCGACGGTCGGTTGACGGCATGACGAGCGTGAGCGATCGCGGGAACGGGCAACACCGCGCCGGGAATCAACCCCGGCGTCGGTGGTACCCCCGTCTGGTCTTCGGCCGTATAAACCTCCCGCTTTACCGTTCGCCGACGGCGCCGGCATCGCGGCGCGGGCCGGCTCTGTCCGGCCATGAACGAACCTTTGGCGACCCCCCGCTGATCGACTCGCCACGTCACCAGCACCAACCCTTTGGCCGCAATCCAACTCCGACGTATTACGTCGGCCCCCTACCGTTGGGCCCAAAGTAGATGACACTTGGGGAGCCCCAAGGACGCCACAACATTTTCTCAGATAAAGAGTTAAGCCGTACGAAAGACGGCGAAAACGGGGTGCCCACAGCCTGAGGTATTTTGCGCTCCACCTTCAGTTTTATGCATTCAGAAAGAATCTTATTGATGGTAGGGCGGGAGGCCTCTACCTTCTGGTGGTCATATCGATCGAGTTGCCGCGGACTCAAATCGCCACAGCCGCGGGTGACTCCGCTTGATTCACGTCTGTGGCGCACCCCCGCGCCGCCCGGAGGTCTCGATGAAGCCTGTTTCTGCCGTTCACACGCCGTCCGCCTCTGCCCGTCGAACCCGGGGGACGCGTCGCGCCTTTACGCTCGTCGAGCTCCTCGTGGTCATCGGGATCATCGCCCTGCTGATCTCGATCCTGCTCCCCTCGCTGTCCAAGGCCCGGCGGCAGGCCCTGGACGCCAAGTGCAAGTCCAACATGCGGACGATCGGCCAGACGTACCTGATGTACGCCAACGACAACAAGGGCAAGCTGCCCCAGCACAACCAGCTCGGCGGGTCGTGGCTGTGGGACGTGCCCACCCAGACGCGGGATGCACTGGTCGCGGCGGGCGGCAACCGTGGCGTGTTCTACTGCCCGGTCTACCCCGAGCAGGACGTCGACGGCCTGTGGGATTACAACCCCAACTACTCGGTCTTCGGGTATTTCATGCTCCACCAGCGGTACGACCCGCTTCCGGTCAAGTACCCGGTCCTGACCGACAAGAACTACCAGACGTCGACCGTGCCCAAGCGCGACCCGGTGACCAAGTCGGGGTCGAGCGCCGAGATCGAATTGGCGACCGACGGCGTGGTCGGGGCGCTCGGGAAGTGGGACGCCAAGGGCGGGTACCAGTACCCGCACCTGACCAGCCACATGGACGGGCGGAAGAACCAGCCGGCGGGCGGGAACATTTTGTTCATGGACGGCCACGTCGCGTGGCGCGACTTCGCGGAGATGAAGAAGCGCGGGACGGCGGGGACGGTGGAGTTCTGGTTCTGATCAGGCCGCGGCAGGTTCGCCGGTGTGCCCACTTCAGTGGGGCACGGCTGATTCTCTGTGCCCGACGTTCATCGCTGCGCCTGCTTGATCCGGAGCACCGTGAGCGAGTGGGGCGGGAACGTGCGGCGGAAGGCGGTCGACACGCCCTGTACGACTTCCTCCTGCGGGGCGACCTTTCGCGGCTCGTCGACCGTGTTCACGGCCTTCGGGGGGCCGGCCAGCACGACCGCGCGGGCGGTCGAGTCGAGGCGGCCCGCGCCGCGGACGTTGACGGCCGCGTCGACCGGGAACCGGCCGGCGTTCACCACTTTGACGATCACGGTCTGCGTGGCCTTGTCGAGCGTCGCCGTCGCGACGACGGCGGGCGCGGCCGGCGCGCGGTCGCACGCCGAGTCGGTCACGAGTTTGTCGTCGATGAACCCCCGCATGCGCCGGCCGGTGACCTCGACCCGCACGTCGTACCAGCGGCCGACCTCGACCTTGAACGGCGCGCGGGGCCCGTACGAGTGGCGGTCGCCGCCGTCGCTGACTTCGGCGCGGGCGAGCGAGTTGTCCCACCCGCCGACGTTCCACCAGTGATAGTTGTCGCCGTCGACCGCGTGCCAGAGGACGAGGAACCCTTCGCGACCGGCGAGCTTCCGGGCGCGCAGGCGGATCGTGTAGTCCGTCCACGTCGGATCGCCAATGATGGCCCACGATTCCCGGTCGCCGGCGGCGGGGCGGATCGCCCCGTCCTGGATCTTCCAATCACCGCCCGTGACGCTCCACGCGCTCGCGTCCTTGGACAAATCGGCGGCGAACAGTTGCTGGCCGGCGGGCGCGGACACGGTGATGTCCGTGTATTCGCTCAGCGTGCGCCACGCGCCGACGCCGATCGCGCCCTGCCGGGCGACCGTGCCCGGTGGCGAAACGTCCAGTTTCGTCGTCAGGACGACGTCGCCCTTGTTCTGGGCGAGCATCGCCTGGGCGTGGTAGCTGGGCGAGCCGAAGCTCCGCAGCGCGTCGTACCCGATCAGGTTCGTGTGCCACTGCCAGCCCTTCGGGTAGCCCTTGGCCGGGTCGGGCGGGTTCACGTTCGCCAGCAGCGGGGCGTAGGCCTGCATCGTCACGGCGTCGGCGTTCCGCTCCATGCCGAGCAGGAACGCGGCGTCGGCGAGCGCGGCGTTCAGGGTCGGCGTCGGCGAGCCTTCCTGCGTCGCCCACTCGCCGACGAACGTCTTGACGCCATCGGGTTGCCGGCCGCTCCACGAGCCGGCGTGAAACGTCAGCTGCGGCGCGCCGGCCGGCCGCGGGTCGTAGTGGGACGTCATCTGTAGGAACTGCCGCGCGCTGCGGTAGAAGTGGTCGTCGTAGAGGTCGGGCTTGAAGCTCTTCACCGGCGCGGACGCGATGATCTGGAGGTGCGGGTAGCGCTCGCGGATCGCCTTGGCCATCTGGGCGAACCGGCCGTCGTAGCTGCCGGAGCGGTCGAACCAGTCCTCGTTGCCAATCTCGACGTAGCGCAGCTTGAACGGCTCGGGGAACCCTTCGGCCGCGCGGCGGCGGCCCCACTCGCTGTCGGCCGGGCCGGCGATGTACTCGATCTGCTCCAGCGCCTCGCGCGTGTAGAGCGCCATCTCCGGCGTGCCGGCCTTGAAGTGGTCGCCGTTGAGCACGTACCCGGCGAAGACTCCGAGGACGGGCTCGGCGTCGAGCTGTTTGCACCAGAGGAGGAACTCCGGGACGCCCATCCCGTCCGACGATCGGTAGCCCCAACAGCCCATGTGGCCGGGCCGCTGGTCGGGCGGGCCGATCATCTGCTTCCAGTTGTACCGGTCGGAAAACCGGTTGCCCTCGACGTAATTGCCGCCGGGGAAGCGGACGAACTTGGGCTTGAGGCCCGCGAGTAATTCCATCAGGTCCGGCCGTAATCCGTTGGGCGCGCCGCGGTAGGTCGGCGGGAAGAGCGAGACGTAACTGAACGACACGCTGCCGGTGCCGGAGGCGGACAACACGAATCGCGCCTTGGCCGTCGCGGGCGCGTCGCGGCCGGTCTTGAGGGTCAGCGTGTACTTCCGCCACGCGCCGGTCACCTGCTCGGTCTGCGCCTTGGCCACAATGGCGTCGCCCGCGTCGGTGCGGATCGAGGCCGTGATGGGCGGGGCGAAGCCGTCGCTCGCCTTGGCGTAGAACGTGACGGCGTAGGTCGTGTCCGGGCGGACGGGGATGCCCCAGAAGCCGTCGTTGGCGACGCCGGCTTCCGCGCCGGTGAGCTCGAGTCGGAGGCTCAGCGGGAGCGCGGGGTTGACCGGGCCGGCGTCGTCGACGGTCACCTTTCCGGGGCCGACGACCGACCAGTGGATCGGGGTGCCGCCGGCGCCGCGCGGGCCGGGGTCTTGGAACGTGCGGTTCTGTATCAGCTCGGCGTAGAGGCCGCCGTCGTAGCTGTAGTTGATCTCCTCGGTCATCAGGCCGAAGAAGGTGTCGGGGATCACGGGGCCCGGTTTGCTGACGTCGACGTCGAGCGTCGCGGTCACTTGCCCGCGGGCCCCGGTGGCGATGAAGGCGCAAGCGATGACCGACGCGAGGAGTCGCCGGTGAAGTAAACGAGGGGATGGTCGGGTGCTCATCAAGGGGTGTGCCTCGGAGGACTCCGGCTGGACGACCGTCGCCCTCCTCACACTTTACCCGATAAATGGCTTCGTGTTCGCCTTTAACCGGCCGCCCCGTGCCGCGCGGATGGGGAGGGCGAGGCTCCGTCCGAGCCGCGGGGGCACCCCGCGCATTTCGAAGAACGGCTCGGGCGGAGCCTCGCCCTCCCCTCCTTACGGCCCCCCGGGGGCGTCACGCCGACAGGATTTCCTCGAGGGCGACCGACACCATCCCGGCCTGGCGGTGTCGCCGGGCGGCGCGGACGGCGACCTGGCCGAACCGGGCCCACATCGAGTGTTCCTGGACGGACTCGCTCAGGAAGTCGACGGTCGACTGGGGCAGCTCGGCGAACGCGCCGGTCAGGACGACGTTGCGCAGCCCGAACAAATTGAGCGCGCCCGCGATGTTCACGGCCGTGTTCTCGAGCGTGTGCTTGAGCCAGCGCGGGATCTCCTTGCCCGTGAGTTCCTTCACCAGTTCGGGCCAGGTCGCCGGCTCGCCGTGTTCGGCCGCACTGGTCAGCAGCCCGCCGCGCGAGACGAGCGTTTCCAGGCAGCCGGTGGCGCCGCAGCCGCACGGGCGATGGTTGCCCGGGACGGCGATGTGGCCGATCTCGCCGCACAGGGGCAGCGTGCCCTTGAAGAGTTTCCCGTTGATGATCGCCGCCGCCCCGACGCCGTTGCCGGAGTCGACGAGCAGGAAATCGCCCGCGTCCGGCTCGGTGGCGAGTTGGCCTAATGCGAGCAGGCGGATCTCGTGCTTGAAGATCGGCTGCGACCCGAAGACGTCGCGGAGCGCCGCCCCGAGGTCCAGGCTTTCGAGCCACCGCAGATTCGGGGAGAGGTAGGCCTTGCCCGACTGCTCGTCGACGACGCCGGGCAGGCTGACCATCACGCGCAGCCCCTTCTTCGCGTGGGGCTCCCAGACTCGCGCGAGTTGGCGAATCCACTCGTCGGCCGAGCCGGGGGTCGGGAATTCATCGTCCCACCGGTCTTCCCCGGGGATCGCCACGGGGAGGACCGCCAGCCGGGTGAAGCGCACGCCCACCTGCATGACGCAGAAGCGCGGGCGCTGGCGGTCGAGTTTGAGGCCCACGGACGGACGGCCGAGGACGGGCTTGTCCGACCGATTCGCCGCGGCGCTGTCGGCGACCGTGGATTCGACCAGGACGTGCTCGGAAAGGAGTTGCTCCACGATCCGGCTGACAGTCGGCTGGCTCATGCCCGTGGCGCGGGCCAGTCCGGAGCGGGAGACCTCGCCACAGCGCGCGACGGCCTGGATGATCCGCCGCTGGTGCATCTGTCTGAGGTAGGTCGAGTTGGCCATGCGAAGAGGATGGTAAGGCTGCGAACAGGCAGTTCAGCCCAGCCGCGCGGGGTCGAGAGATCGTCGATGTCGCCAAGTTCTACTCAATCGACCCGCATTACGGTTGCGAAAGAGTTCCGATGAAGATCGTTTATTACCCCATCTTTATTTGGTGCAGAATGAAAATAATGTAACCACGCGGCTTCGTCGTCAAGAATAAAGTTCTTCTCTCGTGCAGTTTTTCGCCCGCATTTCCGAGTTATAGGGCGTTTTTCTGGGGTTGGGTGTGAATCCGCGCATGGAGCGATGAGCTTTTTATGCATTCCGAAAGAATCTTATTGCTCACCGTGGAGGCTGGGGATAGCTTCTTAAAACCACATCTGCCTAGTGCCGGACATCCGCACGTTGCGCTGACACCAGAAACCGGGCACGTCAGTGCGAGTCGCTGCGCCCGGTCGCCGCTTCTGGAGGAGAGAGAGCCATGTCGAACGAGGAGAGAAAAATGCGCCGAGGGTCATGCAATCGTTTCGCCCAATCTTTGTACGGTCGCGGCGCCATGAGTCGGGCGGCACTGGCCCTCGCCGCGAGCTTGGCGATTGCCGAACTCGCCCCGCTCGGCGGCACCACCGCCCGGGCGGACGCGACGTGGGTCGGGGACACCAGTCCCGACTGGAAC